>DAOUFX010000470.1:0-3996 GCA_034429675.1 Anaerolineae bacterium | reverse complement strand
GCTGAACGTGATGGCGCAAACACCCCCCTTTACCCCATCACGTTCAGCGGTAATTCCCAGCTAAAAGCTAACGGCTAACCGCTATTTTCGAAGGAGCTACTATGGCATTGCTAGAAGTCAAAGATTTGACCGTGTCTTATGGCGCGATTCGCGCTTTGCATGGCATTTCGTTTCACGTAGACGAAGGCGAGGTGGTCACGTTGATCGGCGCCAACGGTGCAGGCAAGTCCACCACCCTGCGCGCGATCTCCGGCCTGCAATCCGCCGACAGCGGCCAGATCCTCTATCGCGGCGAAGACATCACGCAGACGGAAGCCAGCCTCATCGTACGCCGCGGCATCGTGCACGTGCCGGAGGGCCGGCACATCTTCGCTCCGCTGACCGTGCGCGAGAATCTGGAAATGGGCGCGTTCACCCGCAAAGACAAAAACGAGATCGAGGAGAGCCTGACGCACGTGTTCCGGCTCTTCCCCCGGCTCAAGGAACGCCTGGAGCAGCCCGGCGGGACACTTTCGGGTGGAGAACAGCAGATGTTGGCGGTGGCCCGCGCCTTGATGGCTAAACCGCATCTGTTGCTGATGGATGAGCCCTCGATGGGATTGGCGCCCATCCTGGTCGAAGAAATTTTCGAGATTATCGCCGAGATCAGCCAGCAAGGCGTGACGATTCTGCTGGTCGAACAGAACGCGCACATGGCGCTCTCGGTGGCTAAACGTGGCTACGTCATTGAGACCGGGCGCATCGAATTGGAAGGCGCCGCTCAAGACCTGGCCGCCGACCCTCAGGTTCGCGCCGCCTACCTCGGCGGTTGACGTCGGGCGCGCGATGAAATTCCACGGTTGGCTGATTGTCGCGCTGCTGTTGTGTGTAGCGCCGGCAATCGCGGCATGCAACGCAGGCGCGGACGATGCAGCCACACCCATCACCATTGCCGTCATCGCCCCGCTCAACGAGGGAAACATAGCGCTGGGCAACGCTACCCGCAACGGTGTGGTCCTGGCCGTCGAAGAATGGAACCAGCGCGGCGGCGTGCTCGGGCGAACCATCCAGGTGATCCTAAAAGATAGCCGCTGTGACTACGTCGCCGGACGTGAGGCCGCCCAGGCCGCGTTGAATGAGGGGGCAAAGTTCATCATCGGCGGGGTATGTTCCAATGAATCCGAAGGCATCGCGCAGGTGGTGATGGAGTCGGACGCCTTGCAAGTCATCCACGGGGCAACGCATCCCGACGTGGTGCTTGACAACGACGGCGCCGTGCGCGCGCGCGTTTTCCGCGTCCCCTTGACCGATCCCGTCCAGGGAACCGCCGCAGCGCAGTTTGCGCTGGAGCGACTACAGGCCAAGACGGCCGCCATCCTGATCCGCGAAGACGACGACTACAGCGCCATGCTCAGCGAGGCATTCCAAACGGCCTTTAAAGCCGGGAACGGCGACATCGTCCGCTACGAAATCTACGAGACGGACGCCGGCGACTTCTACGGCGCCCTCGAAAAAGTCCGCGACGAGAATCCCGATGTACTCTATATGCCGGGATACTACAACAGCGTTCCGCCCCTCGTCGCCCAGGCGCGCAGCTTCGGCCTACTACAGCCGGTATTGGGCAGCGACGGATGGGACTCCCCCGCGCTCAGCCTAAGCGATGTGGATGACAGTTACTTCACCACGCATTACTTTGCCGGGGAACAGCGCCCGCTTGTGCAGTCGTGGATTCAAAACTATGAAACCCGGTACATGGTCGCCCCGGACGCTCTGGCAACCATGGCCTACGACGCGACCAACATGTTGCTCGCCGGCATCCAGGAAGCCCGCGACCTGAACCCCGATCACGTCGCCAAAGCGCTAAAATCACTCACCTTCGAAACCGTCGCCGGGCGAGTCAGATTCGATGAAAATCATAACCCCGTCAAAGACGTCCTTATCCTCAAAGTCCAGAAGGGGCAACTGCTGCTCGAAGAACGATTTGCGGCGAAAAACGTGGAAGAGGGGAATGGCGAATAGCGGACCAGCGAGTCAGCGGGTGAGCGAATCAGCGAATAGCGAATCGGCGGATCAGCGAATCACAAATCACGTTTCACGTTTCACGTCCCCATCCCCAATCCAAAATCCCTAAACCGGCCTTACCGCCACGATGTAATTCATAAAGACGATGCCGGTATAGCCTTTGGCGTGTGCGCCGCCGAAGGCGTAAGGGCCGGGATCGAGCTCGCGGCTGAAGACCTCAAACTGATAGCGACCTCCCGGCGAGTCAATCTCCACCACCATGTTCGGCTCGCGCTTGAATCCCTGCAACCACTTGGGCAGCGTGTAATACTTGGCCAGGTAGATGACGTAGACCTTGCAGCGGCGCGTCAGCTTGAAACGCAGTAGCTTGGGTTCCTCAGAATCGTAGTCCAGATCGGCGGGTTGGATGACGTGCGTCCCGCTCAGTGCCAAAGGCAGCGTGATGATGGGATAGGGCCGGTCGGTGTAGGCCGGACGATGCGTGCGCAAAATTCCGTAGCGATACTCGCGCCCGCTTTCGGGCTGGATGTAAGCGAAAGGATTATCGTAGCGATAGGCGCACGCGGCAGGCAGGCCACCCTCGCCGTGAGCCACCACCGCCATGCCGCCGACCACCGAAGTCAACGGGTCCATCTCGCGGATACGGTCGTGGCCGAAGCGATTCTCCAGCATCGCGACAAAAGCCGGCGTCAGCGACGAGCCGCCGGTGCGCAGCACTGCTTGTATCTGATCGGGCTTCATTCCGGCGTCGTCCAACACCTGGCGAACCGCGATGTCCGCCGATGCAACATCGTCGGCGATCAACTCCTCGAAGTCGCGCCGCAAGAGGCGTTCGTGGATTTTGACGTAGTCGTGCTCGAAGGTCAGGCGGGCCATAATATCGGGCGTGAGCGCTTTCTTGACGCGCTCGATCTCGCGGAAGAGTTTGAAACCGATGTTCTGCGTAACCAGCGTCTCCAACGCCAACATCGTGGCCGGATTGGTCGAAGTCTTCTGATAATGGCGAATCTTGCCGAGCGGTTCGGGACGCGAAAGGTCGGGCATCGTCTGCCAGGAGTGCAGCAAATCCAGGTAATCGGGTGGGAAATCGCGCCCGCCGTCCACCCGCGTCCCCGCGCCGAAATACTTGAGCAACGAAACCATCACGCGCTTGTCCAAATCGTCGCCGCCGAGCAACACGCCGCGCGTGGCAATCACGCTCGGAGGACGATTGCCGCCAACCTCGGCAATTGTCAAATCCAGCGTCCCGCCGCCGAAGTCGAACACCAGCGCATGCTGACGCTCCGGGCAGTTGATGTGATACAAATGCGCTGCGCCGATCGGCTCCATCTGAAACGTAATGTCGCGGAACCCGGCAAAGAGCGCGGCGCGGAAAAGCAATTCCTCGGCGCGCTCCGAGATCGCCGGATCGTCGGAGAAGCGCACCGGGCGGCCCAGCACCACCGCATCGCAAGTCTCGCCCAACTGCTCTTCAGCCTGCGTCTTCATCTGCTTCAAAATCATGGCGATGAGCTCATCCACCGAGTAATAGCGCTCAAAAATGTCCGTGCCTTCGTAGCGCGGATCGCGCAATCCCGTCTTGACCGATTGCAGCAAGCGCCCGTTGGCCCCCACATCTGTGAAAATGCTCACGTCGTGCCAGTAATGAATCGGGCCGGAGCCGCCGCTGCCCACGATCATCTCGATCGCATTGACCGTCCGCGTCTCCCACACGCTGCGCCGCCCGGTTTCGCGCGCCAGGTACTCGTTCGCGGCAGCCGTGCCGAGCGCGATGCCGTACTCGCGATCAATCCAGATCAGCGAAGGCAACACCCACGGATTTTCGTTGAGCGGGTCCAGGCGGATCGGATGCAGCTGCGCTCCGTCGTAATACGCCACCGAAGAATTCGTCGTCCCAAAGTCAATGCCAATACGCATGGCTACTCCTTTAGAAAATAGCGTTTAGCCGTTATCCGGATTATAAGGTAGTGTTTTTTCGAGCCGGGGTGCCGGCTC
>DAOUFX010000469.1:0-7818 GCA_034429675.1 Anaerolineae bacterium | reverse complement strand
CCGCCCGCGCCAACACCCACCTTTAACCCCTCACGTTCAACGGTAATTTCTGACTAAAAGCTAACGGCTAAACGCTATTTTCGAAGGAGATATCAAATGAATCGGTTCGAGACAATTTCACGGAAGTTTCTCCATATGGTAGTTCTATTCTGTCTGCTGACCGTCCTGGCGGCTTGCGGCTCATCCGAGAAAGCCGCCGGCAAACCCACCGTCGTCATCGCATCGCCCGCCGATGGCACACAAACCCCACTCAACCAAACGCTGACCATCCAGGCCGTCGCCGCCGATGCGAAGGGAGTCAGCCGCGTCTCATTGACCGTAGACGGCGCCTTGATGGACACCGTCGTCAGTGACGACTCCGCGACATCCTTCAGCGCTTCACTGGAATGGACGCCCAACACGGCAGGCGTTCACGCGCTCGTCGTCGAGGCGTACAACACCGGCGACGTCGTCAGCGACCCGGCCCTGATCAAGATCACGGTCCCCGACGCTGCCGCCGCGACCGCCGACACGACCGGCGCCGGCACCGAGCAGGCGCCGGCGATCAAATCATTCGAGGTCACGCCGGAGGTCATCAACGCCGGAGAGTCGGCCACCCTCAAGTGGGCCATAGTCGGCGCAGATTCGGCGGAGATTGACCAGGGCATCGGCGCGGTCGCCTTGAACGGCTCGCGCACGATCAATCCGCAAGCCACGACGACTTACCAACTGACCGCCCACACCACCGGTGGGGACATTGTCGCCAGCGTGCAGGTAACGGTGCAGGAGGGTGAAACCTCCGAGGGCGCCGAACCCAAGGCCGTCGTGCAATACTTCACGGCTTCACCGGTCACCGTCAACGCCGGGGAATCGGCCACGCTGCAATGGGAAGTCACCGGCGCGGACTCGGTGGAGATTGACCAGGGCATTGGCCCCGTCGCGTTGAACGGAACCACCGCGGTCAACCCGGCGGAGACCACCACCTACCTGCTCACCGCCCACGCCGCCGGCGGGGACGCCGTCGCCACCGTCATGGTCACGGTTCAAAGCGCCGGCCCCACCCCGGTGCAGGCCGTAAAGCCGGTCATCCTATCCTTTGGCGCCACCCCGGACGCCATCAGCGCCGGCGGGTCGGCCACACTCGAATGGCAGGTCAACGGCGCCGATACCGTCACCATTGACCAGGGCATCGGCGCGGTGGCGACAAACGGCTCGCAGACGGTCACGCCGGGCGAGACCACCACCTACCAGCTCGTCGCCCACTCCGACGGCGGGGATGCCGTCGCCACGGCCGTGGTCACGGTGAAACCCAAGTTGCTGGTGACCATCGTCGTCCCCAAGACGGTACTGCCGATCGCCAAGGCCGCCAAGTGGAGCGAGTGGCAGAAATTGGGCGGGAAATTTTCCTACGCCGTGACAGCCGCTTCGTGGGCCGAAAATCGCCTCGACGTTTTTGTGCGCGGCGACAACACGCACTTGATGCACCGCTGGTGGGCCGGCAACGGTTGGAGCGGCTGGGAAGACCTGGGCGGCGAGCTGGCCGCGGCTCCCGCCTGCGTCTCCTGGGGCCCCAACCGCATTGACTGCTTCATCCTCGGCAAGAACGACAACCAACTGTGGCACCTCTGGTGGAACGGCAGCAAATGGAGCGAGTGGCAATACCTGGGCGGCGAATTTACCCTCGCGCCGACGGTCACCTCCTGGGCCGAAAACCGCCTCGACGTCTTCGTGCGCGGCACCAACACCCACCTGATGCACAAATGGTGGAACGGCAGCCAGTGGAGCGGATGGGAGGACCTGGGCGGCGAACTGGCGAATGCTCCCGGCTGCGCGTCCTGGGGGCCCAACCGCATTGACTGCTTCGTCCGCGGCAAGAACGATTCGGAGCTCTGGCACAAATGGTGGGACGGCAAAGCCTGGAGCGAGTGGCAATACCTGGGCGGCAAGTTCCAGGGCAACCCGACGGTCGCCACCTGGGCCGAGAACCGCCTCGACGTTTTTGTGCTCGGCACCAATACCCACCTGATGCACAAATGGTGGGACGGCAAAGCCTGGAGCGGCTGGGAGGATCTGGGCGGCGAACTGGGCGGCAGCCCCGGCTGCGTCGCCTGGGGCGTCAACCGCATTGACTGCTTCACCACGAGCAAGAACGACTCGGAGCTCTGGCACAAGTGGTACGGCAGCGATTAAGGGAATCACACCCATTAACACTTCGCACCAGCACGAGAATCATGGTTCACATGTCAAAGACATAAAGGAGGAGGGTTTACGCGGGCGGGGGTACCCGCCCGCGTAAACTCTCCTCCTTTATGCCTCTGAAATGTGAACCATGATTTTCGTGCTGGCACGGAGTGCGGCAGCCCCGGCGTCTCCTCTGAGGATAGGTGTTAACTATTGGTCGTTGGCCTTTAGCTGGAATTACTACAATAGCCTATAGTCAAATTGCATCGTATGAGGATTTTTTACTCTTCTGTAAAGTAATCCGAGTCAATCCGTTTTAGTTCATACGAGGCTACTGGTGCTACCGCTATATTGTAATCAATCATCAATTGCGCCAGCATTTCACCGTCAATAAGAACAATCTTGCTGTCAATTCGCGAGACATAATCCAACGCCGCCTGGGAAAATGACGAAGTCGTGATGAAAACGCCTTTTTTGGCGCGTTGTCCTTGCAACGCCCCTGCAAATTTCTGAATTTCAGGACTTCCTACCACGCCATCCCACCGTTTTGCTTGAACGTAAACGATGTCAAGTCCTAAGCGATCTTCTTTGATAATGCCGTCTATACCGCCGTCCCCGCTTTTACCAATGGCTTGTCCCGCGTCTTTACGTGTACCGCCATATCCCATTTTGACCAACAAATCAATGACCAATCGCTCAAAAAATGAAGGGGAATGATCCTTAATCATCTGGAGGAGTTCAGATGCCAACCCCTGACGGACTTTCTGATAGGCAGCTTCGATAGTCTCTTCAGGCGTTCGTACCTCTTCGTTCTCCTGGACTTCTATCTCATCAGCTCGATTTCTGCTCGATTTCTGAAACTCGACAAACTCAGGGAATTGTTTGAGAAATGCAGCGTCGATTTTGGAAGGATTCTTTCGCAGTATTTGCCGACCGCGTTCTGTGATTTTGTAATAGCCTCGCCGTGTTGATTCCAGTAGCCCGGCTTTTTTCATATAGGTCCGTGCCCATCCTACACGATTGTCGAAGATAGTCTGTTGTCCACTGGGTAATAGTTTGTTTCGTTCTTCGCTGGTGAGGTTGAATTGATCGGCCAAAACTTCAATAGTTTCTCTCAGCGAATATTCTTGTCCGCTATTGGCGAATGTCAGCAAGGGAAGCATAATTGATTGATAACCTGGAATGGGCATGCTTTTTCCTCCTGATAAGTGGGTTGGTCAACATAAAAATACTATCCTGAAACCTCCTAACCGTCAACTCAATACAACCACCCGGCTGCATTTCAAGATAGGTGCAAAATCTGTACTTTCGTAGAGACGCAAAATTTTGCGTCTTCTTCTGCACGGAGCCCGTCCCCCGAAATCAGAATGCACCCCAATCACCCCACGATGTTTGCTGTTTTCAGAAGAAACCGGGTTTCTGTCCAATGTTGACCGGATTTTTGGCGCAAGGTATGGCTTATTGATGTGTCAGAAACCCGGTTTCTATATGCAGACGTGTCCCATTTCCCCTTTCCGCCCCCCGCCGAAGTCTGGTATAATCCGCTCTATGGCACTTCTATCTGCATTCAATCTGGCTAAATACTACGGCGCCGACGAGATTTTCACCGGAATCTCGCTGGAAATTCACGCTGGCGAGCGGGTGGCGCTGGTCGGGCGGAACGGCTGCGGCAAGACGACGCTGATGGAAATGATCATCGGGCGCCTGGAGCCCGATGACGGTTCGATCAGCCGCGCCCGCGACACGCGCTGCGGTTATCTCCCCCAAAACCCCGATTTTGACAACGCGGGCACGCTCTGGCAGGCGTTGGAGGCGGTCTTCGGCGCGCTGAAGGCGCAGCAGACCGAGTTGCGCGCGCTCGAAGCGCAGATGGCCTCGCCGGACGCCGCCGAACGCGACGCCGCCATGGCTCGCTACGGCGCGCTGCTGGAGCAGTTCGAGCTCGCCGGCGGCTTCACCTACGAGGCGCGCATCGGCCAGGTCTTGGGCGGCTTGGGGTTTCACAAGGATGAGTTCAATAAGCCTGTGGCGCATCTCAGCGGCGGCGAGAAAACGCGCGCGCTGCTCGCCCGCCTTCTGCTCGAAGAACCCGATCTGTTGTTGCTCGACGAGCCCACCAACCATCTGGACATCGAAGGCATCGAGTGGCTCGAAGATCAATTGAAGAACTGGCGCGGCGCGGTTCTGGTGGTGGCGCACGATCGCGCTTTCCTGGACACGATCACGACGCGTGTCCTGGAGATGGAAAACGGCAAGTTGGAATCGTACCGGGGCAATTATTCGGCCTACGTCCTCCAGCGTTCCGATCGCCGCGCCCAGCAACTCTCCGAATACCGGGCGCAGCAGCAGCACATCGCCGAAACCGAGGATTACATCAAGCGAAACATCGCCGGGCAGAATACGGCGCAGGCCAAGGGCCGGCTGAAGCGCCTGCAGCGCATCGAGCGCATCGAGCGCCCTCACGAGCAGCGCAATATCCACATTGACCTGCAAACCAATCTGCGCAGCGGCGATCTGGTGCTTGGATTGTACGATCTCAAGGCAGGCTACGACGCCCGCTCGCCTATGGTCAGGGCCGAAGAGGCCGAAATTCACCGGGGACATTGCGTGGCGCTGGTCGGGCCCAACGGCTGCGGCAAGACGACGCTGTTGCGCACGATCCTGGAGCGCATCCCGCCGCTGGCCGGACGGGTGCGCGTCGGCGCGGCGGTGCGCATCGGTTATTTTGCGCAGATTCAGGATTACCTGATCTCCGATAAGTCCATTCTCGATACGCTCATGGACGCCGGTATCCCTTCGCTGGCCGAGACGCGCTCGTTCCTGGCGCGCTACGGCTTCCGCGGCGACGAGGTCTTCAAGCTGGTCGGCGTTCTCTCCGGCGGCGAACGCGCCCGCGTAGCGCTGGCGCTGCTGACCCTGCAGAAGGCCAACGTGTTGTTGCTCGACGAGCCGACCAATCACCTGGACATCCCCTCGCAGGAGGTGTTGCAGGAGGTGATCAGCAATTTTAACGGTACGGTGTTGATGGTAAGCCATGACCGCTATCTCATCCGCGAGATTGCCACGCAGGTGTGGGCCATCGCCGGCGGCGCCCTGCACGTTTTCCCCGAGGGCTACGAGCAGTACGCCGGTTGGCATCGCGCTCTGCGTGACGGCTCCCCCGTCGTCCAGAAGCGCGAGGATGAAGCCCGCGAGCGCCGCGAGGCGCAGCGCCGCGAGCAACGCGAGAAATCGCGCGCGCTCGCCCGCCAACGCCAGCAGCTTGACGCGCTCGAAGCGCAGATCCACGCCCTGGAATCCCGCCTGCAAGAGCTGACCGTTTCTCTCGCTATAGCCGGACGCGAACAGGACGTGCCGCGCGTCGCCCGGCTCGGCGCCGAGTATCACAAGGTCGAGGCCGAGCTCAACACCCGCCTGGAAGAGTGGGGCGCCGTCGCGGACGCTCCGGTTTCTTGAGGATAACACTTGAAGCATACCGGCGAGGCTCTTCTTACCGCAGAGAACGCTGAGGTCGCCGAGAAGTTGAGGAATCCCGGCGTACCCGGCGGCCAACCCTATCGTATCGGCCTGACCGGCAACATCGCCACGGGCAAATCCACGGTCGCGCAGATGTTGCGCGATTTGGGCGCAGACGTGTTGGACGCCGACCGGCTCACCCACGCCGCGCTCGCGCCCGCTGGCGCAGCTTACGATCGCGTGGTTGCGGCTTTTGGCGAACACATTTTGTCCGTGGACAGAACGATCAACCGGACGGTCCTCGGCGCGCTGGTCTTCAACGACCCGGAGGCGCTGGCGCAGCTTGAGATGATCGTCCACCCGCCGGTCGTCGCCGAAGTCGAGCGGCACATCGCTCAGAGCCGGTCGGCGGTGGTAGTGGTAGAGGCGATCAAGCTGTTGGAGAGCGGGCTGGCCGCAGGCTACGACGCCATCTGGGTGACGACCTGCCCGGAGGCGCTGCAACTGGAGCGACTGCTGGCGACGCGCAACC
Organism: Anaerolineae bacterium; assembly: GCA_034429675.1. GTDB lineage: Bacteria > Chloroflexota > Anaerolineae > B4-G1 > SLSP01 > JAKQHY01. The sequence continues at coordinate 1,670 of DAOUFX010000469.1, read as the reverse complement.
TCACCCGCGAGGACGCCCTGCGCCGCATCCACGCTCAATCGCCCCAGAGCGCCAAAATCGCCCGCGCCGACATCGTCCTGAACACCGACGCCACCCTGGAACAAACGCGCACCCAAGTGCTCGCCGCGTGGAACGGGGTGATGAAACGTGAAACGTGAAACGTGAAATCGGAAATTGGTAATCCGTAATCCGTAATCCGTAATCCGTAATCCGCTGACTCATTCAACTACCCGACTTCCGACTTTTTGACTTTTGACTTTCGACTTCTCAACTTTTCAGCTTTCAACTTGAAACTCTCCCAAGGAGCCCTCTCCCATGAACCTGACCTCCGAAGAACAATCCTGGCTCGCCGGCGACGCCGGTTCGGCGACCCGTCGCGCGATGGAGATTGTGGTGGCCTTGGGCAACATCTACGGCGCCGAACGGCTTCTCCCCGTCGCGAGCGTGCAGATTTCGGGAGTTTCGTATCGTAACATCGGCGCTGCCGGCCTGGACTTTTTGCGCCGCTGGGCCGACGAGGGGGCGCAGGTTCGCGTCCCCACCTCGCTCAATCCCGCCGCGATGGATTTGCAGGACTGGCCGGCGCAGGGAATTTCCCCCGACTTCGCTGCCCGACAGCAGTCTGTGGTAGACGCCTTCGCGCGCATGGGCGTCGGCGGAGGCTCGCCCGTCCCTACCTGTACTCCCTACCTGATCGGCAACCGCCCGCAGTGGCGCGCCGGGAGCTCGCCGGTTCACATCGCCTGGGCCGAATCGTCGGCGGTAGCTTTTGCCAACGCTGTCCTGGGCGCGCGCACCAATCGCGAGGGCGGCCCGGGCGCTCTGGCCGCCGCCATCGTCGGGCGGACCGGCGCTTACGGGTTGCACCTCGACCAAAACCGCCGGGCCACGCTGCGCGTGGTGGTCAAGACGCGCCTGCGCACTCCCGCCGACTACAGCGCCCTGGGTGCGTGGGTGGGGCAAGCCGTCGGGCAAGGCGTCCCATACTTTGAAGGCTTGTCGCTAACTCAGGGCGACCCGCTCTGGGAAGAATGCCTGAAAGCTCTCGGCGCAGCGCTGGCGGCTACCGGCGCCGTCGGCCTGTACCACGTCGCCGGGGTGACGCCCGAAGCGGATCTGCCCGCCGCGGCCCCGCCGCCGGCGCTGCCCCCGCTGGTTGTTGACGACCTCGCGCCGGGCTATGCGCTGCTCGACGCCCCGGACGCGCCCGCCGAACTCGTCTGGATCGGCTGCCCGCACGCTTCCCTGGCCGAAATCGCACAGGTCGCCGTTGCTGTGCGCGGCAAGCGCCTCGCCCTGCCGCTGTGGATCACCTGCGCGCGCCCGGTCAAGGAGGCCGCCGTTGCGCAAGGTCTGGCCGAAACCCTGGAAGCTGCCGGCGCTCACCTCTTCGCCGACGCCTGCCTGGCGATCGCGCCTGTGCGCGACATGGGCTTTCGTGTTGTCGCCACACCTTCGGCCAAAGGCGCTTACTACCTGCGCAACCTGGCGAACGTCATCGCGCGCTTTCAACCGCTGGACGCCTGCATTGAGATGGTTCTGAAACGTGAAATGTGAAACGTGAAACGTGAAATTGGGAATCCGTAATCTGTAATCTGTAATCTGGTTAGTGTCTTAAAGTATTCGCCGCGCTTGACGCCAAGACGGCCCCCCCCCCTTAAATCCCCCCC
>DAOUFX010000468.1:0-2569 GCA_034429675.1 Anaerolineae bacterium | reverse complement strand
GCAGAAGAAACGATCGGCGGCGTTACCCGCGTGATTACTTACACTTACGATCCGCTTTCGCGGCTGACCGGAGCGGAGTATTCTACAGGTGAAATTTACGCCTACCAATATGACGCCGTCGGCAACCGCACTACAATGACAGGCACAAACGGCGTGACCATCTATATCTACGATGCCGCCAATCGCCTGACAAATGTAAATGACGTGGTGTACACCTGGGACGATCGCGGCAATCTGATCTCTGACGGCGAAAACACCTATACCTATGATGCCGCCGGACGGATGAGACGCGCAGCAACAGCGGGCGGAACGCTGGAATACGTATACAATGCCGATGGTCTGCGTGTGAGGCAAGGCGCAGATGCTTTCACATGGGATTGGGCTACCGGTGTGCCTGAGTTGTTGCGCGACGGAGATTCAATGTACCTCGTTGGGCACGACACGCTGGGCTGGCAGACTGGCGCAGATTGGACTTATGCGCTCCCGGATGCGCTTGGCTCTGTGCGACAGGAGACAGATGCAGACGGCGTCGTGATGGCAACCCGCGAATGGTCGCCTTACGGGGAAGAGCTTGGTGAGGCGCGGAACGGACTTGGGTATACCGGGGAATGGTTCGACGCTGGGTCGGGGCTGACGTATCTGCGCGCCCGGTGGTATGATGGCGCGACGGGACGGTTTGCTTCTCAGGATACGTGGGAAGGTGATCTCTATAACTCAATGTCGCTGAACCCTTGGTTGTATGTCTACGCCAATCCCATCATGCTGGTTGATCCATCGGGTCATTACCCATTAGACGATATAGAGAAAGCCCACCTTAAAAAACTAAAACGGGCATACCTTGACAGCGCTGAGCGTCATAATCGAATTGAAATAATGGACACCAATAGCTTTGCCGCTTTGATAGCGGCTACAATCATTGACGAAAACCGTATCAGCCCTCTAAAAGAAGAGGACAAGAAATATATGTGGTTGGAAAATGCGAGTGTTGATATGGGGTGCATTGTTTCCGGCTATTATCTGAAAGACGTCTGCTACGACAATCTGGATGCATCAAAGTGTTGGGCCTATATTAACAATGAGTTACCTGAGGGGCATCCTCTAGCTGTCCTGGCGTCTGTAGGAATCGGGAATATCAAGCTTCATACAGCCGCCAACGTGTGGCGCGGGCAAATTTGCAGAGCGGTCAAAAATGAACAGGGGGTTTATGTTGACGAGTGTATAGAAGCAAAAACCAACCCGCTCCAACAAACCCGACGTTTCCTTTGGTTTAAAAAGGAGGTTGATATTCCCAATCCATTTGAGACAGATTGCGAAGACGGAGAATGTGGCGTCTATGACCCAACGAAGGCGACTGCGGCTTACCAAACAATGGCGCAGCAACTTCGCGATGACAAAATAAACATCGAATACGCAGCGGCCAGTTTAGAACAAGGTGCGCTCAGAGCGATTTCCTTGGGAATTGAGCCTTCGGGATTTAACGTCGCTGCCTGGTATAAGCGCGGAGTCCAGAGCGATCAAGAAATCAGAAGTGTAGGTTGGGACGCTGGCTCCGCCATCTTCATCGTGCGAAATGTCCCAGAGGTGCTTGATGTTTGGGGACTAAGCACAAGCTGGGATCTGAATAAGGAGAAACAGTATGAGCCATGGCATGAAGAGTGCAAAAATAGTTCAGCGTGTAGCTCTTGGCTTGACTAAACGTAAGTTTTTGGCTTTCCTAGTAGTTATTTCCTTGCTCGTTTTAGGAGCAGCTTGTGGTATCTTGATATTTGTTAGACATGAGAATTATCTCGCGTCAGAGTATTTACGTGCAACCGCTACGGCTGAAGCGCTTCTCACTGAAACGCATGGCGCAGAGGTTAGTAAAATCATCAAGAATCTCGAACTAAAATGGCACAGTTTCGAAGCGCATATAAATCCAACTGTCGAATCAGAGATAGCCACAGAACCGTTCTTAAGCACTTTTGGTTATGAAAAGTTCGGTGACGCCATCTATGATTGGCCATCCTGGTCTGTGATTACATCAGCCCAAGTCTCAGCAATCCGCGTCATCGAATATACCCCCGAACGTATCAAGGCGCTTGCTTCGGTCGATAGAATCTTTAAGGATGTTACTCCGGAGGGCGATGTGATCAAAGAAGCAAGAGCAGAAGGCACTTGTGGAGTTTATGTGTTTGTTCGTGAAAATGACGTCTGGAAATTGAAAGGCTTTTTCCTCACACTAGGGAATCCTTACGATGTCGACCGTGACTGGGAGAACTCGCCGTGGTTGCATGAAGTCATAGGAGAATTACCCCCTTATAGGGATATTTGCAAATAGGTTGCTTTCTATAAATGAACTAAGGTCCGTTGCGATCACAATTACGGGCAATGAGGCCGGACGCCTGCGCCGCCTCACCCACACCGGCGTCACCGGCACCCTGGCGAGCTACGTCTACACATTGGATGCGCTGGGGAATCGTGTGCGCGCAGAGGAGACGATCGGCGGCGTTACCCGCGTGATTACCTACACTTACGATCCGCTTTTGCGACTGACCGGAGCGGAGTATTCTACGGGTGAAGTTTATGCCTA
>DAOUFX010000467.1:0-2841 GCA_034429675.1 Anaerolineae bacterium | reverse complement strand
GGGGGGCGGGCGCCGCCCGCCCCCAAACTCCCACCTCTCCCCTTTTTAGTGAAAAGATACAATGAAAAAATATCTGTGGCTATTTAGCCAAAATCTGTTTTATAACAACGACGGCTTCTGCCGTTCCATTTTCAGAAAGAATCTTTCTGCTCAGCGTCTTTGCTTTCTCCCTCATTGTCGCATCTCGCGCCATTTTTTCAATGGCCGCTGCCAGTTTATCGGCCGTCAATTGTTTCATGGGGATGGGATGGGCGCCAACTCCCAGCGCCTCCAGGCGTCGCCCCCAAAAGGGTTGATCCATCATCAGCGGATTTCTGTTTTTCTGCGTTGGGCCGGCCTCACTGGACAAAAACGCCTCGATATCAATATTGATCAGCGCAAAATTCAGGCCGCGTCCTTCGATGAAACCGCGAAAATTGGGGTGAGTGGCAATCCCAACAGCGTGCCCCTCAGCTTGTAATCCCATCCCAAGCGCGACGCAGGGTTCAACCTCTCCACGGCTGCCGATCGTTATCATCACGAGTTTCAAAATAAGCACCCATTTTCGGATAGCTTTTCAGGCCGATTTCCTCTGCTGCGGCAGCCAGAGCGTGAACACGCTCCCCTTCCCCGGCGCGCTCTGCACTTCGATGCGCCCGCCGTGAGCGGTCATGAGATCGCGGGCAATGCTCAGTCCCAGGCCCATTCCTTGCGGAAACCGGCGGCTGATGGGGCCACGGTAGAATGGATCAAAGATGCGCTCCTGAATTTCTTCCGGGATACCCACCCCGGTATCCTGGACGCGAATCCACACCTGGTCGCCCTCCACGCCGGCGCCGACGGTCACTGCGCCGCCCGCCGGGGTGTATTTGACGGCATTGCTCAACACATTGCCGAGCGCCTGCGCCAACCGGTCGCCGTCCATCTCCAGCGCGGGCAGATTGGGAGCAAATTCCACCTCCCAGATCAGACCTTTTTCGTGAGCTGCCTCGCGCCAGGGGCTCAGAACGCGCGTCATCCACGGCAAAAGCACGGTAGGCTGGAAGTCCAGCTCCAGCGGGCCGAGCGTTTGATCGTAGAGTCGCGTCAGGTCGTCCAGCAGCCGTTGCATCCGCGCCACCTCGCTCTCCATCCCTTCGATCAATTCGGCGCGCAGATCAGAATCGGCGTGCGCGCCGCCGGCAAGCGCCTGCGTCGCCGAAAGCAGCGCGCCCAAAGGACGTCCCAACTCGTGAACCAGGTTCGCCAACAGACGCTTACGCGACTTCTCCAGGTTTTGCAGCTGCGTGGTAAGGGCGTTGAAAGCGCGCAGCAACAACCGCATCTCCGACGGGCCTTGCTCGGTCAACTCGGACAGCGGATGCCCCTCCGCCATCCGCAAAATTTCCTGGGTCGCGCGGCGCAGCGGGTAGGACAGATCCAGCGCAAACAGCCAACCCGCCGCGATCCCTACGACCAGCCCGCCCACCAGCGTCCCGAAGATGAGCGTGCGGGTGCGTGGGAAGCGCGCGTAGACGTTGGACAGCGGATCGGTCAGCCGGATGACGCCCAAAACCTGAAAAGTGGGGGCAAGCACCGGCATCAACACGTCCGCCGCACCGGTTCCGGGACGCGCGCCGTAGTCCACGCGCAGCGAGAGCCGGGTCACCAGCACCTCGCTGAACCCCGCCACCTCAAGCGGCTGCCCGATCATGGCTGCATCGTCGGGATCGCTGGAGGCCAGCAGAACGGAATCGGTGCTGATAAACATCACTTTGCCCGAGACGTACGGCACTATCTGCGCCATGAAAGCCTGCGCCTCCTGCGGGTCAAACCAGATCTGCGGATAGTTGCGGGCGACGCCGGCCACCAGTTCGGCCTGGCGTTCCAACTCATTGGACGAATTGGCCAGCAACACCTGCGTCTCCAACAGGTAAGTCAAGGCCACCCCCACCAACGGCAACACAATCAGCAGGGGAAGCACATGGCTCATAATGAGCCGCGTTCTTAATGATCGCATCCTGGCACCTCTAGCAAGAGTCGAAAGTCGAAAGTCGGGAATGTGAAATCGGAAATCAGAAACCTGAAAGCTAAAAGCTGCCTCCGCCTTGCATCTTCACGCCATCAGTTTATAGCCGACCCCGCGCACTGTGACGATACGCTGCGGATGTTGCGGATCGTCTTCCAGTTTCTCTCGCAGCCAGCGGATGTGGACGTAGACCACCTGCGGCTCGCCCGCGTACTCCGCACCCCAAACGCGCCCCAGCAGGTCGTCCACCGACAAAACTCGTCCGGCTTCCTGCGCCAGGGCGTACAGCAGGTCAAACTCGCGCGGCGCCAGGTCAATGCTCGCGCCACGCAACGTCACGGTATGCGCGGCGGGATCAATGGCCAGATCGCCCACCACCAACGGCGACAGTTCCGGGGCCGAGACCGCGCCGCGCTCAGTACGGCGCAACACCGTCTTGACGCGCGCCAACAGCACGTCAATGTCAAAAGGCTTGGTCACATAATCGTCGGCGCCCAATTCCAGCCCCAGCACCTCGTCCAGTTCCCGGCGGCGCGCCGTGAGAAAGATGACCGGCACGTCCACTTCCCGCCGCAGGCGGCGCAACGCTTCCAGGCCGTCCATCCCCGGCAGGCCAATGTCCAGCAGCACCAGATCCGGCGAATCAAGCCGCACCTGCGCCAGGGCGGCCTCTGCCGTCCCGGCCGTGGACGTGCGGTATCCGGCCTTTTCCAGGTTAAACGCCAGGCTCCGGCGCAACAACGCATCGTCATCTACTACTAGGATATATTTTGTCATGGTGTCTCCAAGATATGGTAAAGGGGGATTGAGGGATTGAGGGATTGAGGGATTGGGGAATCATGCCGGAAATTACA
>DAOUFX010000466.1:0-1549 GCA_034429675.1 Anaerolineae bacterium | reverse complement strand
TTCGTGGGCGGGGCACCCCCGCCCGCGAAAAAACCTTCTTCCGTAGCTTTATGACATGATGCCGGTTTTTGTGACACACTATTGGCGTGATTCCGGCAGGCAATGGACCATCAGAGCGGTTTATCGATGATGATCCAGGCAGTCGGAGCGACAGCTTCAATGCGGGTGTGGGCGCCCATTGCAGCAAACAACGCCGCAATTTGTGGCGGGGCCATGAAATGGCTTCGCATCAAGGCCAACTTTTCTGCCAGCGCCAGCAGCTTAACGCCGGGCAGGCGTAAATCCGGCTCTTCAATGACCAATCGCCCACCGGGGCACAAAACACGCCAGAGTTCGCTTGCCGTTTGCGCCTGATGGTGGACGTGGTGCAGCGCGTCCACCATCATCACCCGTGCAAAACTGGCGTTGGGAAAAGGCAATGTTTCCGCACGAGCGCAGACCGGGCGCAGCCTGTCCTTGGCGGCTGTCTGTCGGAGCATCTTGAACGAGAGATCTGTGACGATAACCGCCGGCGCGACGTCGCGCATAAATTGCGCGATGCGTCCGGTTCCGCCGCCTGCATCCAATAGCAGACCGTCGCCTGGCGGCGATAGCAACTCGCGCAAGCGCACGGGGTCGCGCGGGCGAATGAACGTCTCGTACAGCGGCGCCAGGAGATCAAAATGGTCCATAGATGGCATGGTGATCACGCTTCATTTTTGGCACGTCGCGCAGAAGTAAATCGCGCCGCCGAGGTACTGCGCTTTTTCAATGGGCGTTCCGCAGACCGGGCACGGTCCGCCGGCGGTGTCGCTGTCGAGGATGCGCCGGTATCCGCCCGGCTGGCCGTAGAGATTCGCCTCGCTGCTTCGCCCGCCCTGATCCACCATCCGTTGCAGGGTCTCGCGGATGCTGTCGTAGAGCGTGCGGCGCTCGTCCTCGGAGGTTGCGACGGCGCGCCGTTTGGGGTGGAGCTTCGCGTTGAAGAGGATGTCCTGCAGGCAGCCGTTGCCCACGCCCCAAATCCCCGGCTCGCTGATGATGAAATATTTGAGGCTGGTTTTGCTCTCGGCGGGGAGCGGCTCGAAGAGTTGGCGGAAATACTCCCAGGTGAAGGCGGCGCTCAGCGGTGTGATGCGCTCTTCCCGGACGTGCAGGTGTTTGCCGGCCTCGGCCTGGGGCAGGAGCAGGGTGTTGCCCCAGCCGGAGACGGTGACGGTGAGGTAGGCGCTGTCGTCGAAGCGCACGAACAGTTGATGTTTCTTGGGCAACGTGGCTTCGCCGGTGTGAAACAGGATGCGTTCCCCGCCGCAGCCGAGTACGAGGGTGTAGTCCGGCTCAAGGCGCGTGAGGATGGACATGCCGTGCCCCCACGAGTCGCCCACGGTCTTGCCGGCGAAGATGGCGGCATATTCCTCGGAGCTGCCGCTGGAAAACGCGAACTTGTGCGGGGAATTCCCCCGGTTGCCCTCGGCGATGCGTTTGCCCTTGAGGGTGTGGTTCATTTGCTCGGCGATGATCAAAGTTTCGGGTAGTTCTATCATGACTTTTCCTCCTCTGAAAAAGGTAG
>DAOUFX010000465.1:0-21945 GCA_034429675.1 Anaerolineae bacterium | reverse complement strand
GCCGGTACCCCGGCACGAAAAAACACCCCCTTATCTCCAACTAACGGCTAAACACTTGAGAGGAAGCTATGGCAACAGTAACGGTATCGAATATCAGCAAAGCGTTTGGCGATGTCAAAGCCGTGCAGGACGTCTCGTTTGAGGTGCATCCCGGTGAGATTTTTGGGCTGCTCGGTCCAAACGGCGCCGGCAAAACGACGACCATCCGCATGATGCTGGACATTTTCCGCCCGGACAAAGGAGACATCTCCATTTTGGGCGGGAAATTGGACGAAGCCCGGAAACGGCGCATCGGGTATATGCCCGAAGAACGCGGGCTCTACAAAGATTTGAAGCTTGAGGCGACGCTGGTATACCTGGCGACGCTCAAAGGCGTCCACGAAGCCACCGCCCGTGAACAATTGGGGTCGTGGTTGGAGCGGTTTGACCTGGCGGATTACCGTCACAAGAAAATCTCGGAGCTCAGCAAGGGCATGCAGCAGAAGGCGCAAATCATCGCCACGCTGTTGCACAACCCCGACCTACTGATCGTTGACGAACCGTTTTCCGGCCTGGATCCGGTGAACACCCGCATGGTCAAAGACATTATCGAGGAGTTGCGCCAGCAGGGCAAAACCATCATCATGTCCACTCACCAGATGTACCAGGTGGAGGCGCTGTGTACTCGCATTGTGCTCATCAACCGGGGACGCACGGTGCTCTACGGCGAAGTGGATCGCATCAAACGCGATTTTGCCGGGAACGCCTTGACGCTCGAAGGGCATGGCGACTTCGAGCGGCTTCCCGGCGTTCTGGAAGCGCGGCGGCACAACAGCGCGTGGAGCCTGACCCTGAAGCCCGGCGCCGACCCGCAGGACGTGCTGCGTGCACTGATGCAACAGGAGGGCGCCCGGATCGAACGCTTCGAAATCGCCGAGCCGTCTCTCGACGACATTTTCGTCACGGTCGTGCAGCGCGCCGATACCGGGGTGGACGAGCATGCATAACTTTTGGCTGGTCGCCCAACACGAATATGCGAATATCGCCAAGAAGAAATCGTTTCTCGTCGCAACGTTGGGAGTGCCGCTGTTGATTGTCGCCGTATCGGCGGTTGCGCTCATCGTGCTCTTTGGACAACGCGGGACGTTGCCGTTGGGCTATGTGGATCATGCGGGGGTGCTGGCCGCCGCCAAAATGCCCATTCTCGAAGAAGGAGAAACGCCGACAGAGCTGCGCGCTTTTTCCGACGCCGCAGCCGCGGAAGAGGCCCTGAAGAACAAAGAGATTCAGGCGTACTACGTCCTCCCCGCAGACTACCTGCGCACCGGCGGGGTCGCGCTTCACTATGCCGACAAGCGCCCCAGTGAGATCATCCGTGCTGAATTCACCAGGTTCCTGATCGCCAATCTGCTTGCCGGACAGCCAGAAGCGATCCAGCAGCGCATCCAGACGGGATCGCTATCCACCATCCGCGCAGTGGACGGCAGCCGCGAATACGAAGCCGGAAATCCGCTGAACTTTATTCTTCCCTTCCTCGTGGCCTTCATTTTTATTTTTACCGTGATGGGCGCCGGCGGGTACATGCTTCAGGCCGTCACGGACGAAAAGGAAAACCGCACCATTGAGATCTTGGCAACTTCCATTCGTCCCCTTGAATTGATCGGCGGCAAAGCGTTGGGGCTGATGGGCGTTGGGCTGACACAACTGGCGGCCTGGATCGCGACCGGCGTTGTCACGTTGTTGGTCGTATCCCTGTTTGTGGATATCAGCCTGGAGCTCAGCATCCCCGGCTCGTTTCTGGTCATCATCGCGCTTTTCTTCATTCCCTCGTATGCGCTGGTCGCCGGGCTGATGACGGCGATCGGCAGCGCTTCGACGGATTTGCAACAGGGGCAACAGATCAGCGGCATTCTCAACTTGCTGTTCATGTTTCCGTTCTTTGTGTTTGCCGTCATCATGTCCAAACCCAACAGCTGGTTGACCGTGGCCTTGACCCTATTCCCTACCACCGCATTTTTCACCGTCATCCTGCGCTGGGCCATTGGCATTGTGCCGTTCTGGCAATTGGCCCTGAGCTGGGTTTTGTTGGTCGCTACGGCCGGCGCCAGCGTGTGGCTGGCAGCGCGCGTTTTCAGAATGGGGATGTTGCAGTATGGCCAACCGTTGACGCCCAAATCCATTCTGGCCGGTTTGCACATCAAAGAGCGGTCTTGAGGACGAACTATGCGCAACGTTATCACCGTTATCAAACACGAGATTGTGACTACCGTGGGCAAGCCATCGTTCTGGTTGACGACGTTGGTGTTGCCGATGTTTATCATGGCGTTTTCCCTCGGTTCGCAGCTCTTCAGCGCCCGGGTGATCGAGGATGAGAAACCGCTGACGGATGAAGCGGGCGCCCCCGCCGCCATCGGTTACGTTGACCTCGCCGGTCTGGTGGCGGAGCTGCCGCCGGACGTTCCTGCAGAATTGGTGCGCGCTTATCCCGATGAAGCTGCGGCGCAGGCGGCTATCGAAAGTGGGGAGCTGCTCCAGTATTACGTCATCGCTGCCGATTACCTGGATACGGGTGCAATCCTTACCGTGGACAGTCGGTATTCGCCCCTGGAAAGTTTTGTCACGCTGGACATGGTCGAAACCATCATCAACTTCAATCTGATCAACGATGCAACCCTGGCAACGCGGATTGCCAATCCCATCATGGATGTGCAGATCGTCTCTTCCGAGCCGGAGAAGGCCGGCAGCGAGAGCTACAACACACGTTTTATCCTGGGGTATGGGATATTGCTCATTCTTTTCATGGTTCTGACTATGAGCAGCAGTTTTATGTTGCGCAGCGTCTCCAACGAGAAGGAAAATCGCACGGTGGAAGTCTTGCTGATGAGTCTGCGCCCGCGCGAACTGATGTTGGGTAAGGTGTTGGGATTGGGCGTTGTGGCGCTGCTCCAAATGAGCATCTGGATGGGGGGGAGTCTGCTGACGATGACGCGCGGCGATTCGTTGTTTAGGCTGCTGGGTCTGACGCTGGATGCCATCACGCTGCCGCCGGGGTTCGCGCTGTGGGCGCTCGCCTACTTTCTTTTGGGGTATCTGCTGTACGCATCGCTGCTCGGAGCGATTGGGGCGTTGGCGCCGTCGGCGCGCGAGGGTGGGCAGTTCACTTTTCTGGCGTTATTCCCCATGATGATTCCTATGTTTTTGAATACCGCCTTCGTCGAAGCGCCCAACGGTCCCGTGGCCGTCGTGCTGAGCTTGTTCCCCATGACGGCGGCGACTTCCATGTTGCCGCGTCTGGCGATGGGCGGCGTCCCGCTGTGGCAACCGATCGTCAGCCTGATCGGTTTGGCGGCAACCACTTACGCTTTCGTGTTGCTGGCCGGACGGCTTTTCCGCGCCGACACGCTCCTTTCCAGCGCCAGCCTCAACTGGGGACGACTGCTGGCCGAGGTCAAAAAACGCGAGGCTGAATAAGAAGAGGATTACAACTGCTTGACGACTAAAAGCGTCAGATCGTCAAAGATCTTCTGTTTGCCGATGAAGCGGCGGACGTCGGCAACGACAGCTTGCTTGACTTCCGCCGCGCTTTTGTCCCAGTTTTGACTGAGCACTTCGCATAGACGTTCCAGACCATAGAATTGCATGGCTTCATTCTGGGCCTCCGTGACGCCATCCGAATACAAAACGAGACTATCGCCGGGGGCCAGATCTATGGACATTTCTTTTACAAACGGGGCAATTCCAGAGACGACAGCCAAAGGCAGCCCCAAATCCACCGTGTCTTTCACCTCAACCTGGCCCCCTTTTCTGACAATAATCACCGATTCGTGTTGTCCCGTCAGCCGCATTCGCCCGCATTGCCGATCCGGCGCGGCGACGTAATCGGCAAGGGATAACGTCAGGTTCTTGTCCGACTTCATCCGTTGCAGGTTTAGATAGAGCGTCTGGTTGAGAATATCCATAAAGCGCACCGGATCGTCTTCTTCGCTGGTCAGCAGGGTGCGCACGGCCGTTTGCAACATCAACATCAACACGCCGCTCTCCAACCCGTGGCCGGTCACGTCGCCGATGCCAAATTTGATCTGATGGTTGTATTGCAACACGTCGTAATAATCGCCGCCCACCTCTTCGGCGGGTTCCATAAACCCGGCGACGTCCAGATTGGCCACCTGCCCCAATTCGCGCTCCGGCGGCAACAACATCTGCTGCAGGCGGCGGGTCACATCCAGCTCGGCCATCATGCCCAGGTTTTCCTTTTCGAGTTGTTCGTTGAGCGTCTGAATTTCGGCATTGGCCAGGCTGATTTGTTCGAATAACTTCGCGGTTTGGAGTGCGGCGGCAATCTCTCTGGTCAAAGTGCCCTGGATGCGCACGTCATTGTCGGCAAAAGCGTTGAGGTTCGCGGATTGCACGTGCCAGATTCCTAACAAGGCGTCGCCGGCGATTAGCGGCACGGCCAACTCCGATTGCGTATCCGGCAATAGTGGATCGGGCGACCAGGATGGATCTGTGCGCACATCGTTGAGAAGCTCTTCGCGGCGCAGCCGGGCCGCCCGCGCCACCAGCGAATGTTCATCGGCGAGAGGAATGCTCCAGTTCTGCGCGACCAGTTGTCGGCCTATCTCGCCGGCTCCGGCGGTCGAAACGAGGGAAGCGTTGGCTTCATCGAGCAGGTAAATGTGGACGTGGTACAATCCGAACCGCGTCTGGGCCATATCCACCACCCGTTGCAGCAATTCGGACATATCCAAAATGGTGGAAGCGGCCATTGTCATCTCGGCCACCGTCTGCAACTGGTGGGTGCGCTTTTCCTCCTGCATCGTCAGCCTGACCCCTTTCAGGGCGCTGCTGATTTGCCCGCGCAAGGCATCGTAAGGCGTTCCCTCGCGTGGCCCCATCTCGAACAGGGCAAACCCGAGCTGGTCGTTCTGGAAATATAACGGTTCGAGCACGAACGTGAACTGCCGCTCCGGCCACATCGCATCCGGCAACAATTTGCTGGACGGGAACCATGGCTGGTCGGGGTTCAGTGGGCCTTGTTCCTGCGCGACATAGGACAATACAATTTTCGATTGACCCACATCCTCTCTGGGATACTGATATGGCTGAGCCGTCTCATAAAGGGCGACATAGCAGCGAGGAAAACCCAATCGGGGCAGCCCTTGAGCCATGACTTCCATCAAGCGCGGAACCCCAAAAGTCGCAATGAGCTCGCGCCCGATGTCGCGCAAGGCCCGCGCTTGCTTTTCGGCCCGCATCACGTGGTACGCCCACGCCCGCTCCACGACCTTCCCGATCAGGATGCGGCCCCGGTGCCAGAGATCGTCGGCTAGCGCAAACGTCGCGCGATCGAGACAGGGTAACAGCCAGCGCCGCAGCGTCGAGAGAACGTCCTGCCACGGCTGCACCTCGGCGCCGCTGATGTCGGGCCTGCTCAGGATTTTGTTCAAGGTCTGCAAAAAAGCGCCCGGTGATTGCCCGGCCACATCGGCCAGGAAACTTTCCAGTAGCAATTTTGCGGCATAGGAACCGGAAGGGGTCGCGGACACGATCTGCCGCATATCGGACAGGATTTCGTCGCGATGCGCGGCCAGAACGGCGTCGAGCGTCTGCGGTTCGGCGATCGGTGTCGCCATTTGGGAGCGCACTGCGGTTCTCGTCACTTCTGCGGGCATACACCCGCACGACTGGCGCACCACCAACTTGCACGGCAGAACCACCTCAGCGGGTACCGTCTCGCCCTGCAACAACGACAACAGCATCTCGACCGCTTTGCCGCCCATTTCGTGGAACGGAGCCGCGATCGTCGTGAGCGGCGGCGTGATCGCCCAGCTCTCGGCGACGTCGTCGAAGCCGGTCACGGCGACTTGATCGGGTATCTGAACGCCCTGGCTTTGCAGCAGGCGCATGGCGGGAATCCCGCAGTCATCGTCGGAGGCCACGACTGCGTCAAAATCAATGCCGGGACGTTGCGAGCCAAAACGATGCCGGGAAACCATCGCGGAAAAGACCAGGTCGGGGTTGTAGGGGATGTCATAGCGGGCCAGTGTGTCTACGTAGGCGCGATACCGTCCGGCATGGGGGCCGGCCTCGGCCCGGTTCAGATAAGCGATGCGTCGGCGCCCATGAACTTCGATTAGATGGGTCAATATCTCGGTCATGGATTCGTATTCGCTCTTGAGCACCGTGGGGACGCCCGCCAAAGATCGCTCAAAACCAACCACCGGCCGGGGGTGAAACCGTTTTAGGAAATCCCGGATACCGCCTTCATCGTGGATGGCTTCGGTCACGGTGCTGGTTGACAGGATGATCCCGTCGAGATCGGCGGCGGCGGCCAGGTCGTAGACGATGTTGTGTTGCGCTTCAAAGCTGTCGGATTCAAACAGGATTCCACCGGGGAAATAGATCAGGTTGATGTCATGATCCTGGCAAGCGTCCACGATCCCCTGCATCTGCGCCAAAGCCCAGGGATAAATCAGCCTCCGCGCCAGAAGCCCGAAGGTCAGGCGGCCTTTTCGTAAAGAAATCTGCGTCACAGTTGTTTGATCACCAAGAGTGTCAGATCGTCAAAGATCGTCTGTTTGCCGATGAAGCGGCGGACGTCGGCAACGACAGCTTGCTTGACTTCCGCCGCGCTTTTGTCCCAATTTTGACTGAGCACATTGCACAAACGCTCCAGCCCATAGAACTCTTTGGTCTCATTTTGGGCTTCGGTGACGCCATCGGAATACAGCACGACGCCGTCGCCGGGGGCCAACTCGATGGGCATTTCTTTGACAAACTGCGTAATCTTCGCCAGCAGGGCCAGGGGAATTCCCATATCGGTGGTGTCCTTCAACTCAACCTGGCCGTCCTTTCTGATGACGATCACCTGCTCGTGCTGTCCGATCAACCGCATCTGCCCACGTCGCGTATCCGGCGTTATGGCGTAATCGGCAAGGGTCAGGGTCAAATTCCTGTCCACATCCATCCGTTGCAAGTTCTGATAGAGCGTCTGGTTGAGAATATCCATAAAGCGCACCGGATCGTCCTCTTCGCTGGTCAGCAGGGTGCGCACGGCGGTTTGTAACATCAACATCAACACGCCGCTTTCCAACCCGTGGCCGGTCACGTCGCCGATGCCAAACTTTATCCGGTGGTTGTGCTGCAACACGTCGTAGTAATCGCCGCCTACTTCTTCGGCGGGTTCCATAAATCCGGCGACGTCCAGATTCGCCACCTGGGTCAGTTCGCTGTCTGACGGCAACAGCATCTGCTGTAAGCGCCGGGACACGTCCAGTTCGGCCATCATGCGCAGATTCTCTTTCTTGAGCTGTTCGTTGAGCGTATGAATTTCCGCGTTGGCCAGCGTGATTTGCTCAAACAGCTTCACGTTCTGCAAAGCGGCGGCCACTTGCCCGGCCAATGTGCTCTGAATTCGCACATCGTTGTCGCTGAAAGCATTGACGGCGTCAGATTGCACGTCGAGAACTCCCAACACAACGTCGCCGGCGATCAGTGGGACGGCCAGCTCCGCCAGCGCGTTCGGCAACAGCGGGTCGGGCAACCAGGCAGGATCCGTTCGCACGTCGTTGAGGAGCGCCTCATGGCGCAGATGCGCCGCTCGCGCCACCGGGGAGTGTTCATCGTCAGAAGAAACATGCCAGTTTTGGGCCACCAGCTGCCGTCCGGCTTCACCGGCTCCGGCGGTAGAGATGAGAAAGGCGTGGGTTTCGTCGAACAAATAGATATGGACGTGGTACAATCCAAACCGCGCTTTGGCCATGTCCACCACCCGCTGCAATAGTTCAGACATGTCCAGGATGGTAGAGGCCGTCATCGTCACCTCGGCCACCGTCTGCAACTGCCGGGTGTGCTTTTCTTCCTTTGCCATCAACAGCGCTCCTTCGAGGGCGCTGCTGATTTGCCCGCGCAAGGCATCATAGGGCGGACCCTCGCGCGGGCCCATTTCAAACAGGGCAAAGCCGATCTGGTCGGTCTGGAAATAGAGCGGCTCGACCACGTAGGTGAACTGCCGCTCCGGCCAGAATTCATCCGGCAGCAGTTTGCCCGAAGGGAAGCGTTGCTTATCCGGTTCAATCGTGATTTGTCCCTGTTCGGTGTAAGACAACACCAGCCGTGACCGCCCCAGATCTTCCTGAGGGTAGTGATACAGCTGCGGCGTTTCGTAGAGCGCCACATGGCAACTGGGGAACCCCAGGCGGGGCACGCCCTTTGCCAGAATATCCATCAGACGGTCAACCATGAAGGTCGTGATGAGTTCGTGCCCGATATCGCGCAGGATTCGGGCGCGCTTTTCGGCTTGCAGCGCTCGATAAGCCTGAGTGCGTTCCGTGACCGCGCCGATCATTACCCGCCCCTGATGCCACAGATCGTCGGCCAACGCGGCCATAGCGTCATCCAAACAGGGTATCATCCAACGGCGCAACACCGAGAGGGCATCCTGCCAGAGTTGCGCCTCACCGCTGGTCATACCCGGACGGCTCAGGATTTTGTTCAGTTGGCGCAGGAAGCCCTCCGACGCTTGCCCCTTCATCTCGGACGAAAAACTTTCCAACAAGGCCGCCACATTGTCTGAAGTCGTCGGGGTTACGCCGACGGCCTGACCCATTTCCGTGCTGATGTCCTGGCCGTGGGCCGCCAGCGCCGCGTCGAGCGCCTGCGGGCCGGGCCCCGGCAATTCCTTGACTTCTACTGTGAGGAATGCCGTTAACGCCTCTGTCCTGTTCGCCAGGGTCGTTCGCCGCACTTCTGTCGGCATACACCCGCACGACTGGCGTATTACCAGTTCACAGGGAAGAATCACCTGGTCGGGCACCGACTTGCCCTCCAAAAGCGCAAACAACATCTCGACGGCCGTGCTGCCCAACTTGTGGAAGGGAGCGCGGACAGTGGTAAACGGCGGGGTAATGGCCCAGCTCTCGTCTACATCGTCGAAACCGGTTATGGCCACATCTTCGGGAATCTGAACGCCGCGCGCCTGCAAACGGCGCATCGCGGCGAGGCCGCAGTCATCGTCGGCGGCCACCATGGCTTGAAAGTCAATGCCGGGGCGCTGGTCGCCAAACTTGTGCTGGGAGAGCGCCGCAGAAAAAACAATGTCGGGGTTGTAAGGAATGTCGTAGCGGGCCAGCGTATCCACGTAGGCGCGATAACGCTCGCGATGGGGGAGCGGGCCTACCCGGTTGATGTAAGCGATGCGGCGATAGCCATGAACTTCGATCAGGTGAACCATCACCTCGACCATGGAGTCGTATTCGCTCTTGAGAATCGTGGGGACGCCGGCGACGGGGCGTTCAATGGCGACAATCGGACGGGGGCGAAAACGTTTCAGGAAATTGACAATCGGTTCGCCGTCGGGGATGGGTTCGGTCACGGTGCTGGTTGAAATAATGATCCCGTCAATGTCGGCAGCGCTGGCCATGTCATAGACGATGTTGTGCTGCAATTCGAGGTCGTTGGGATCGGCGACAACCCCGCCGGCGAAGTAGATCAGATTCACGTCGTAGTCCCGGCAGGCATCCACCATCCCCTGCATTTGCGCCAGGGCCCAGGGGTAAATCAGCCTGCGCGCCATCAGCCCAAAAGTCGGGCGGTTCCTGCGGAAAGGAGCGCCGGTCAAAGTCTTCCAGGTTTGGCTGGGCATAAGCGCCTCCTACAGTACGATGAAAATGAACGTTGTCACATGAGGTTTGTCACTTATGAAGATTGACATTTTAATTCGGTAATCGCGCTCGCCGCTCTCACGCGGGCATCAATGCTACGGAGTCGCGCCCGCTGAAGCGGGCTTTCCGGAAGCCCCGTTTACGGGGCGTGAGCCTGTAGAACGGCGATTTATCGCTATTTTAGAATGTAATAGGTGCCGCGTTTTTGACCGATCTTGAGCAAAACGCCCCGTTCCACCAGGTCCACCATATCCAGGCGCAACGTTTCCGGGCTGACATCCTCACAGAGTTGTTGGTATTCACGGTTGGTAATCCGTCCGCGCTGCTGAATGTAGGTCAATGCGCGCGCCTGACGTTCGTTCATGGTCAGCTCGCTGGTCACCTGGCCCAGCGGGACACGTTCCTGCAAGTTTTGAAAGACCACGCTGAACGAGAATTCGGCGGCGCGGAATTCCGGCGGGGGATGGCCGGCGTTGACCATTTCTTCGATCATCAGATCCACGCCCAACCCTAGCTCCTCGATGTAACCCCACTGGAACAAGCCGTTGACGATGCGCGGGTTGCGCGAAAAATGCTCGTTGACGATATTGTCGAGTGTGATAAAACCGGGAAGTCCGCCGGGGCTGACGATCTCCAGGTGATCGGGGAACATGCGCACCTCGATGGCCTTGCCGCGCAGCCGGTAATCGCGGTGGGCCACGGCGTTGACCAACGCTTCGCGGATGGCCGTCGGGGGATACTGCCACTGCTCTTTGCGCTCAAGCCCCTGGACGACCGCGCCCAGGCGAATTTCTTCCTGCATAATGTCCCAGGCGCGCTTGATGACGGCGGCCAGCGGCCCTTCGATCTCAACGCGGCGACCGTAGCCCGGCTCGCCGTCGGCGCGGCGCGTTTGCGTGCTGTCAAACCGCACAAAGGTCAGGCCGCTGCGCGGGATAAACGTCTGCGGCCGCTTGCCAAACAACAACATTCCGGCGACGGTGGGCTGGCGGTTGGGCAACAACCAGCCCATTTCCATCAGCACATCGTCCAGGGGACGGGTCAGCGGGCGTCCCTGGCGCTTTTCCCACGCCTCGATGAATTCGCGCACCATGTCGCCATCGAAGTCGTCGCGGGCGGCGCCGGGAACCGGTTCGGCTTCGTACTCGCCGGTCATGCGGGTCGTGGCCAACTGCTGCACCTGCATCCCGCTCAGCACCCGGTTTGCCGCGCCGGTGCGCGCCAACACCCGGCCATCGTCCAGCGTGTGCAACTCGACGCTGCGCTGCACCCGCCCGACGAAAACAAAAGCGCCGCCGGCCTCGACCTGTTCCCAGTTTACCGGGATCGGCGGGCGGCAGCGCAATTCTGCCTGCGGTACAATTTCGTTGAATTCTTCGGGGAAAACGGCGCCGGTAGGCGCGCCCTCTTCGTCCACGCCGACGTACAGCGTGCCGCCGTCGGCGTTGGCGAATGCCGTCAAAGTCTCGGCCAGCACGTCGGCGTCGGCGTCAGGAAGCAGCGCGACCAGTTGGCTGGAACCGGGGTGAATTTTCTCAGGCATGGCGTCTTCCTTTTTTAGTCCGTTCCGTTGATAACTTCCGCTTCTTCTCCGTTGAACAACCGCGCAATCGAGGCCAGACGGTCGCCGTTTTTTATGTCCATCATTTGCACACCGCTGCTGTAACGCCCCATCTGGGGGATACGCCTGACGCTGGTGCGCAAGATGATGCCGCTCTCGGAAATCATCGTGATCTCGTCGGTGAGTTGCACCACACGCCCATCCACCAGCGGGCCGGTTTTGTCGCTGACGTTGTAGGCGCGAACCCCTTTGCCTCCCCGGCTCTGCGTGCGGAATTCTTCCACATCGGTGCAGCGCCCGTAGCCTTTGAGCGAAGCCAGGAACAAGGCGCTGCCGGGTTCGGGAATCTCGGCTACGATCACCTGGTCATCCTCATCCAGGCGGATGGCGATGACGCCGGTCGCCGTGCGTCCCGTCGGGCGCACGTCCTGTTCGTGAAAACGGATGCTCTCGCCGTTCTTCGTTACCAGCATAACATCATCCGTTCCGCGCGTCAAGCGTACCCAGCGGAGCTCGTCATCCTCACGCAGGTTGAGCGCAATGACGCCGCTCGGACGCACTGTAAAGAATTCCTGAAGGGAAATGCGTTTGATGATCCCCTGCTTGGTCACCATGACCAGATAGCTGGTATCCTCAAAGCTGGGGATGGAAACCACCGCCGTGACCCGCTCTTCGGCGGCGATGGCGAGGATGCCGGCGATCAACGATCCCTTGGCCGTGCGTCCCGCGTCGGGGATCTGGTATACCTTTTCCTGGTAGACCTTGCCCTTGTTGGTGAAGAAAAGCAAGGTGTTGTGGCTGTTGGCCGAGAGCAGCGTGATAATTTCGTCCGCTTCGCCGGTGGCCATGCCGATGACGCCGCGCCCGCCGCGCTGCTGCGCACGGAAAACCGTCCAGGGCATGCGCTTGATGTAGCCGCGCTGCGTGATGGCGATCAGCACGTCCTCTTCCGGCACCAGGTCTTCTTCGTCAAACGTGCCGACGGCGTGAGGCAGGATGCGGGTGCGGCGCGGATCGGCGTACCGCTCTTTCAGTTCGAGCAGGTCCTCGCGGATGACGCGGCGCTGTTGCTCCGGCGACGCCAGCAGCCCTTCCAGGTAAGCGATCGTCTTGAGCAATTCGGCGTGTTCGTCCTCCAGCTTCTGCCGTTCCAAACCGGTCAGCCGGCGCAACTGCATGTCGAGGATGGCCTGCGCCTGGATTTCGCTCAGTCCAAAGCGTTCCACCAACCGGTCGCGGGCTACGTCCACATCCGGCGCTTCGCGGATCGTGCGGATGACCGCGTCCAACTGATCCAACGCAATCAGCAGTCCCTTGACGATGTGCGCACGGGCCAGCGCCTTGTTCAGATCGAACTGCGCCCGCCGTACCAACACTTCGATGCGGTGTTCGAGGAAAATTTGCAGCAAGCGTCTGAGGGGCAGAACACGCGGCACACCCTCGACCAGCGCCAGCAGTTGAATACCAAACGTGGATTGAAGCGGCGTGTGTTTGTAGAGGCGGTTGAGCGCTTTTTGCGGCTGCGCGCCACGCTTCAACTCGACGATGATGCGCATGCCGCGCCGGTCGGACTCGTCGCGCAGGTCGCTGATCTCGTCCAGTTTGCCCTCGCGCACCAGCGTGGCGATGCGTTCCAGGAGGCTGGCCTTGTTGAGCTGGTAGGGGATCTCGGTGATCACGAGGCGGAAGCGGTTGTTACGCATCTCCTCGATCTCGGCGATGGCGCGCACGACGGCCTTGCCGCGTCCGGTGGCGTAGGCTTTGATGATGGATTCGAATCCGAGGATTTGGCCGCCGGTGGGAAAATCAGGGCCCTTGATGAGTTCCAGGAGCTCCTCGACGCTGATTTCGTCCCGGCGCTCCCAATTGTCGAAGATGTAAATCAGCGCGTCAATCACTTCGCCCAAATTGTGGGGTGGGATGCTCGTCGCCATACCCACAGCGATGCCGGACGAGCCGTTGACCAACAGGTTGGGCATACGCGCCGGGAGCACCACCGGCTCCTGGAGGCTGCCGTCGAAGTTGTCGGTCCAGTCCACCGTTTCCTTCTCGATGTCGGCCAGCATTTCCATCGCCAGCGGCGCCAGGCGTGCCTCGGTGTATCGCATCGCTGCCGGCGAGTCGCCGTCAATCGAGCCGAAGTTGCCCTGACCATCCACCAGCAGATAGCGCATCGAGAAATCCTGCGCCAGCCGGGCCATGGCCTCGTAGACGGCGGAATCGCCGTGCGGGTGGTACTTGCCCAACACCTCGCCGACGATACGGGCGGATTTTTTGTGGGGCGAACCGGCGCGTATCCCCATGTCGTGCATCGCGTAGAGGATCCGGCGCTGCACCGGCTTGAGCCCGTCACGGGCGTCGGGCAAGGCGCGCGCCACGATGACGCTCATCGCATAGTCGAGATACGCCGTGCGCATCTCGTGTTGAATGTCTACGGATTTGATGACGCCGGCAGACACGGCATCGGTTTCGTTGATCTCGAGATCATTGTCCATAGAAGAAGTCATTCCTCCAATAAAATCCTGGGTCATCCGGGCTTATGGCGCAATCAGGCCTTTTTGAGACCGGCAAAAGGGCATAAAAAGAGTCAGGTGCATGACACCCATATAAAGGAAACAGCGAGGGTTTCCAAAGGGATATTATACCTGAAAAGAGCCGAAAGACTACTGCACCCGGAATTCATCAATGCCGACATTGCCTTCCAGAACGGTGAGTGTGAGCGTGCGCGACTGAGCGGTCCGGTGCCGCGCCAACGTGACCGGGCGGCCACGCAGACGAATATCACGGGAATCGCCGGCGGCGGTGGTCACGCGCACCACGCCCTGGCCCGGTCCGGGGATCAGGGTGAGACGGCGCCCTTCCCAGGTCAACGTAACCCCCGGCGCTGCGGCGTCGCCGCCGGCCGCGACGGCCAGGCGATACTGTCCCATAGCGGCGACTGAGTCGCCTACGTCCGTCCAATCGCCGCTGTACTGCAATTGCCAGGTTGTCTCCTGGTGGCGTCCGGGGTACAGGGTGGGGGTTAATGTGTTCAAATAATCGGAGAGGGCGGTGTAGACCGGCAGCGGGGTAAAGTCCGGCTCGACCAGGCGGAAATAGTAGAAAGGCTGCTCGCGTTCCGCATCCGAGGCCCGCTTGAAAAACCAGACCGTCGTGACGCCGGCCCAGGGCCATTCTCGCTGAATGCGCTCGTAGGCGAGCGGCGCATAGCGCGCCTGTTGCTCCACCGTCACCCGCCCATAGCGCGGCGGGATCGGATCGGGGGCGACGTTGCTGTTCATTTCACTGATCCAGACGGGTTTGGCGGCGTCGCCGTTGGCGACCATCACGTCGCGAATCCACATGGGACGGGAGAAGTTGATTTCGCGCTGCGTCATCCGGTGGTCGTTCGGGCCGGACCAGAGCATGTAGTCGTTGACGGCCATGATGTCGAAACACTCCCCTGCGCCGGCGGTGTACATCCGTTGCAGGAAGATCACGTCCATCAGATTGTTGCCGTTGTAGCCGGAATTCCAGGTGCCCAGTTCCGTGGTCTGGGCCATCGCGCCGCTGATCACGACGGCGTCGGGATCGGCGGCTTTGATGCGTTTGTAGGCCAGGCACAACAGCTCGGTGTAAGCTTCGGGGTTGACCGGCTGGTTGCCCCATTCGGGATAGATGTTGGGTTCGTTCCAGACCTGGTAGAAGCGGATGCGGCCCCGGTAGCGGGCGACGACGGCGGCGACGTAGTCGCCATAATCGGCGAGAGCGTCGGGCGGGCCGAACTCGCCGCGCGTCACGCCGTCGTGACGGCTCCATGCAGGGGGCGCTTCCAGGCGGGCGATGATCGCCAGATCGTGGGATTCGGCGAGGTCAACGATGTTGTCGTATTTCTCCCATGCCGAACGGTATGGCTCGTGGCGGCGATCTTCAAAGTCGCCTTTGCCGTGAATTTCAAGGTCGTACCAGGGGAACGATTGGCGTATCCACGCAAAACCGGCGTCGTGGATCATTTGGAGGGAAAGATCGCGCTTCTCTACTTCGACTTCTTGTTCGAGGAATGTGTTCACGCCAAAGGGGGGCAGATCGCGGTAGGCGACGGCCACATCGTCGCGCGTGTCGGGCAGCGGGCGGGTCCAGCGGAAAGCCCACTGCGCCAGCCCGCGCCATTGTGGGATGAATGATTCTTCGCCGGTGATCGCAAAAAGTCGCGCGCGGGGATCGGGAAACAACCATGCTATACCCAGAAGCGCGAGCAGAGCGGCAAACACGAGGGGCCAGAAACGGCGGAGCATATCAGTGCCTTCTTAAGGGTGGTTCCAGCTTTTCCTTTAGCAGAATATCCACACACAACGGCTGTTCTTTGACCACGTAACCGCGCACATCATCCAGAGATTTGGAGTAGGTGTCAATCAACGTGGTGTCATCCCCTTTGAATCCGCTGATAGTACGGCGGGCGCACGTGCAACATCCTAGCGAGGCGCGGTAACTATCCAGATCGCATGTCAGGCAACTACCCAATTTGATCATCATCAACCCAAAGGCCAGCACTTCCTCATGATTGTCGGGCAACATCGTAATGTGCTCAATCAAACGTTGCCACTTGGGGCCGCGAAGGTCGCGTAACTGCTGGATACACCGAGGAGGGAAAAGTATTTCGCTATCTGGATACATAAACCTTTTTGCGTCTCCCCCAAAAACGATTTGGGTGATGTAGGGGTGTTCCTTTCCTTAATATAACGTGTCTGTTTTAAGGAGATGCCCGGACACAGGGTATATCATAACACATACAGTTTAGTTTTTCAAGGGTTTTTTCGTTTATTTTCAGAAAAACTTTATCAAAGTTGAGCCGGACTTACCATCGGTTATGGTAGGGGCGAGGCATTCCGCGTAGGCGCCTTATCCATACGGCATGTTATATCTCATAAAGCCTGCGTATCCACAGAATCTTTTAGGAATGCCTCGCCCCTACGCCTATAAATCAAAACATACCCTACCGGAGGGCGCTTGCTCGTTCTGGGACGTTGCGTATAATCAAATTATGTCAATCTATGTGGATGTTTCCGCTGCAGTGCATCGAAGGGCCGGTTTGGGGCGTTATTCCGAAAGTCTGGCGCGCGCGTTGGCGCCTTACATCGGCGACGAACTGGCTTTGTTTTATAACCGTGAATTCGGCATCGAGCCGTTGAAGGGCATGGAGCGCTTCCCAACTCGCACGGTGGGGCTGAGTTACAAATCGTGGCGGTTGTTGGTGTGGTTGGGGCAACTGACCCGTTTGTCTTTCCGAGGATTGATTCCCGGCGCACAGTTGTTTCATGCCACAGAGCACTTGCTGCCGAATTTCCCCGGCATTCCTACTGTGCTCACCGTCCACGATCTGATTTTTCACCATTTGCCTCAGCATCATAAACCCTTAAATCGTTGGTACCTCAACCTGACCATGCCTCTCTATTGCCGCCGTGCGGATCACATCATCGCGGTTTCTGAAACCACGCGCCATGATTTGCTCAAGTTGTACAAATTGCCCCCGGAGAAAGTCACCGTTATCTACGAAGCCGCCGATCCGCGATTTGCGCCGCAACCCCCCCAGGTGATCGAGGCGGTGCGCGCCCGCTGCAATTTGCCCGATCGTTATTTGCTCTACGTAGGGACGATCGAACCGCGTAAAAATCTCACCAACTTGTTCTATGCGTGGGAGCACCTCTATGCTTCCAAACTGGTTCCGCCCCTTGTGATTGTTGGGAAGAGCGGCTGGCTGGACGGCGATTTCTTTGCCGCCGTCGAACAAAGTCGTTTTTATCGAGAAGTTCGGTTTACCGGATTTGTGTTGGATGAGGATCTTCCAGCTATTTACGCCGGCGCCACCGCTTTTGTCTTTCCCAGCCTGTACGAGGGATTTGGCCTGCCCCCGTTGGAGGCGATGGCTTGTGGCACGCCGGTTGCGTGTAGCAATGCCTCCTCTATACCGGAGGTGGTGGGGAACGCGGCGTTGACGTTCCATCCAAATGTGGATTCCATTGAATTGGCTTTGCGCAAGATTGCCAATGACACAGACCTGCAGGATGATTATCGCGAACGGGGTTTCCAACAGGCGGCCAGGTTCTCCTGGGATCAGACGGCGCGTGAGACTCTGGCCGTGTACCGGCGATTGACGGCGGCATCTCACCAGAGCTAGCGTTCTCCAGGGTCTTTTAAATGACTCGTTATATCCTGGATGCGCGCACAGCCACTCCGCATTTTCCCGGCATAGGACGCTATGTTGCCAACCTGGCCTCGGCGTTGGTTGGGCAACTGGCAGCGGATGAACAGCTGACCGTTTTGTGTGATTCAGCCTATCCGCTGGCCTTGGCCGAACACCATGCGGCCAATCTCTTACCGGTTGCGGTCAGTCCCTTCTCATTATCCCAACAATGGCAAATCCCACGTCTGTTGCGTCGCCTGGACGCTGCTGTGTATCACAGCGCTTATTTCCTGATGCCCTATTTCGCCGGCGTTCCGACTGTCTTAACGCTGTATGATGTGATTCCCCTGTTGTTTCCCGATCACAGCACGCGGCCGGCGCGTTGGTTTTTTCGCGCGCTGATGTCGCTGGCTTTGCGCCGCGTTCAGCACACTTTGTCCATTTCTGAAGCGACCCGGCGTGACTTTGCGACCTGTTTCTCCTTGTCCGCTGAACGCGCAACGGTCACTCCTTTGGCGGCAGACCCGATCTTTGGCCCGCAGCCGGCGGAAGCCGTCGCCGCGTTTCGCGCTCAGAAGGCTCTGCCGGAGCGCTTCGTTCTGTATCTGGGCAGTAACAAACCTCACAAAAACCTCGTGCGCCTTATTGAGGCCTGGTCGCGCGTCGTTCGCGATTGCGCGGGGCACCATTTGGTGATTGCCGGTGCGTGGCTGCCGCAACATCCCGAACCGCGCCAACGCGCCGTGGAACTGGGCGTCAGCGAATCGGTTCACTGGTATGGCCCCATTGCCAATGCGGAGTTGCCCTTGATGTATGCCGCCGCCGCCGTTTTTGTTTTTCCCTCCCTTTACGAAGGATTTGGTCTGCCGGTGGCCGAGGCGATGGCGTGTAAGACGCCGGTGGCTTGTTCTCAAACATCGTCGTTGCCCGAAATTGCCGGAGACGCCGCTTTGCTGTTTCCGCCCACGGACAGCGCCGCCATCGCGACGGCTATCGTGACGTTGCTCAAAGACGCCGACCTGCGGGCCGAGATGCGCGAACGCGGTGCGCGGCAGGCGCGGAAATTTTCGTGGGAGAACGCAGCCCGTCAAACCTTGGCCGTCTATCGCAGGGTATGCCGGCAAAACGCTGCCGACCGTTCCATGTAGCCAGAAAGGATTGAAATTATGCGCATTTTACATGTTTATAAGGACTATTTCCCCGTTTTGGGCGGCATCGAAAATTATATCAAAATCCTTGCCGAGGCTCACGTCGCCGCCGGGCACCAGGTGATCGTGGCGGTGTGCGCTTCCGGTGCGGCCACCCACGTCGAGCAGATGAACGGCGTCAAAGTGATCAAATCCGGTCGCCTGGCCACCGTCGCGTCCATGCCGTTGAGTTTGGGGCACCCCGTGACGGTGGCGCGCCTCAAGCCGGATGTGGTTCACGTCCATTCGCCCTATCCACTGGGCGAGATCAGCGCCTGGATGCTGAAGGCGCGCACTCCGCTGGTGATCACGCATCACTCCGACGTTGTGCGCCAGCAGGGGTGGCTGCGCTTGTACGGCCCGTTGTTGCGGCGAGTTCTCAAGCACGCCCGGCGTATTTTACCGACCAGCCCGCGCTATGTTGAGACTTCGCCCTGGCTGGCCCCGGTGAAAGAAAAGTGCACGATCGTGCCGTTGGGGGTGGATCATCAGCGATTCGTCCCCGCGTCGCAGCCTTTCGCCGGCCCGCCGACGCTGGTGTTCGTGGGCCGGTTTCGCTACTACAAGGGTCTGGACACCCTCTTGCGCGCCCTGGTGGAGTTGCCGGGCGTGCATCTCAACGTGGTCGGCTCCGGCCCGATGGAGGCGGAATGGCGGGCGCTTGCGGCAACGCTGGGGATTGCCG
Organism: Anaerolineae bacterium; assembly: GCA_034429675.1. Classification (GTDB taxonomy): domain Bacteria; phylum Chloroflexota; class Anaerolineae; order B4-G1; family SLSP01; genus JAKQHY01. The sequence goes on along the minus strand of DAOUFX010000465.1, from coordinate 2,711 downwards.
GGCGGGCACACTTCTTGGGAGATATTCCCGACGCAGATCTTATGGCGCAGTATCATCAGGCGCACATCTTTGTGCTTCCTTCCAATGCCCGCTCTGAGGCGTTCGGCGCCGTTTTGTTAGAAGCGATGGCTTCCGGTCTGCCCTGTGTCAGCACCGAGCTGGGAACCGGCACTTCGTGGGTGGTGCAGGATGGCGTCACCGGGCGCGTGACGCCGGCGCAAGATCCGCCGGCGATGGCAGCGGCCATCCGCGCGATGTTGGCCGATCCTGCCGGGTTAGCAGCTATGGGAAGCGCGGCGCGTGCGCGCGTCGAGGCCGAGTTTACGTTGGAGCGAATGGTTGATCGGGTGATGTCTGTTTATGAAGAGGTGGTACGCGGTCAATAAAAAACCGCGCGAGATAGGCGGGTTCCCCATCTCGCGCGGTTTTTGTTCCTGTTATTGTTTCTCTTCTGCTTGCTGATAAACGCGCTGGAACTCGGCGGTGTATTGTTCGGCTATGGTAGCGTTGTGGATGATGAGAACATTTTCATCGTTTTTATCAGCGGCGCTTTGAGTGAAATTGTACGAACCGGTGATGACGATCTCTTCGTCAATGATGATTACCTTGTGGTGCATCACATAGGGATTGCCGTCGGCGAGGACATCAATGCCGGCTTTGGTCATAGCTCCCATATCGGAGCCGGTGCCTTCGGCGTTGCGGGCTTCGATGACCCCGCGAACTTCGACGCCGGCGCGGTGTTGGTCAATCATGGCTTTGGCGATCTCGTCGTCTGTGAATGAGAAGGCCATAAAGTAGACACTTTCCTCGGCGCCGTTTACCAATTCGATGATGCGGGGAGCGACATCTCCTTCGGATTCGAAATAGTTTTCCACCAGAGTACCATTTAGATCTACCTCTGGATTGGGCGTGTTATCCGGTGATGTGACGCCAAATTTGCCGTCGTCGAACATCTCCTCGAATTCGGTGGTGTAATTGTCCGCCAGTTTGGCCGATTGAATGACCAGCGCGTTGTTGTTGTTGCGGTAAGTGCAATTGTTTGTCAGATTCCACGATCCGGTCCACACTTCTTTTCCATCTATCACGACAAACTTGTCGTGCATAAAAGCCTCGCGCTCGTCGTAGACGATGGGGACGCCGGCTTCCTCCAGATTCACCGGCCCCAGATCCTCCGCGTAGTCGCTGTCGGTGACCAGCCGCACCTTGACTCCACGCTTGTCGGCGCGGATCATAGCGTCGGTCACGCGGGGCAGATCCAGCTCGAAGGCGGCGACATCCACCGTCTCTTTCGCAGCGTCAATGGCCGCGACCAACTTCTCGTCTATGCCGCCGTGGCGCCCCGATTCTTCTTCGGGATAGACCGGCGTGGTGAAATAGACCTGGATTGCGCCGACCGGGTCTGTTTCCACCTCCTCAGACGCGGGAGACTGATTCAAAAAGTCCAGGCCGGTACACTGCTGTACACCCCACAACACGGCGATGAGAAGCAGGGACACAATGAATTCGCGCACGCCTATTTTCCTGCTGCTGCCAGTGCGGGCTGTTCTTCTTTTGGTCATGACTTTTCTCCTTTTGGGGGGGATTTTTTGGAAAACAACCGTTGGAACCCTGAAGACAACGTTGCGCCGATCTTGCACAAACTGCAAGATGGGGGAGAGGGCTCAACGGGGTTCGTCGCAGGTGGGAGGGTTGCCGCCGGAAGCGGAACTTCTGCCGGGGACGCCGGCTTCTCTTCCGCCGGGTATTCCGGCTTCTCTTCCGCCGGGTATTCCGGCGACGACAACATCTGGCGCAGGCTTTCTGCCGGTTCGGCGTTGGCGGCACACAGATGGGCCGTGCGCCGTAGATGTTGTCGCAAGAGTTTCAGCTTTGGCGCCAACGTCGCCTCGGCTTCCGTATCTGTTTGTCCGGCAGTTTGCACGACCAGACGCGAAACTTCGTCCTGCGCCCAGTCGAGCAAAACGCGCGCCGCATCATCCAGCAATTCATTGGTGACACCGGGGTCTCCGGAGATATGTTCGAAGGTGGTTTCCAATCTGCTTTGTAGTTCGGGCGCAAGGTCTGTTTTCACATTTTTACTCCTTGCCGTTCGGCTAGATGAAGGGCGAACGCCTCAATAACCGCAAATTGTTTGGGCGTTGGCCGGATGAATGGGCGCACCTGGTAGACCATATCCCAGGCATGTTTTGCCGTCATCCCGGTACTGACCAGATAGGCTACCGCCATCGTTGGCGCTCGCCCGACGCCTGCCGCGCAATGGACGTAGACGCCATTCCCGGCGGCGATTTGCCCGGCGATAAAGTCGCATCCTTTTTCCAAATCTGCGAGGGTGGGGGGAGCGTCGTCGGTGGTCGGCAGCCACAGGTAGTGATCCAACACTACCCCGCGTTCCTTGTCATCTTTTTCTTTGCGCATATTGACGATGGCGCGGATGCCCTGCGCGCGCATGCGCTGAAGCCCGTGGCGGCGCGGTTGCCCGCCCACGTAGAGGTGCGGTTGGACCCGGCTGATCGCCGGCGACGAAAAGCCGTTGATTCTTTGTTGGACTTTGTCCATCGCCCAGAGATAGGTGGTGTGAATTCCCTGCTCGACGATCCGGCGATAGACAATATAAATGAACTGCGCCGGCGGGAAAACCTTTAAACGATCGTGCGTTTCAAAAACTGCCTCTTCCAAAATTCCTCCGAAAATAAGAAGGGGAGAAGTGGGGG
>DAOUFX010000464.1:0-8126 GCA_034429675.1 Anaerolineae bacterium | reverse complement strand
GCGCGGGGGTACCCGCCCGCGAAAACCCCCTTTTTTATCCCGGCTTTAGCGACTGTTTTCAAGGAGAACTATGGTACAATGATGCTTTGCGCGCGCCTGGCTGCAACGAAATGCGCAAAGAGTCCATAGGAATGAAGATATTGAGTCGTTTTCGCCGGTTCGGTTGGTTGGCTTTGGTGTGGGCGTTGGTCGCCTGCACGGCTACACCGCCACTCGCTACGCCTACGTTGGACACGCCCACGTCTACGGCGCAAGCGACTGTTTCCCCGACTCTCTCGCCCACCGCTATGGCCTCGCCGACGCCCAGCCCTTCACCCACCGCCTCCCCCCCCCCACTGCGCCGCTCTATTCCCCCGACGGCGTCCTCGACTGCGACGCCATCTATCCCGGACTGCCCGGCTGCCTGCAGGATGCGCCGTGGGTCGGCGGGCGGCTCGCTTTTGTAGACCGGCGTTCGCCCTTCGACCGGGCCGCAACGTTGCTCGACCTGGGCACTGGAGCGGTTCACGCCGCCCCCGAAGCCGCCGCGGTCGCCATGGCCTGGTCGCCCTCAGGCGCTTACCTTCTGCAAACAACCGCCGATACGTTCAGCGTCTCCCAAAACGAATCCCTGATGGTTTTCAGCGCAGCGCCAGATGCGCAGTCCGCTTTCTGGCTGCCGCCGGATGCGCTCTCCAACGACGCCGACTGGCTGGCGCATGTGACCGACTCCGGCGCGCTGGAGGCGCTGGCCTTCCCGGACGGCAGATCGCTCACGCTGTTGCCGCATGGTTCGCTGAATCCGGCCCAAACGGGGGGCGTGCGGGTGTCGCAGGACGGCTGGATCGCCTGGCAGCAACCCGATTTGACGCTGGTCGCGCGTCCCATCGGCGCAGCAACCCTGTTGACAGTCACCGCCGATGCGCCCTACTACCTGCTGGGCTGGATTCCCGGCATGCGCGCGTTGCTGGCCGCCGGCGCGCCGGATCAGGCAAGCCAGTCGCCGGATTGGACTTCGGGCGATGCCTTTCCCCTCTATTTGATAGATATGGACGCCGGGCAGATAGACGCATTGGACATCGAGACATCCGTCCGCGCAGACGCCTTCGCCTGGCATCCCGTCCAGACGATGGCGCTGGCCCTGGTCGCCGGCCCCGGCGCAGACATCGCCCGCGACAAGTATCTGGCAACGCTCGATCCCATCACCGGCAAGGTGACGCGGATCAGCGACGACACGCTATCTGCCACAGAGCCGGTCTGGTCTCCCGATGGAGTCTGGTTGGCCTTCGCGGCCGTCCCCACCGGCGCAAGCGCGGACACATCCCTGCGCGGGCGCGCCATCTACCTTTATGCGCCGGGAACCCGCGAACTGCGCCAGCTCACGGCGCCCGACGACGCCATGGACGGCTGGCCGCGCTGGTCTGCCGGCGGGACGCAGTTGCTCTACGCCCGTGTGTCCGGCGAAATGACCGAAGTGCGCGTCATCACAGTGGCCGGTGGGGAAGAAACGGTGTTGCTCACCGGGTTGCCCGCGCCGGATTGCAGCCAGGGCAGTTGCCGTTGGGAGCGACTGCTGGCCTACTACCCGGCACTGCTTCCCGAAAAAGCCATCGCCCCTGCGACACCTACACCCACGCCGAGTCCCACCGCTACGCCGCGACCGGCAGCTACGGCGACAGCGCGCCCTACCGCCACACCAACGCCGACGGTCACGCCGCAGCGTACCGCCGCCGCGCCGACTCGCACGCCCGCGGCCACACCTACCCGCACCGTCGCGCCTGCAACCACATCCACGCCAACCGCGACGCCCACCCGTACAGCTACGGCTACGGCTGCGCCAACCCGCACTCCCACAGTCACACCGACGAGCACACCCACAACCACGCCGACGCCCACCCCAACGCGCACGCCAACCCCAACCGCCACGACCACCCCGGCAGCTAACGGCGCGCTGGCCGGCATGGTCTACCGCACGCCTGCCGGGCTTTGGCGAGTCATGCCATCCGGGCAGGCCGAACTGTTGAGCGCCAACCCGTCGGCGCTGCTTGCGCCGGACGGCACGGCGACATTGCACATCGAAAGCGCCGGGGATACGCAGCAGGTCATCTGGCGCGACTTGACAAGCGGCAGGCAACGCCTGATGGTGGACGGCGCCAATCACATCCCCGCCAACCTCCTCTGGTGGCCGGCGCGTCCGGACACTGCCTTGATGGGCGTCTGGCGTCCGGGACAGCCGCAACCGGGCACGTTTGGGTATCTGACTTTGCTTTCCCTGGGGAATGAGGGGTACGAAATCGTGGACGGCGCCATCTCGTATGGGCCGCCTGCGCCCAATGGGGAGACGATCGCCTACGACCGCAGCGGACAGCCCTGGCTGTACGGTGCGAACGGCGCAATCGCTTTCGACACGGCCGCCTATGGCTTACCGCTGCCGGCGGGCGCGACGATGACCCATCCGGCATGGTCACCCGACGGGACGCATCTGGCCTGGATGTGGCATGGCCCGCTGTCCGACACGGATAAACTGGATGCGGTCGTGGTCTTCGACATTACCAGGGGAGGTGTGCGGATTTTGCATCCGTACGCCTTGAATGTGAGCGGGGAAACGTGGCGGCCCAATCTTACCTGGAGTTCCGATGGGCGCCGGCTGGCCGTACAAGTCTGGGAATCCGACCCGGCGCGCACCGGCATCTGGCTGCTGGACCTGGTCAACGCGACCGAGGTGCGTCTGGCCGGGGAATCTCCGGTGTGGTCGCCAGATGGCCGTTCCCTCGTGTACCGGACGGAAACAGGACTACAAGTTTATACCATCGCGACCGGCAAATCCAGGCCCTCGGCTCTGCCGCCCGACGCAATACCCCTGTTATGGGTTTCGGAATAACGGAAAGTTACACCGAGATACACTGAGAAGACACTGAGAGTCACTGAGAAAAGACTCTCTGTGTATCTCTGTGAAAACTCAGTGAATCTCAGTGCCCAATCCCTCTTGTTCAACCACCGTGACCGGCGTGAGCCGCCCACGGCGGGCGTTCCCCAAGGTGCGGCGCACGCTGTCCATCAGTTTATCCAGCGCGAAAGGCTTGCTGATGTGTTCCGCCGCGCCCCAGGCGGTGCCGGTGATCTTGGGTTGGATGACGGACACGACGATGACGGGAATGTCGGCGGTCGTTTCGTCCGACTTGAGCCGGCGCAGCACTTCCATACCGGTGATGTCCGGCAGCATCATGTCCAACGTGATCAAGTCAATGGGTCGTTCCCTGGCCCAGGCCAACGCCTCCTCGCCCATCGCCGTGGTCAGCACCTCGAAGCCCTCGCTACGCAACTGCAACGCGATCAACTCGGCGATGTCGCGCTCGTCCTCCACCACCAGCACCGTCGTGCGCTGGTCGGGGCCGTGGATGGCGGCGGATTTCTCCGCGACGCCGGACTGGCGAGGCAAAACGTAGGTGAAGGTGCTGCCTTCGCCGCTTTTGCTGTCCACCAGCATACCGCCTCCGTGCAATTCGACGATTTGCTTGGCGATGGGCAATCCCAATCCCGTCCCCGCGCGATCGGCGACCGCCGGGTTGTTGATCCGGTAGAAGCGCTGGAACAGCTTCCCCTGCTCTTCCGGCGGAATGGCCGGCCCGCCGTCACGGACATCCACGCGCACGGCCTTATCTGAACACGAGACGCCGATCGTGACCTGATCGCCTTCCGGCGTCGCCTGGATAGCGTGCCGGACAAGGTTTTGCGTGGCCTGGGTCAGCCGCGCGCGATCGCCCCACACCGGCCACAGGTCCGGCTCGATGTGCAGCGACAGGTGCACGCCGCGCCGTTCACACTCAGGCTGCATCGCCTTGACGACATCGCGCACGACTTTGTCAATCTGGACGATGCGGTAATCCAGTTGAATGCGCCCGCTCTCGATGTGGCTGATGTCCAACAGGTCGTTCGCCAGCGCCACCAGCCGATCCGCGTTTTCTTGCATGATGCGCAAAAAATGTTCCTGCTGCGGGTTGAGCGGCCCGATGCCGCTGAACAACAACAGGTCGCTGTACCCCTTGATGGCGGTCAGCGGGCGGCGCAATTCGTGCGAGATGTTGGAGACGAATTCGCTCCTGGCCCGCTCCGCCTCCACCTGAGTAGAGATGTCCTGCATGCGGACATGGACGCCGAGAAATTCCCCCGATTCCGAAAACACCGGCGACAGGCGGGTGCGCATCACAAAAGCAGCCTGTTCGACGATGACCTCGTCGGGAATCGTCGTCTGGTTGCGCGAATAGGGGTCGTTGTACAGATGCTCGATGACTTCGGTAATGCCGGTGTGACCTTGCGTGTAGACGTTGGTGTAGACGGCCGACAACGTCTTGCCCAAAGCCTGGTCGGGGTTGAGGGCGAGCAACTTGCCGGCATGGTCGTTGAGCCAGGCGATGCGCCCCTCCCCATCGGCAAAAATGAGACCATCCTGAAGTCCTGCGAGCAGTGTATGTTCCAACCGGGACTCTTCTGCGCCGGTATATTTTGAATATGGCTTCACTGTTTTCTTTGTCATGTCATCCCCCACTGTGTACTGATTATGGTCGTCGCTCATCCAGACGGATCAGAAAGGCCGTGATTTCGTCAGGCGTCAAGACCTGGCGGACGACGCCCTTTTCGATCGCGACTTTGGGCATCCCAAAGACCACACAACTGGCTTCGTCCTGAGCCACCGTGTAGCCGCCGGCCCGCCAGAGACATTCCAGGCCCTCGGCGCCGTCGCTGCCCATCCCGGTCAAAAGAATGCCGACCGCCGCCGAGCGGTAAGCCTGCGCCACCGAATTGAAAAGCCGGGTAGCCGAAGGCCGCACGCCGTTGACGGGCGCTGAATGGTCCAGCCGCACACAACCGCTGCTTCTGCCGTTGTCCCCGGGCCTGCAGGTGTATTCCACGGTCAGATGTTGCGCTTCCGGCGCGATCAAAACCTGGCCGGGCTTCAACGCATCCCCATCGCGCGCCAATCGCACCTCGACTTGCGTCGCATCGTTGAGCCAGCGAGCGAACCCCGCGCCGAACCCGGCGGTGATGTGTTGCACCACCACGATCGGCAGCGAAAACTCCTGCGGCAACCCCTGGAAAATCCGGTGCAACACGCCCGGCCCGCCGGTCGAGGCGCCGATCGCGATGACCTTCGGCCTTTGCCCCTTGCCAAACTCGCCGGGGACGTTGCCCGACAGTGTGACCAATTCGACGCCGGCAATCAGCCGGATGGCGGCGATCAATTGTCCACGAATAGCTTCGTAGTCGCTCTGCGCCAGACCGTGCGGTTTCTCAACGACCGTCAGCGCTCCGGCGGCCAACGCCTCGGCGGCGAAGTCCTGCTCGCCTTCGCGCAGCCCGCCCGCGACCACGGCAATGGGTGTGGGCGTCGTGCTCATGATTTGCCGGATGGCCTCGATACCGTTCAAATGCGGCATGTGAATGTCCATCGTGATCACGTCAGGGCGCAGGCTGGCCGTCAACTGGACGGCTTCCCGCCCATCGTTGGCCTGCCCAATCACGCGCATATCCGGCTCCGTCTGTAGCAGCGTTGTCAGCACCTCGCGGATAAGCGTGGAGTCGTCCACCACCAGAATGCGAATCACCTCTCACCCACCCTTCTACCGCTCGTCGTTTATGGCCAAACTCCCCAGCATCCACTTGATCATCGTCACTTTGACCGTGTCGGCGGATATTTCTTCGATGGAGAGCTCATCCACCATCCACCTGGCATCTTGCAACGCCCTGGCGGCCATGCTGAGCTCGACGCTGTTGGCCGGGTTGACGCAGACAACCTGCAGACCGATCCGGCCGTTGCGCGTCACCCGTTCGATCGAAACCTGCCCATCCTGCGCTCCCCCCAGGCCCAGCGCATGGGCCAGCGAAGAAGCGGCCAGAGAGATGCTGGCCTGATCCATCATATCCATCCCGATCTGCCGGGCGCTGTTGCGCACCTCAGTGCGCATCAAAATCACGTCTACATTGTTGCGAATGTTGATAATGTGTCTCTCTTCCACTCGACACCTCCACAAAGAGCGAATCTGCGAATAGCGAATAGCGAATAGCGAATAGCGAATCAGCGAGTCAGCGAATTACGGATTACGGATTACGGATTACCGATTTCCAGTTTCACGTTTCACGTTTCACGTTTCACGCCCCCCGCATCTCCCGCAACACCCCCGCGATTTCTTCCAGTCCAAGCACGCGCTCTGCGGCGCGGCGCCGGATGGCTTCGCCGGGCATGCCGTGTACGACACTGCTTTGCTCGTCCTGGGCGATGGTCAATCCCTTCGACCGGCGCAATTGCTCCAGGCCGTCAACGCCATCGTCCCCCATCCCGGTCAGAATGATCCCCAGCGCTTGCGGCCCATACGTGCGCGCCAGTGATGTAAACATCTCGTTGGCCGAAGGCCGCAGCCCTTTGCAGGGCGGCTTCTGGTTCAGGACGATGCGCCCCAAAGCGTCCAGTTGGACGTGGAAATCGTCCGGCGCCAGGAACACGTGGCCCGCAGCGATGGGATCGCCGTCGCCGGCCAGATGCACGCGCAGCGCCGTCTGATCGTCGAGCCAGCGCCGCAGTTCCCCGGCGGAGCCGTGCACGATGTGTTGCACCAGCACGATCGGGATGGGAAAGTCCGCCGGCAGCTCTTTCAGCAAAGCCGCCAGCGCCGCCGGCCCCCCGGTCGAGGCCGCGATCCCGATCACCTCAACCTGCCGCAGCCGGGCCGGCCATTCTCCCGGCTCGCCGCAAACAGCAGGGACAGCTTCAACCGGTTTGGCGCCGCGCCCCCAATGATGGATGACCGGCACGTCGGCCATCAAGCGCACCGCTTCGAGAAAACGCTGGTAGCTTCCTGGATCCGCCGGGGCCGGTTCGGCGATGACGCCCAACGCTCCGGCGCGCAACGCCTCGGCCGTCGTGATGGTGAGATGTTCCGGGTCTGGCGAAGCCATCACCAGAATGCGCGTGGGCGCCGTCTGCATGATTTGCCGGATGGCGCGCATCCCCCCGGCGCCCGCCGCCGGGCCGCCCAAAGCCACGATGTCCGGTTGCGTTCGCTGGATCATGGGCTGAATCTCCCGGCTGCTGCCGCCCACGCCGGCCACTTCCACGCCGGCGCTGTGGCTCAGGAACGCCGCCAGCGCATCGCGCAACGGCGAGTCCAGGTCCACCACCAGGACGCGAATCGGGTGGTTACGCTCGTCCACCTTTTTCTCCTGCCCCCTGGAGCGCAGCCAGAATGGACTGGCTATCCAGCACCTTCAACTGGCGCAGCGTCTCCAGCAGCACCGCATTTGCAAAATCGTCCTTCGGGATGAAATCCACCGCGCCCAGGTAGATGGACTGCCGGAGCATCGGCGGCTCGCTGTACACCGTCAACATCACCACCGGAATGTGGCTCGTTTGCGGATTGCCCTGCAACTTCCGGCAAACCTCAAACCCGTCCATGTCCGGCATCTTGATGTCCAAAATGATCGCGTCCGGCTTCCAACGCTCGGCCATTTCGACGCCCACACGCCCGTTGGGAGCGCAGATCACCCGCAGTCCTTGCCCTTCCAACAGTTTTTGCAGGGCCATAGCCTGAACCGGGCTGTCCTCTACGATTAAGACTTTGTTCATGTTTGCCATTGCAACTCCTTTTCAGCGCGCCTGATTCTTAAGGTTTACCACTGCGTCTCTGGAACGGACTGCACCAGGGTCTTGTCCAGAATGTGAAGTTGGTGGAGAGTCTCCAAAAGCACAATGTTGGCAAATTCATCCTTAGGAATGAAGTCCACCGCGCCCAGATAGACGCTTTTCTTGAGTTTCGACTGCTCGTTGTACAGCGAAAGCATCACCACCGGGATGTGGTTGGTCTTGGGGTTATCCCGCAAGCGCTGGCATACCTCGAAGCCGTCCATCCGGGGCATCTTGACATCCAGAATGACGACATCGGGCAGCCAGCTCTCGGCCAACTGCACCCCGACTTTGCCGTCGGGAGCGCAGAGCACGCGAACCCCGTAAGGCTCCAGCAACTTTTGCAACATCTGTGCCTGAACCTGACTGTCTTCGACTACCAGAACTTTCTTTGTTTCCATCGCACTCCTAACAATGGTAGTTAGCCATTAGCCGGGTATAAGGGGGTGTTTTTTCGAGCCGGGGTACCGGC
>DAOUFX010000463.1:0-7322 GCA_034429675.1 Anaerolineae bacterium | reverse complement strand
GCCGGTACCCCGGCTCGAAAAAACACCCCTTATATCCGGCTAACGGCTAAAAACTAACGGCTAAACGCTATTTTCATAAGGAGGTGTGCGATGAGTCGTACTGTTGTCCTTGCTGCTGTGCAGATGGACGCTACGCCCGCGCCGGTGACGGAGCGGCTGGAACGCGCCGGGCAGTTGGCGACGAAAGCCGTCACCTCCGGGGCGCAACTGGTGGTTTTGCCGGAGCTTTTCAACCTGGGCTACGCCTACAGCGACGAAAACTTCCACCGCGCCGAGCTGTTGGACGGCCCCACCGTCGCCTGGATGAAGGCGACGGCGGCCCGCCTGAACGTTCACCTGGCAGGCTCGTTGTTGTTGCTGGATCAGGACGAAATCTACAATGCCTTGCTGCTCTGCGCGCCGGATGGCCGGATGTGGCGCTACGACAAACATTACCCGTGCGCCTGGGAACGCGCCTACTTCCGCGAGAGCGATCGCATCACGGTGGCGCACACCGATTTGGGCGACATCGGCATGATGCTCTGTTGGGACATTGCGCACCCCGACTTGTGGCGGCGGTACGCGGGACACGTGGATCTGATGCTCGTTGCCAGCGCGCCGCCGAACATCGTGGATCCCGTTTACACCTTTCCCGACGGCAGCCGGGTGACGGCAGATGAGATGGGACCGTTTTTCGGCTCCATAAAAGATGAGGGCTTGAAGGCCTTTGGCCCGATGTTTGCCCAGCAGGTTGCGTGGCTCGGCGTCCCGGCCGTGAACACCGCCGCGAGCGGTCAGATCACGACGGCTATTCCCAATGTGTTGGGTACTTTCGCTTCTGTTCTTCTGTTGGCTCCCCATTTGATCAAATACACCCCGCAGGCGCAACGTATGCAGGCGACCTTCAAGTTTGTCCCCGCCTGTAAGGTCGTGGACGCGCGTGGGCAGGTGCTCGGCGAGGTGACGCAATCACAGGGCGAGTCTTTCACAGCTGCCGAAGTCACGTTGCCGGATCACAAGCCGTCGCCGCACAACCCGCAGCCGGCGTCGTTGTTATCGCCGGCGGCCTACTGGATCGCCGATACGCTATTGCCGGGGCTGTCCCTTGCGACGTACCGGCAGGGAGCGCGGCGCGTCTGGGGCAAACGGATGGCGCCGGCGCGACCGGCGACGCAGCGCTGGTTGTTGGCGCTGGGGGCCGTCGCGTTGATCAACTACTGCGTCGGCTGGCTGCGCGGGCGGCAATCGGCGCCGCGCCGGCGTCTACGCGAGTGATTTTTTTTCGGGATGGAGAAACTATGGGGCAATTAGCAACTCGACAAAGAATCCGCAAGGCCTTGATCATTCTCTCGTTGCTGCTGTTTCCCGTCACGATGAATTATCTTTCGCCTTACGTCATCATAGACGGGGCAGCGCAGGGGATTCTCAACGCCAGTGCGGTGATGTTTGGACTGCAATTCCTCTCTGCGCTGCTGGTAGGGCGGCTGTGGTGCGGCTGGCTCTGTCCCGCCGCCGGGCTGGGCGAAGTGTGCTTTGCCATCAACAACAAACCGGTAGGCAAAAAGGCGCATTGGATCAAGTGGTTTGTCTGGGCTCCGTGGTTGATCATTGTGTTGCTGATGGTGATCCGTGCTGGTGGGTATCGTCAGGTCAATCTTCTGCACTTAACCGACAGCGGCATCTCGGTGGATGAGCCATCCAGATACATCATCTACTACGCCGTTGTTGGCATTTTCCTGGCGTTATCGGTGTTTGTGGGGCGGCGCGCCGGGTGCCACACCCTCTGTTGGATGGCGCCGTTTATGATTCTGGGCCGCAAAGTGCGCAACCTCGCCGGCTGGCCGTCGTTGCAGCTCAAGGCTGAACCCGACCGCTGCATCCAGTGCAAAAAGTGCACCCAGAACTGCCCGATGAGCCTGCCCGTGTCCGACATGGTGCAGCAAGGCAGGATGGAACATAGCGAGTGCATCCTCTGTGCCACCTGCGCGGATGTCTGTCCTAAGAAGGTGATTCATTATTCGTTTAGTTCAGGTGGACAGGGCGGAGGGGCGTGAAACGTGAAACGTGAAGCGTGAAACGTGAAACTCGTAATTCGCTGACTCGCTGACCTGGCGCAAACTTTGTCTGTCCTTAACTTGCCAACTTGCAACTTGCAACTCGATTCTGTATGACTTCCAGGAGTGATGGAATGGCAATGCATAATCTGGATGGTTCATCTGCTCACAAAATGGACGCCTGGCTGCTGCGGTCGGGGCGCAGTCTGCATTCTTTTCTCGGAATGCATGGCTTCTATCCGGTGGCGCTTTCCACGCTGTTGTGTTGGGGGTTGTTTGGCGTGCGCGCTTATTTTAGCCGTTCATGGATTTTTCTTTTCCTGTCATGGAACCTCTTCCTGGCCTGGGTGCCCTATCTGAGCAGTCTCTGGGCGGCGCACTGGCGCGTCACGCTTTCGCGTCGCCGGTGGCTGCTGGTGTTGCCCGTGGTTCTGAGCCTGGCCTTTTTTCCAAACGCGCCTTACATTGTCACAGATTTCTTGCATCTGACCGAACGCGCTCCTATTCCATTGTGGTATGATATAGGACTGTTGACCAGTTTTGCCTGGACGGGTCTTGTGCTCGGCGTGTATGCGCTGCGCATTTTGCAGAATATCGTCAGGGTTTGGGCGGGCGCTATCCTCAGTTGGCTTTTTGTGTTGATCGTGGTCAACTTGAGCGGTATGGGTGTCTACATCGGACGGTTTTTGCGCTGGAACAGTTGGGATTTGTTGGTGCAACCCACGGCTATCCTGTCCGACATCGCGGTGCGCCTGCGCCATCCGTTGTTGCATCCCAGCACTTATGGCGTGACCCTGCTCTTCAGCGCGCTGATGTTGGTTTGTTACCTGGCTCTGACCGCCGGGCCGCGCTCCTTCGAGGCCGATTCCGGGCGCAAGCGGAAAAATCTCGCTCAAGCCGAGCGGCGCGAAAAACGCTCATTCGACTACACAACTGACGACGATCCGACTATTTGACGGTTATTGAGGCATGATGTCCAAAAAGTTTACGCGAACGCAAATCCTGATTTTGGCGGGTCTGGCCTTGATGAACTGCCTGGTTATCTCGCTGATGGGTGGGGCCGTTGTTTTTCAAACGCTCAATGCTGCGAAGAGACCGGCGGCGACCGTGGCCACAGCGCCGACTGCGCTCGCTCCCACGGCAACGTCGCTTCCCAGGCACGAGACGCCGCCGACCTGGACGCCCATCCCGACGCCGCAGCGGCGCCAGCGCCCTGCCGGCTTCATCTACGATCCTTGCCCCTTTGCCGTGCCCGAAGGCGCCGACGTCGAATGCGGTTTCATTGATGCGCCAGAGCGTTACGACGGCAGTTCGGACGCCACGATTCGTCTGGCTGTTGCTGTGTATTACAGTGTCAGCGATACCCCGGCCCCCGATCCCGTGATTTACCTTTCCGGCGGCCCCGGCGGCAGCGCGGTGGAACCGATCTCCACGGTCTACGCCGATTTCATCCGCCCCATTCTCGAAGAGCGCGACTTCATTGTGTTTGATCAGCGCGGCACCGGGAATTCCAAACCGGCTTTGGCCTGTCCCGATTACATTGCGGTGCCGCTCAACCGGATGGAGCGAGAATTTCGGGCCAACGCCGCAGCCGCCCAGCAGTACGTCAACAAACTGGTGGATTGCAGCGATTGGCTCAAGCGGCGCGACATTGACGTGTCTGCTTACACCAGCGCCGCCAGCGCCGCCGACGTTCACACCGTCCTCACCACTCTGGGCTATTCTCAGGTCAATTTGTACGGCGGTTCCTACGGCACCCGTCTGGCTCAAACGGTGATGCGTGACTACCCGCAGATCGTGCGCAGCGCCGTGCTGGATTCGGTGGTGCCCATCGAGACAAACATTTACCGAGAGCATGCCGCCAAAGCCTACGAAGCGTTGAGCGTGCTCTTTGCCGGCTGCGCCAGCGATCCCGATTGCAGCGCGGCGTACCCCAATCTGGATCAGACCTACTACAATCTCGTGAAAAGCATGGATGCCGATCCTATTGTCGTCAAGGGTAAGGATCCCAAAACCGGGTTTTATTTCTACGTTATGATTGACGGCGTTGAACTGACCGGCATCATTTTTTCCAGTCTGCAATTGACGGAATACATTCCACGCCTACCTCAACTGATTGACGACATTGCGCGCAGGGATTATGCGTTGTTGAGCGCCATCCTTAGTGAGGCCATCAACGGCGAGGACAGCATCAATGTGGGGATGTTTCTGTCGGTGAATTGTTCCGAGGAGGTTTTTGCGACCACGCCGGAAGAGCTCACCGGCGATTATGCGCTGTACCCGGAGACGGAAGCTTTTGCGAAGGCCAGCCTCTTTGATGACATCGAATTGTATTTCACGTTATGCCGCCAATGGGGCGCCGCCGACCTCGACCCCCGCGAGGTCGAGCCGCTCCAAAGCGCCATTCCCACCCTGATTCTTGCCGGCGAATACGATTCGGCCACACCGCCGTTTTTTGGCCGACAGCTGGCGGGCCATCTGGAGCAAACCTACTACATCGAATTGCCCGGACAGGGCCATTGCGCCAGTATCTATCCGGGGGGGTGCCCGTCCGAGATTGCGCGGGCTTTCTTGCACGATCCCACCCGTTCACCGGATGTCGCTTGTATGGCCGAAATGACGGGACCTGATTTTATCGTGGAATAAGTGATATATGGACAAACTGCAAATTGCCATCTCGTCGGTTGTTATTTTAATTCTGGCCTTCATTCTCGGGGCGATTGTCTACCTTAGCATAGACGCCATTCAGACGCTTAATGGCGATGCGGCGGCGGCGGTTCATCCAGAGTCGCCGGCGGCGACGCAGACGGCGCCTCCGCCGACGGCCACGACCATTCATACGACGCGGGTTGCGCCGCCGACCTGGACCCCCACCTTCACGCCCTCGCCCTCGCCGACGGCAACGCCCAAGCCGCCCACGCCGACGCCCACGTTCACGCCGAGCGTCACCCCCTCGCCGTTGCCGCCGCGCCGCCCGACCGCCGCGCCCGTTTACATCACCCCCACGGCCAATCCTTCCGACACGAATCCCTTCCCCATTCCCACGCCGGTCGCCCGTTACGACATTCCTGCGGAAGCGCTCACGATCGTGGTCCTGGGCAGCGATCAACGCCCGGAATGGAATTACTGGAATACGGACGTTATCCAATATTTCGTCATCTACCCGAACATCCCGTCCGTCACGATGCTTTCTATTCCCCGCGACCTTTACGTTTTCTTGCCCAATGCGTACATGTCGCGCATCAATACGGCCGATATGCACGGCGCGGCCTCGGGTTACGATGGCGGCGGCGCCGGCTATCTCAACCAGACGCTGCTGTACAATCTGGGCATCACCGCCGATTATTACGTGAAGGTCAATTTTGACGGGTTGGTTACGCTGGTCAACACGATGGGCGGCATTGACGTGCCGGTTCCCTGCCGCCTGGAAGACTATTGGCCTATCCCTGACGAGAATGGGGAGTTCCACATGATCGCGTTGGAACCCGGCTTGCATCACATGGATGGCGAGTTGGCTCTCTGGTACTCGCGTTCTCGAAAAACCACCAGCGTCTTTTCCCGCGAGCGTCGCCAGCAGCAAGTTTTGGAGGCGATGTGGCGCAAAGGCAAGGAGACCGATTTGCTCAACGCCGTTCCCGCTCTTTATCCCGATCTTAACTACCTGTTTGAAACCGATCTCCCGGTGGATAAGATTTTTTCTCTGGCGCTGACCGCTTCGCAATTGGATATGGTCAATGTGCGCCGCTACAACATCGGTCGCGCCGAGGTGGAGCCGTACGTGACCTATCAGGGCGGCAACGTTTTCTTGCCCCACTACGATGCCATTTTGCCGGTCCTTGACGACGTGATGGCGCCTCCGGCCAGCAATCGCGCCATGCAAAATGCCATCTACGTTGAGGTCTGGAATGGCACCGGCAACGCTCACTGGGATTCCCTGGCCGCCGACCGTATGGTTCATTACGGTTACGTGCCTACGATCAATCCCCCGGATCGCTGGGATTATCCGCAGACTCAGATTATTTTTTTCGGCAGCACGGTCAAAGGGAGCGGTCTGGATCTGTTCCAGTCGCTTTTCAGCGTGCCGGACGAGAATGTCATCTATTACGAAGACCCCAACTCCCCGTACACCATGCGTTTGATCGTGGGGCAGGATTACGTGACGTGTTTGAATCAATAGGTAGGCGGTAGACGGTAGACAGTAGACGGGGTAGAGGCGTGAAACGTGAAGCGTGAAACTGGGAATTGGTAATCCGTAATCCGTAATCCGTAATCCGCTGACTCGCTGATTCGCTGACCCGTCCGACTTTGACGATGGAGGTCCTGTGAGAATTCTCATAACCGGCGGCGCCGGGTTTTTAGGGAGCGCCCTGGCCAACGCCCTGGCGGTGGATGGCCACGAAGTCCTGGCCCTGGATGACTTGAGCGCCGGCGATCCCACTCGTCTGGATTCGCGTGTGTTGCTGCATCGCGGCAGCATCACCGACCGGCCCAAGCTCTGGACATTGTTGCAAGGGATAGATTGTGTTTATCACCTGGCGGCCCGCGTGCTGGTCGCCGAATCTACGCTCTATCCCAAGGACTACAACGACATCAACGTGGGCGGCACGGTCACTCTCCTCGAAGCTCTGCGCGATGTCGAAGTGCCACGCCTGGTGTTGACCTCTTCCGGCGCTATCTACGGCGACCAGGCCGAACAACCTGTGACCGAAGCGACGCCGCCCAACCCGCAGTCCCCTTACGCTGTGAGTAAACTGGCAGCCGAGCATTATGTTCACACCATCGGACGGCTGACCGGCATTGAAACGGTCGCTTTGCGCATTTTCAATGCCTATGGCCCCACCCAGCCGCTGTTGCCGGCTCACTCTCCTGTCGTTCCGCGTTTTATGCATCAGGCGCTTGGCGGGGGGTCGTTGGTCATTTTTGGCGATGGCAGCCAGACTCGCGATTTCATCTACGTCGAAGACGCCGTCCGCGCTATGACCGCCGCCCTCACGGCCGGGGGCATCGGCGGACGCACGATCAACGTAGGCAGCGGCGTCGAGACCTCGATGAACGATCTGGCGCAGCACATTCTGGCTTTGACCGGTTCGAGCAGCAATATCCTCTACAGCCAGAAGTTAGGCGGCGGAGTCTCCCGCCTTCAGGCCGACATCACGCTGGCCCGACAGCTCTTGGGGTATCAACCTCAGGTGTCGTTGCAAGAGGGACTGGTTCGTGTCCTGACCGAAGACCCGCGCTTCCGTCAACGCTAGGACTCATCAAAAAGGGGAAAAGTGGGGGTAGAGGATA
>DAOUFX010000462.1:0-3013 GCA_034429675.1 Anaerolineae bacterium | reverse complement strand
GGGATTGGGGGATTGGGGGATTGGGGGATTCTGCCCAATCCCTAATCCCTCAGTTCCTAATCCCTTTCGCGCTCGCGTGGATTTTCATCTAACTACATTTGCGGACAGTATACGCGCAAAGGAGAGGAGCCGTCATCCTCAAAATTGGGGATTCCGTGGGGAGTTCAAATTTTTCTCAAAAGGCCCAGGTCTCTGGCGCGCGCGGCGGCTTCATAGCGGCTGTGGACGTCCAGCTTGGCATAAACGTTTTTGACGTGAGTGCGGACGGTGCTCACAGAGACGAACAACTTTTCCGCAATCTCGGCGACCGACAGGTCGCCGGTCAGGAGTTGCAGGACTTGTAACTCACGCTCGCTCAACGGCTCAATCAAGGGCGAAGGTTGAGCGGGTGGAAGATAGGCAACGGCGGAGGCGGAGGGTATTTCGCCGAAGGCGGTGAGCAGTGTGTCAACATAAGCCGCCAACGACGAGTCGCGCGCCAACTTTTGTCGCGCCGCCTGCAAAAGAGCGCGCATCGGCTCGCCCTCGTCGGCAAACAGTCGCACATACTTTTCGGGCATGGCGTGGGTCAGCGCGCGTTCCAGGGTCGCCAATGCGTCGCCCGTCCGGCCCTGCGCCTGAAAAACCAGCGCTTGCAGAACGTCAATCTCGATCAACCGGATCACGCGCCCCCGCTGCTGCATCTGCGGTCGCACCTGATCGAGCAGCGCCAACGCCTCGTCGCAGCGCCCCTGAACGATCCGCAACCGGGCCAGCACAAGTTGCTCGTACTTGCGCAGGCGTTGGCTGAAATGGTCCTGGTCGGAGTCCGGCGGACTGTCCACCTGGCGCTCCTGAACCCACCGCACGACTTCCGCCAGATTGCCCTGCCGCAGCCAGAGCAATGCCCGGTACATCGCGACGGACCAATCGTCCATCTGGGTAGCGTCGAATTGAGCCGCCAGACCCTGCGCCAGCCGGATGTAGTGCTGCGCGCCTTCCGCATCGCCCTGCGCCTGCTTGAGAGCCGACAGCGAGACGTATCCATCGAGCAAACTCAGCTGACTCCAGCGCTTGCTCAACTCAATTCCCTCTTCGAGATAATCCGCCGCGGCATCGAGATCATTCCATTCCCGCGCCAGGTCGCCGAGCCCCATCAACGCCACGCCGCCAACCGGCAAACGCCGGCCCGACGGGAGGGTAGCCATTGCCAAGGCTTGCTGGTAGAAAGCTTGCGCTTTGAAAAGCAACCCTTGCTTCAAGTACGACTCGGCCAGATAACACAAGGCCATAATCCCGAGCGCCACATTGCCGTTTTTTTGATCAGGATGCAGCAGCCCCTCCAGAACCCGCCGTCCCAATTCACCGTCGCCCCGGTCGAAATACACGGCGGATTGGCAAAAAACAGCAATCCCGCGCAGGAAGGCTTCACTTTCCGGCAAATTCTCCAACGCCAGCCGGGACAGCTCATCGGCGTGGACAACGTTGCCCCGAAACAAAGTTACAAACGCGTGTAAAGCCGCAATCTGAGGAGAGATGGTCTGCGGGTTGGTGGTGGCTTCTTGCAAGCGCAGCATAACCTCGACCCACGGATAGCCGCTCATCAACAGCGCCCAGGCATAATAGACGCACAAAGAAGGAGAACGACGCGCCCACTCATCGGGCAAAGCCTGCATCCAACGCAAAAAAGTCGTCATCTCGCCGCGCAGCAACGTTGCCTGGGCCGCCTGTTCGATCAGACGGGCGGCGCATTGAAAATCCCGCGCCGCCAGAGCGCAATCAATCGCCTCAGCCAGCAGCCCACTGCGCTCGTACCAGGCGCAAGCCCGGAGATACAGGGAAGACAGCTGCTCAGGCGCACTCTGCTGCAAGCGCTGCTGCAACAAATCGGCAAAGAGGCGGTGATAGCGATACCACTCGCGCCGGTCATCCAGCGGCACGATGAAAAGATTGGCGCGTTCGAGATATTCCAACATCGCCTGGCCGTAACCATCGGACAAAGGCCGGGCTTCTTTCGCCATGACTGCGTCACACAACGGCCCACACAGTTGCTCTAAAGTAGACGTTTGCAGGAGAAATTGCTGGACGTCCGGAGATTGGCGCTGCAACACCTCTTCGACCAGATAATCCAGCACATAGCGGTTGCTGCCCGCAAACGCCCGGATGAAGCCGGCGGGGTCGCCCTGCCGGCGATCCAGCATGGATCCCAGCGCGAGCGCCGCCATCTGCAAACCGGCGGCCCACCCCTCGGTGCGATCAGTCAGCGCAGACACAGATTCAGCGGCAAGCCCCAACCCCTTGACGTGGTTGAGGAACTCGGCGGCTTCGTCGAGGGCAAAGCGCAAATCGCTTTGACGCAGTTCGGTCAATTGCCCACGGGCGCGCAGCCGCGCAAGCGGTACCGGCGGATCGGCTCGCGTGGCGATCGCCAGATGCATCCACACCGGCATGCGGTCGAGCAGAAAGGTCAAGCCGTCATAGATGGCCGGCGAAGTCACCAGGTGCAAATCGTCCAGAACGACGATAAGCGGCGCGCCCGCAGCGTCCTGACCGGGCAGGACGGCCAACCGATTGATCAACACCGCCAGATCATCTTGCAAAGAGTGCGGCTGAAATTCCACAGCGTCTCTGCCGATACCGGGTTCGAGCGCTTGCAGGCCGGCGACAAAGTAGGCAAAGAAACGAGCCGGGTCGTCGTCAGATTCATCGAGCGCCAGCCAACAAGACCTGGCGTCCGGCTTGAGAGTGGAAAGCCACTCGGAAAGCAACGTGGTCTTGCCGAACCCGGCCGGAGCGGACAACAACAAGAGCTTATGTCCCAGGCGCAAGCCCTCATCCAGGCGCTCCAGCAGACGCGAACGGGCGACCCATCGCGGCGGCAGCGGTGGGACGGCCAATTTAGTGGTCAACAATTGGGTAGTCATAAAGGTCCATTATACACCGGCGCAAAACAAGGCCACAGGCGCAAATTCCAATTTCCGTGTAAAGTGAGAAAATAGAATAGAAAGGTGTTTTTTCGAGCCGGGGTACCGGC
>DAOUFX010000461.1:0-5463 GCA_034429675.1 Anaerolineae bacterium | reverse complement strand
TTTCGAGCCGGGGTACCGGCTCGAAAAAACACCCCCTTATAATCCGGCTAAAGGCTATTTCCGAAGGAGGCAATGATGACCGGTTTCACACTGCTAAAAGGAATCCTGGGGCTTTGCATGGTGGGCAGTTTGCTGTGTTCGTACGCCGCCCCATCGGCGACCGCTTCTCCGCAACGCCCCTTTCCCCAGCATACCACGTATGCCCCGAACACGATTCGGCCCAATCACCGCACCCAAATTCAAATGGACGACGACGTGCGCGCCTTTTACGGCCACTGGAAAGCGCAGTATCTTGCCACCGTGGCCGGAACGCCGACGCGCTATCGCGTGACGGTCGGTTACAAGAACCCCGGACGCACCGTGTCGGAGGGCCAGGGCTATGGCATGGTTATCGTCGCCCTCATGGCGGGGTATGATCCTGATGCACAGACCATCTTCGACGGATTGTGGTATTTTGTGCACGACCACCCCAGCAATATAGATGCGCGCCTCATGGCATGGGAAATACCGGAGGATGTGGGCGGCGAGGATAGCGCCTTTGACGGCGACGCCGACATCGCCTATGCTCTGCTGCTGGCCCATGCGCAATGGGGTAGTCAGGGCGCTATCAACTACCAGGCCGAAGCGCAGCAACTGATCACAGCGATCAAAGAATCCACGATCGGCCCGGACAGCCATTTGCCCACGTTGGGTGACTGGGTGGAATTTGACGGCGATGAGCGAAACCAATACACGCCGCGCTCATCAGATTTCATGCCGGCCCATTTCCGCGCTTATGGGCGCGCGACGGGCGATGCTGCCTGGACGGCCGTGCTCAACACGACGCAGGCGACTATCTCCAGCTTGCAGGACAACTACAGCCCACAAGCCGGGTTATTGCCCGATTTTATCGAACCGGTATCCGAGGCGGATCATACGCCCCGTCCTGCCGATGCGGATTTCCTGGAAGGGCCGGAGGATGGCCACTATTACTACAATGCCGGGCGCGATCCGTGGCGCATCGGAACCGACGCCCTGATCAACAACGATGCCACCTCTATGCAGCAAACCCGGCGTATGGCGGATTGGGTCGCCGGTGTCATTGGCGATGATCCTGACAATATCATGGCGGGTTACTACCTGGACGGCACCCCGCTCCCGGATAGCGACTACTTCACGACCTTCTTCGTGGCGCCCTTTGGCGTGGCCCTGATGACGCGCCCCGGCCAGCAGCAACGTCTGAATGCCGTCTACAATGCCGTTTACAACACATACGACAACTATTACGAAGACTCCATAACCTTGCTGAGCCTGCTGGTGATGACAGGGAATTATTGGGACCCGACGATTGTCATAAACCGGCCGGTGAGAACCTATTTGTCGGTTATCTTTCAATAGTTCAAATTCGCCAACCACATCCCTTCTTGTGAAGCGTCCCCTTGATCAACGTTGTAGATCACATAGGTCTCATCGTCCGAGATGCTCCACTGCGGGCCGATTCCGGCGGAACCCAGCGCCCCCGGCGGCAATAGCTCAGTGGTTTGGGAGGTCTCACGATCGAACTTGTAAATTCCTACCGGGTTTTCGCTGTCGTAGGCGCCAAAGTGATGCGGCGCGGCGCCGCGAGCATAATACACATAGCGCGCGGCGGCAGACCACAGTGGCTGCATTCCGGCGTAGGCGGGGCCGATCTGCGTCAATTGTCGGGTCGCCAGATCCAGAATCCACAATTGGTCCGGTTGGGGACCGAGCAACCAACTGACCATGGCCAGTTGAGTCCCGCCGGGCGCAAGAGTAATGAGTGTAGGGACAATCTCTTCTACTGGTGTAGCTGAAATCGTCGTCACATCGTCCGACCACGGCGACACCTGGTGCGTTGCCACGTCCAGGCGGCGGACGATCAGCGATTCACCGGATACCTGTGTCAACAGAGCCTCCTCATCGCCGGGGAGCCAGAGCATACGCTCAATACAACAGCCACCCTCGTAGAATTCCGTGTTTGTCATCACTTGATGGGGTTCACGAACATTCAAGTTGGTGTACCACAATTCAAAGAATGTTTCCCCCTGGCGATGGTGAGAACGGCCTGCCCGTCGTTGGAAAAGGCATAAGCGGCATTCTCGTACCACCCGATCTCCTGACCGATGGCCGGATCAAGCGTGGGGATGGGAGATGGATGAGGCGCGAATGCTGAAGTAGCTGGCGAGAATGCCTGCCAACCACTCCCCTCGGTCCAGGTGGTCAGGACAAAAGCCTGCTCTTGGGCCGACCAGATGACCTCGCGCAGGTATTCCTCGCTGATGCGGGGGGGGTGTGGGCGTTGCCGTGAACGCGGGCTGCACCGTTGGCGGTTGTGTGCGTGTCACCTGGCTTTGCCGGCATAGCGGAAGAACTTGCAATCCGCCCGATTGCATATCAACAATGCCCACATACCGTCTGTTGGGCGAAAGCTTGAGCTCATCGGCGGCGAACGTATCTTCACTCACACGGGTTAGCTCGCCGGCGGCGCTGTCGTAAATGTAGGCGGTAAAGCGTAGGGATTCTTCCCTATCATCAATGACCAGGATGTGGGTATTATCGAGGAACCACGCATAAAAGCGCCCGTCCGGCAAAGAGAGGATTTCCTGATCCGTCCCTGCGCCGGGGTTGTAGAGATGAAGCGCTTGCTGACCTTCATAGAGCACTACGGTTCCGTCTTCCGCAAGGTCAACGAACCGTTTTTCAGGTATGTCAGGCGTTGCTACCAGCAAGGGGACGAGTGTTTGCCAGGACACATCGGCCAGCCAGGTGTACGCACTCACCGGTATACGCGCGGAATTGTGAACCAGAAATGCGGAAGAATCCGCGAACCAGGTGAACCCCTCCAGCAGTCCCGCGAATTGCCCCAAGGAAACTGGCGAAGTCGCCCCGGGTTTTACCAGGAAAAGTTCGTACTGAAACTCCGAAGGCCCGCCGGACTCGCCCGCAGTATCTGGTATGGGGGTAGGCGACGAATAGACTTTGATCCCATACACCGCGTTCTTCCCATCCGGTGAGACCGAGACGAGTTCTCGGTCCACAATCTCAGGAATTACCCGGTCAATCGCGTCGGGCATAGATTCGTTTAAGATCGGCTTTGCGGAAAGAGGGTTGGTTGTATTCGACGCCGGATCGAACGCCCACCAGGCATCAGGAGCATCTTGTAAGTTGTAATAAAGCGCGGACTCGTCGGCTGACCATTGAACCCGGCTCACCGTATCGTCCGTAACCGGAATGAGTTTGGGGACGCAATGCTCGCCGGTGAGAGTGGCGATTGGAGTAGATGTTCCCGCCGGTCGCTGTGCCGTAGAAATCACAGGAGACGTCACCGCAGAAGTTGTCGGCGCCGACATGGCCGTACTTGTGACCGGTTCCAGCGGCTCACAACCGGCGAAGATGGTCGCCAGAAGTCCTAGCCATAGTGAATTGAGTTTGTGTGTCGCTGACATGGTATCCTTGCATCATTTTTCCTGCACTTATTGTTCGTATCATCTCAATGAAAAGGGGAAGAAGTGGGGAGTGGGAGCGGGAGCTGGCGCTGCCCGCTCCTACTCCCCAGATTTTGAGAAGATACTACTGTTCTTTGCCAGTTTAGCTCATCATGTATGATGGTAATCGCTATGCAGTTTATTCTGTGGTCGCGATTGGAACAACTTCGAAGCATGTGCTCGTCTGCGGATCGAGGTATGTGGTGTAGAAGTCTTCTCGATCAAAATCAGGGCTCCATTCCTCCAATGGATAGAAATCTGATGTATCTACATCGTCTCGTCCAAGCGTGGCCAGAAAAACTTCGGAATATTTGTAATGTTCTGCCGGCGACCACAGCATAATTGCCGGAGGAAATGTTCCACGACTGAATTGTTGTGGGCAGATGTGCAAGCGCTCATCTTCTATTTGAACTGTGCCTGTGGCGCTCAAAAGTATGCCCCTACTCGGGTAAAACAAGTCCATTTCATAGTACGGCTCGGATTGCGTCTCTGTCACCACTTCTAGCCAAATTTCGTCCGGCGCGCTCAACATTTCTAACAACCCATTCAGGGAATAGTCAAAGTCAGAAAAAAGCCATCTGGTATTTAAGCTAATCCCCTTAACCTTATCATTTTGAACTCCAAGGATAGGTTCAAAGGCGCCTTCCGGGTCCAACCTGGTTGGCACATCAAAAGCGAACTCATACCTGACGACGCCACCGTCCCCCCAGGGCCCACTTGACCAACCCAGTGGCATCAGTTTTGTCTGCGCTTCCGTCCAGGTTGTTTTCCCTGGTGTAATGCCCCACCAACAGGGTAATTCGCACCCGCTGTTGTCAGCATACAACTGGAGTAAAGCTTCCAGAGCGGCGTCGGGCGCTAATGTAGGTATTGGCGTCCAGGCAAAAGTAGCCGTTGGAGATGGAGTGGGTGTCGAAATCCCTGTAGGTTTTGGAGTGTGCGTGTATGAAGACGTAGGGGAGGTTTGAATAAAGCTGGCGGTTGTGGAAGAGGCAGGCGGCGACTCGGCGCTCAACTCCAGTCCTGACGGAGAAAACGCTGCAGTTGCTAAACGTCCGTCGGGTTGGGAATCGCAAGCAGTTGCCATCAGAAGCAAGACGCTTGCGCAAGTTGCCAATAGTATCTTTTGAGCGTTACCTGAAAGTAAGATCATTTTCCTTACACTTGGTAGTTCACCATCAAGATAAGCAGTTTTAGCTTCCTTTTTGCATAGTTTTTCATCCATTGCATCCATCATTGGGTGGATAGGGGTGATAGTAAAATTTTATTAGGAAGTAACCATCCTCTGGATTATTATTGTCAAGGGGCTGTCCTTCTAGCAATTGTAAAGCATCCATATCAATAAACTCATCATATTTATTATTTGTGTAAATTGGGGTCACTTCTGAATCTATGCTCAATCCAGCCCTATCCTTCAGGTAATAGCTTGCATAACGAACCTGAGCATCACTTGATAATTTTTGGCCATAGCCTTCCCAGCCAGCCAGCAAAAGATTCCTATCCATTTCAACAATGAATTCTGTTGTGGATTGTGGTGTATAGTAAATAGCCTCTACTATGTAAGAATCACAATGGCTGCCTTCATTCCTATTCACAACCAAGGTAATCTGAGTAGCCGTGGAGAGTGGCAGTTCAGCAAATGCATCCAATGTGTTTTCTTTTGTGACCTGACAAGCGGTGAAAGAAATAATTACCAGCAATATCACAATCCATATTTTCCCATTTACTATCTTCATTGTGGGTGCCCCCTATTGTGCAAATACTTCTCTGTACAGATTCAGCCACCCCTGTAGCCGATACTTCGCGACTGGTCCAGGGGCAGTCGCCTTTTCCCAATCGAGAAAATTCTTGCCCGCAGTATAATGACTATATAGAATCAATTGCTGGTCAACAGTCAACTCGCCTTCCCATCCTCCAATTGCGCTTGGGGTATCGCTGCGATATTGTCGCATTTCTGCCAAACGCCCCGCAGCCAAGA
>DAOUFX010000460.1:0-10496 GCA_034429675.1 Anaerolineae bacterium | reverse complement strand
GGGGGGGCTGCCCCCCTCAAAAACACCCTTCTTAAAATCCTTGCCAGCGCGCCAGCACTTCTTGCAGGCCGGCATCGAGGCTGACCTGGGGGGTGAAGCCCATCCCCAGCAGTTTGGCCGAGTCAACCGCGTAGCTGACTTCGGTCAGAATGTCCTGGTCGGTGTAGCGGATGGTGACTTTGGGCGCCAGCTCCTGCAAGACGTGGGCGATCTCGTTGGCGGTGGGGTTGGCCGTCACCGCGTTGACGATTTCGCCCTCCGTCTGCGCTTCGGCCAGGCAGAAACGCAGGACGGCGGAGGCGTCGCGGATGTGGATGAGCGGGCGGATCTGTTCGCCGCTGCCACGGATGACCAGCGGGCGGCCTACGCCGGCCATGAAAGCCATCTTGTTGGCGATGGCGTCGTAGCGCATCGCCGGGGCGTTGCCGAAGGTGGTGCCCAGCCGGACGATGGTCGTTTTCAGCCCGCGGGCTTTCCCCTGAAGAATTTCCCCCTCGGCGTGAAGCTTGGAGACGGCGTAGGGCCCGATGGGGCGGCAGGCGTCCGTCTCCTTGAACGCCTCGCCCGGCCCGTAGACGCTGGCCGAGCTGGCGTAGATCAGACGCGGGATGCCGGCGCCGAGGGTGCACTCTACCACCGCGGCGGTTCCCCAATGGTTGACCTGTTTGGTCCACTCCGGGTTGTCGAAACTGAGCGGGGTCGTGACGATGGCCGCCAGATGGACGACGGCGACCACATCCTGCATGGCGCGGCGCAGGTTGAGCCGGTCGAGGACGTCGCCTTCGATGAATTCGTAATGTCCTTCGGCGGGCAAATCCATCAGCGCGTCCATATACTTGTGCCGCAGGCTGTCGTAGATGCGCACAGTCATGCCGGCAAAGCGGGGATCTGTCGCCAGATCGCGGATCAGCCGCGAGCCGATGTAGCCGGCGCCGCCGGTCACCAAAATCACAGGGTTTGTGTTCATGGCGCTCCTTTGAAAATCGTGAGTGATTGGGGGATTAGGGATTAGGGGACTGGGGGATTGGGAGATTAGGGCCACTTTTTCCTAATCCCTAATCCCTAATCCCTAATCCCTGATCCCTAATCTCCCTTTTCCTTGCTCCAATCCAGGTGCAGGCCGCATTCTTTCTTATCCGAACCGGCCCAGCGCCCGGCGCGGTCGTCCTCGCCGGCAAAGACCGGGCGGGTGCAGGGCGCGCAGCCGATGCTGATGTAGCCCATCGCCTCCAGCGGATGCCTCGGCAGATCGTGGGCCTCGCGGTACGCCTTGACGTCGGCTTTTGTCCAGTTGAGCAGCGGATGAATCCGCAGCTTGCCGTCCGGCTGGCGCTCCAGCACCGACAGCGCTTCCCGCGTCTGGGTCTGGTCGCGGCGCACCCCTGAAATCCAGGCCTTCATTCTTCTGAGCGCCCACTCCAGCGGTTGCACTTTGTGAATGAAGCAGCAGAGATCGGGGTCGCGACCGTAAAGCGCATCGCCGTATTGCTGCAACAGTTCGCTTTGGGTGACGGTGGGGCGTAGGATGCGGACGTTGAGCCCGAAGCGCGCTTGCAGCGTGTCCCTGAACGTCAGCGTCTCCGGGAAATGGAATCCGGTGTCAATGAAGAGCACCGGCATTTCCGGGCAAACTTGCGCGACAATGTGCAGCAGCGGCACGCTTTGCGTCTGGAAGGACGAAGTGCACGCCACGTCCGGCGCAAACGTTTCCCACGCCCAGCGCAGGATGTCCTGCGGGGATGCGGATTCGAAGACGGCATTCAGATGATCGATGTCCAGATCGCTCATTTTGTTAATTATACCGGGTTATGGGAAACATTGATTGAAGCGTTTCAAGTTGAAAGTAAAAGAGCGTTTTACCGGGTGAGTATCGTACCCGGCAAAACGCGCTTTGTTGGTTTCTTGTTTTTATTCCGCTTTTCCGTCCGATGCTTTTGGCTTCTTGTCCGGCGCTTCGGCCTTCTCATCCGGCGTCTCGGCTTTTTTGTCCGACGCTTCTGATTTCTTGGTCGGCGCAGGTTTGGCAGGAGCGGCGGTGGGATCCACGATGGCGACTTGCACGGTGCCTTCGGGGAGAATCACGATCCCGTCCTTGCCCAAATTTTTCACGACATTGACTTCTTTGGCGCGGGTGACGCTGGCGATGTCGGAGATGGCGTCTTGCAATTGCGCGGCGACGTCGCCCGCAGCGGCCAGGCGCAGCTCCTGGATTTCTGCTCCCAGCGACAGCCCGCGTTCGCTCTTGAACCGGCGCACGGCGGTGGCGACCTCGATCAGGGATTCGCCGAAGGTTTCGGCGGCTTCTTGCGCGAAGCGCGCATCTACGCCCGGCCAGGCCGCGTGGTGGACGGAGTCCGCGCCGTCGCGCGCGGCAAAGAGTTGCCGGTAAAGTTCCTCGGTGATGTAAGGCATGAAGGGCGCCAGCCATTTGATCAGCGCCAGCAGCGTGTGATAGAGCGCGAAGCGCGCGCCCGCGCCTTTCTCGGCGGGTTCGGCGTAGAGCCGCAGCTTTGCCATTTCCAGGTAATTGTCGGCCAGATCGCGCCAGAAGAAGCTCTCGATCTCGTTCTTGGCGGCGGCGTAGTCGTAGGCTTCCAGCAGGCCGGTCACACGGCGCGTCAGCGACTGCGTCCGGGCCAGAATCCAGCGGTCGGCGGGCGACAGCGCGGGCGGTTCCGTCTCGTTCGTGACGCCTTCCAGGAAACCCTCGGCGAAGCGCGCCACGTTCCACAGCTTGGTGATCAACTTCTCGCCGCTCTGAATCTTCTCCTCGCTGATGATGGCATCCTTGCCAAACCCGGTGCTGGCGGCCCAGAAGCGCACGGCGTCGGCGGAATACGCCCCGATCATTTCCAGCGGCGGCATCGGCCCGCCGCCCTTGCTCTTGCTGATCTTGCCCGTTCCTTCGGGCGCCAGGCCCCAGCCGGAGATGCCGGCGGCGGCCCAGGGCACGGCGTCGAAGTGGTGCTGCGACTTGACGATGGTGTAGAAGGCCCAGGTGCGAATGATCTCGTGGGCCTGCGGGCGCAGAGAGAAGGGGAACACCTTCGCATACAGCCGGGGATTTTCCAGCCATTGCCCCACGATCTGCGGCGTCAGCGAGGAAGTGGCCCACGTGTCCATCACGTCCGTTTCGGGGGTGAAGGACGTACCGCCACAGGCGCAGGGCTGCGCCGGCGCGCGTGTGGCGGGGTCTACCGGCAACTCATCGTCCCCGGCTGTGACGACCGCGCCGCAGGCGTCGCAGTACCAGAGCGGGAAGGTCACGCCATAAGTGCGCTGCCGCGAAATGCACCAGTCCCAGTTGAGATTCTCCACCCACTCTTGATAGCGCGCGCCCATGTGCGCCGGATGCCATTGGACTTTTGCGCCGGCTTCCAGGAATTTCTCCTTGAAATCCAGCACGCGGATGAACCATTGTTGGGCGACCATGTACTCTACCGGCGTATCGCAGCGCTCGTGGACGCGCACCGATTGTTGGATAGGGCGACGGGCGATCAGTTGCCCGCGCGCTTCAAGCGCTTCGACGATTTGCCGGCGGGCCTCGCTGCTTTTCATCCCGGCGAAGTCGCGGGCCAGGTCGGTCATGCGACCGGCCTGATCAATGGTGATGCGCAGCGGCAGGTTGTGAGCGCGCCACCAGGCCACATCGGTGGCGTCGCCGAAGGTGCAGCACATCACCGCGCCGGTTCCCTTGGCGGGGTCGGCGGCGGGATCGGTGAGCACCGGCACCCATTGTCTGAAGTAGGGCACGCACACCTGTTCGCCCACCAGCGACCGGTATCGCTCGTCGTCGGGATGCACGAAGACGGCCACGCAGGCGGCCAGCAACTCGGGTCGGGTCGTAGCGATTTCCAACGTGCGTTTACCCTCGGCTTTGAACACCAGCGTGTAGAACACACTTTCGCGGTCCATGTCGGCCAGCTCGGCCTGCGCGATGGCCGTCCGGCATTCCGGGCACCAGATCGTGGGGGCCTCTTTGCGATAGGCCTGGCCCTTGCGGTAGAGATCGAGGAACGAGTGCTGCGAAGCGCGGCGCGCCGGGGCGTCAATGGTGCGGTAGGCGTAGCGCCAGTCAATCGAGAGCCCGATCCGCTGCCACAGCGCGCGGTAATCTTCCTCGGCTTTTTCGCTGATGGCGAGGCAGCGTTGAATGAAAGCCTCGCGCCCGATCTCGGCGGCGCGGACGTGCTCCCATTGCTCCACCAGGCGTTCGGTGGGCAGGCCGTTGTCATCGAAGCCCATGGGATAGAACACATTGTATCCGCGCATCCGCCAGAAGCGCGCGAAGAAGTCGGCGTGGCTATAAGAGTAGACGTGGCCCAGGTGCAGATGCCCCGACACCGTCGCCGGCGGCGTGTCAATCGAATAGACCGGGCGCGCGGCGTCGTCTATATCAAAGTGAAATGTCCCTTTTTCCAGCCAGAGCGCCTGTAGTCGCGGCTCGATTGTTTTTGCGTCATACTGCTTTGGTAAACCCATTTTTATCCTCCTGATATGGGGGGTGGGTGGTTCCCCACCCACACAAACACATGGACAAACAAAAAAGCCCATCTCGTCCAGGGACGAAATGGGCTTTCGCGGTACCACCCTGATTCGCCGGCGCGCGCCGGCGCTCTCTGTCACTCGCCGCCATCCGGTTGGATGGGACTTGAAGAGTGCTCGCGATAACGGGCGATCCCGTAGCTGGTTAAGGTTTTGTGACCTTTCACCGGCTCAACTCCTGAGCGACTTCGGTGGTAGGCGACTGTGGAAAGCTCGCAGCCAATGACTTCCCTCTCTGTTGGCAATCCTATGGGATTTGCCATTCTTCAGCGCCGGAGGACCACCTACTCCTCCCATTCGCAGTCTTTTGCGATTAAAAACCTGCCAGGAGGCAGGTTGCAAAATCTGTGAAGATTATAGGGGGTTCGGGCAGATTGTCAAATTTTCAGAGCGGGCGGCGATAGAAAGAAATTCCGATGGATTCGAACCCCAATTTCGTCGTGTAAGGCAGCACTTCGGTGCTGCCGACGAAGAACACCCCGCCGGGGCGCAGCGCATTGAAGAATTGATGGTACAGCTGGGTCTTGGTCTCGGTAGAAAAGTAGATGACGACGTTGCGGCAGAGGATGAGGTCGAAATCGTTTTCAAAGGGGTCTTCGAGGAGATTCTGATATTGGAAGGTCACTTTGCGCCGGAGTGCATCTATGACATAGTTGCCCTGGGGGGTGGAGCGGAAATAACGGCGGCGCATATCCTGGGAGACGTTAGCAATTTTATCCTCGGCGTAAGGACCGCCGGCTTGCGCGGCGCTCAGCGCCGAATGGTCGAGGTCGGTCGCCAGGATGTAGTGGTTGGCATAGACGCCGCTGATTTCGGCGAGGAGAATGGCCACCGAGTAGGGCTCGTGGCCCAGCGAGCACCCGGCGCTCCATACGCGCAGCCGGTTGCGGGTGCGCAACAATTCGGGCAAGATTTTCTTGTTGAGATAGTCAAATTTCTCGCTGTCGCGAAAGAATGTGGAGACATTGATGGTCAAATAATCCTTGAGTTTGCCCAAGGCTTCGGGGTCGTCCTGGATGACGCGGAAAAACGTGGGCCAGTTGGGGTGCCCGGAACGGAGCAAGTACGTATTCAGGCGGCGCTGCATTTGGGTAGGTTTGTAATCGTCCAGATCAATGTTGAACAACTGGCGTATTTTGTACTTAATGAAATTGTATTCTTGATCTTTCACTTGCTTATCAACTTTAACAGCGCGGCGGCGATCTCCGGCAGTGGCGCGACATAGTCGGCCAATCCGGCCTCGACAACGCTGCGGGGCATTCCGTAGACCACGCTGGTGGATTCGTGTTCGGCGATGATCTTGCCGCCGGCTTCCTTGATGCGGCGCGCTCCGTCCAGGCCGTCGTGGCCCATACCGGTGAGCACGACGCCGATCACGGCGTTTCCGTGCTGATCGGCTGCCGACTCCATGCAGGTATCCACGGATGGACGCACGCCATTGCGACGGGGGCCTTCGTTCAGTGTCACCCGGCGTTGCCCATCAAATTCCAGGTGATAGCCGCTGGGGGCCACCAACACCATCCCGTGGGCCAGACGATCTCCCTGGGCGGCCTCTTGCACCGTCAGCGTGCAGCTTTGATTGAGCCTTTGGGCCAGCGGTTGGGTGAATCCGACCGGCATATGTTGGACGATCACGAAGGCCGCCGTCAGGTTTCCGGGCAGCTCGGGTAAAATTTCACGCAAAGCGCGTGGCCCACCCGTAGACGAGCCGATGATGACCAGTGGATCGCCTTTGCGGTACAATTTAGCTTCAGCTTTGGTCGGCGGCTGTGGTTGTTGGTATACCGGAGGAATCAGCATCGGCGAGGAGCGCAGCCCGGCGGCCATTTTGATTTTCTCGATGAGTTCGCTGGTGACGTCCTGGATTTGAAGCGCTTCGGCGGGTTTGGTGACAAAGTCCACGGCTCCGCGCATCAGCGATTGGATCGTGACCCGCGCGCCGCGTTCGGTCAGGCCGCTCACCATAATGACCGGGGTGGGGCATTCCGCCATGATGCGTTCCAATGATGCCAGGCCGTCCATCCGCGGCATTTGAATGTCCAGTGTGATGACATCGGGTTTTAACTCTTTCGTTTTTGCCAGCGCATCTATGCCGTCTGTTGCCTGTCCGATTACCTCGATGCCGGGATCGGCGCCCAAATGTTTCGACAACGTATGCCGCATAAACGGTGAGTCATCCACCACAAGAACACGTATGGGGGTGTTGGGTTTCACTTGAGCGCCTTCTGTATGGATTGCATGAGACGGTCGTGATCCACGGGCTTTGCCAGGAAATCCCTGGCGCCCAACCGGATGGCTTCTGCCGCGATCGTAGGCTGATCCAGCGCCGTGAGCATAATGATTTTGGCGGCAGGGTCGGCCTTGCGTATCTCGAACAGCGCCTCCAGACCGCTTTTGCGCGGCATTGTCACATCCAGCAGGACTATATCCGGTTTGATCATCCGGTAAGCGCTGACCGCTTCGGCGCCATCACTGGCCATGGCCGTTTCGAAACCTTCTCTGGCAAGCTGGGCGGCCAAACGGTTGCGGATGAAGAAACTGTCATCAACGATTAGAATCTTTGCCATACTTTCTCCTGGTAAGTAGCTGTTAGCTTTTTTACTTCCTACTCCCTATTGGAGCACTCGTTCTTCGCCTTTCAGCGTTTTCACGGTGACTTTCCCGGTGCTGACATAGAGTTTGACGGTGCAGCCATGTTGGCCGCCGGTGGATTCCTTGTGTACGTAGATGCGCGCTGCTTTTAAGGCTTCGCGCGCAGCCAGGACGTTGCGTTCGCCGATGTTGAGCATTCCACCAATGTTACTATCGTTGATCATTTGCGCGCCGCCGCAAAGGTAGGCTTTGAGATGGCGCCGTTTCCCGCCGACTTTTTCGATGGCCTGGATCAGCATGGGCACTCCCAGATCCACAAACTTGGTCGGCCGTCCTGGTTCGGAACGAATGGGGGTAGGGAGCAGTGCGTGGAGCATACCTCCGATGTGCTTGACCGGGTCGTAAAGACAGATTGCCACGCATGATCCCAGCCCGTATCCTATCAGGATGTCCTCGGGCGCATCGCTGACCATCATCTCTCCAATCGGAACCGCGCGCGGGTTCTCCGCTTGCGCCCATTCAATCATAGAACTTGTGACCATGGAACAGAGGGGTCCGGTAGGACCCAAAACCGTACCCACACGGTTTTTTCGATGTCTCTGAAGATCGTTTCGACGATCAGTAAATCGTCGCTGACAAAGGCTGCCGGAGCGGCGATGATGTTAAGAATGGCGCCTAACATATCTACCATGACCACCGGCGGCGAAGGTTGCAGCATGTCCGGCTCTTCGGTGAAGCTGGCGATGGTGTTGAGGAAATACGACAGTGTGAGATTGCCCACTTCCGCCAATGCCGACCGCTCCATTACTCCCAGTTCGACGGAAGTCCCTGGGAGCAATCCCATGACCAGATCCGTCAGATTCAGCGCGAAGGTCAGCGGCAACATCAGGATCGCCTGTCCGCGCAGTCCTGTTTCGATACGCAGATAGATCCCCACCATCTCTGCGTCGGGCGCTCCGGCATGGGTCGCTACGCGCGCGATGGGCACCGTTTTGATCTTGGGGGAGCCGCCGGTGATGACCTTGTTGACCATATTGGACAACCCGTGTCCGACGCGTCGCACCGCTGCGCGCAGGATAACGTCACTATCCGGCCCCTGAAGTATTCGTTTCCAGATTTCTGATTGTGAATCCATGGCCCTCCTTTTACCGGCGCGCCTGCATCGCTGTGCTGATTAATCCGGGAATGTCCATAATGAGAGCCACCCGTCCATCTCCCAAAATGGTGCATCCCGAAATCCCAGGCACGTTGCCGATAAGATTGCTTAATGATTTTATCACGATTTCCTGTTTCCCGATCAATCCTTCCACGACGAGGCCGACGCGTTGTTTGCCCCAAAAGACGGCGACAATGGCGGGTTTGCTTTCGTGTTCATATTCCTGCCCGGCAGGGATGGATTGATCTTGCGCGTAAAACTTTTGCAGATTCAGGAGCGGCAATGCCTGATCGCGCCAATGAATCACCGG
Source organism: Anaerolineae bacterium (assembly GCA_034429675.1). Classification (GTDB taxonomy): domain Bacteria; phylum Chloroflexota; class Anaerolineae; order B4-G1; family SLSP01; genus JAKQHY01. The sequence continues at coordinate 1,893 of DAOUFX010000460.1, read as the reverse complement.
TTTGCCTTTGACGTTGCGGACCTTCCAGTCTTCAAGGTACAGGGATTCAATGATGCTGGTCAGTGGGATGGCGTAGATGTCGTTGCCAACGTAGACCAGCATGGTTTGCAGGATAGCCAGCGTGAGCGGTACGGTGAGACGGAAGGTCGTCCCCACACCGACGGTGCTTTCGACGGTGACGCCCCCCCCCAGCCGCTTGACGTTGGTGCTCACGACATCCAGGCCCACACCACGCCCGGATACTGCGGTGACTTGCTCGGCTGTGGAGAAATTGGATCGGAAGATCAGGGCGATGGCTTCCTCGTCGTCGAGTTTTGTTGCGGCTTCTTCAGTGAGCACCCCGCGTTGCACGGCGATCTCACGGATGCGCAGCGGATCAATGCCCCGCCCGTCGTCCTGCACGGTAATGACGATATGCCCTTCCTGGTGGGCTGCCGACAGGCGGATGATCCCCTGGCGCGTTTTGCCGGCGGCTTCCCGCACGGTAGGCGCTTCGATCCCATGATCCACCGCGTTGCGCAGCAGGTGCAACAGCGGGTCGCCGATCAGCTCGATGATCGAGCGGTCCAGTTCGGTGGAGGCGCCTTCGATGATCAAGTCTATTTCTTTGCCGTTGGGGCGGGCCAAATCCCGTATCATGCGTGGAAATTTGTTGAACAGGTGGACGAGCGGCAGCATGCGCGCCTGCATCACTTCTTCCTGTAACTGATCCACCACCCGGTTCAGATCGGATGCCAGCTCGTCGAGCGTGTTGGTGATCTCGCCTTTGCCGTATTTCTCGCGCAGCGAGCTTTCGATTTGCGCCAGCCGCGTCCGGTTCGTGACCAGTTCCCCCACCAGATTCATCAGCGCGTCCAATCGCTCCACGCTGATTCTTACTGTGCTTTCTGTTGCCAGGCGGCTCATATCCTCAACGACGATGCGGCGGGGTTCCTCTGCGCCCGCTGTGGCGGGTTCCAGTTCCTCAACGATCTGCGGTTGCATTGCGGTGGCTTCCCATTCTTCTTTCTCTTCAGGCTGCAGTCCATACGTCTCGATGTGAAAACTATCCAGATCGCTGACTTCGTCCAGGATCGTTTTAATGTCTTGCCCTGCAATCTGGGTCGCCAGGATCAACCAAAGGTGCCCATGACAGGGGTCGTTGGCCAGTTCGGATTGCGGGGGGTTTTGAACGACGATATTCCCGACTTCCATCAGTCCCATCGTGGCTTGTAGCAAGCGCGCTCCCGGCGCATAAGCTTGCGGCGAGGTGCGAATTTTGATTTCCAGCAGCGTGAAGTTCTGCGAGTCGCTGGCCAGCTGCGCCTGTTCTTCGGGGGTCAACGCGCGCTGTGCGGCGAATCGCTCTGTGTCAGCTGCGATGATCTCGCTTTCTGCTTGAGCCAGGGTTTGTTCAATCAGCGCTTTCAGCCAGACGATCAGCGCCGGCACGTCCAGACCGCTGGGTTGGCGCGTCGTGACCTCGTCACGCAGCACCCGCAGTGTGTCCAATGCAGCCAACAACTCGTCAATGACCACCGGCGTGGGCGCCATTTTGCCAGAGCGCATAACGTCGAACAACGTTTCGACGGTGTGGGTTAAGTCGGCCATCGTGTGATGGCCTACCGTCGCGGCGATAGCTTTAAGCGTGTGCGCCGCCCGGAAGGCGGCATTCAGCGTCTCGCGGATATCCGCTTCCTCTGCCCCCTCGCGTTCCAAATACAGCAGACAATTTTCCATATTTTGGAGGTGTTCATTGACGTCCTGGTAGAACACCGGTACTTCGTCTTCTTCAATATCGAATTGGAGGATCTCTCTCATAGCAACTCCTCTGAAAGTAGCGTTTAGCCGTTAGCTTTTAGCCTTTAGCCGGATTATAAGGGTAGTGTTTTTTCGAGCCGGCACCCCGGCTCG
>DAOUFX010000459.1:0-8733 GCA_034429675.1 Anaerolineae bacterium | reverse complement strand
AAGACTCTATCGCGCGCATTCCCCCCCGTTGGGGGGGGGAGAAAGACTCTATCGCGCGCATTCCCCCCCGTTGGGGGGAAGAAAGACTCTATCGCGCGCATTCCCCCCCGTTGGGGGGGATTAAGGGGGGGGGACGCCTTAGCGTCAGGCGCGGCGAATACTTTATGACACTAACTAATCCGTAATTTGCTAACTCGGCGACTTGCTGACTCGCCATTCGTAATTCGCCGACTCGCTGATTCGCTCACTCGCTGATTCGTATGGAAATTCTAAACCCAGGCTTCCTCACCACCGTCCAGGATGGCGGGCGACGCGGATGGGCGCGGTTTGGCGTGCCGCCTTCCGGGCCGCTGGATGCCGTCGCCTTCCGGGCCGCCAATCTGCTGGTGGGCAATGCGCCAGACGCCGCCGCGTTGGAGATCACGCTCACCGGGCCGGCGCTCCGCCTGCCGCGCGAAGCCCTGATCGCGATCTGCGGCGCCGCCTTCGACGTGTGGGCCGGGCGGTTGCCGATTCCCACATGGCATGCCGTCTACATCCGCGCCGGACAATACGTGACCTTTGGTCAGCGTCGCGACGGCGCGCGCGCCTACCTCGCCGTCTCCGGCGGCATCGCGCTGCCGCCGTTTTTGGGATCGCAATCCACCTATCTCAAAGGCGGTTTCGGCGGGCTGGAAGGACGCGCACTGCGACCCGGCGACCGGCTGCCACTAGGCGCTTCCCCCTGGCGCGAACCGGCCCTGGTCGCCGGACGATCGTGGCCACAGGAGCAACGCCCGCCCTACAGCCACGCCCCCACCGTGCGCATCGTCTGGGGACCGCAGGACGACGCCTTCACCGAACCGGCGCGGGCCGCGCTGACCACCAACGAATACCGCCTCACCCCGGAAGCAGACCGCATGGGCGTCCGCCTGCAAGGGCCGGCGATCTTCGCCAGCCGTGCGGGCGAAAGCATCTCCGACGGTCTGGTCAGCGGCAGCATCCAGATTCCGCCCAACGGCCAACCCATCGTCATGCTGGCCGATCACCAGACCACCGGCGGCTACCCCAAAATCGCTACCGTCATTCAGGCCGATCTGCCGCTGCTGGCGCAATGCCTGCCGGGAGACCGCGTGCGCTTCAAATCCGTGAGCCTGGACGAAGCACAAAGGGCTTATCTTGATGCATTTCGTAACCCTGCAAGCCAGTAACCTGGATAAACAACAGCCATTTTCCCTCAATAAACAAGTTGAGCTATAATGAAAAAGGCATAGATCAAACAAGTACTTGCGAGCTCAATGCCATCCGCCACTTGAAACCTGGAACTTGCAACTTGAAACTATTCCGAGAGAGGAACTATGGCGATTTACAACATCAAAGGTCAAGAACTCCACGTTGTCGAGGAAGGCGCTTCTAACCGCCAGGTAGCCATCTTAATCCACGGCTGGTCTAGCTCCTGGTATGCACTTTCCCCGTTGCTAGGACTGCTCAGCCAGCGTTTTCGTTGCCTGGCAGTAGACCTTCCCGGCTACGGACAGTCGCCTCCCCCCAGCGATCGCATCACCATTCAGTTTTACGCCGACCTGCTGGCCGAGTTCATTGCCCAGGTCAGCGACGGGCCGGTGGTCCTGATCGGCCATTCGATGGGCGGCATGACCAGTGTCACGCTCTCGTTGCGCAACCCGGTACTGGTAGAACGCATGGTATTGCTCAGCCCCACCATCACCGGACGGTTAAGCCTCTACATCAACTCCGTCGTCACCCCCATCTTCCTACTCGAACGCTTCGGCCCGCTCCGCTGGATCATCAACGCCGGCGAACGCGCCATGGTCGGCGTCACCGACCGCATCATGCGCCCGGCCTCCTTCGCCGAACGCACCGGCATCACCGAGGCCGACTACAAACGCATCCGCTCCGACACGCGCCGCCCCGGGCAGACGCGCACACGCGCGCAATGTTTCTACGCTATGCGCGACAACGACCTGACCAATCACCTCCACGAAGTAGACACACCGGCCCTGCTCATCTGGGGCGCCGAAGACAACACGGTGCCCTTGCGCGATGCGGGCGTCGTGGCCGGCGAGTGGCCCGACGCCGACCTGCGCATTATCCCCAACGCCGGACACTGGCCGCAGTTTGAGGCTCCCGACACGACCCGTCGCCTGATCGCGGCGTATCTGGGGCTGCCTCTCTCCAGCGACAAACTCCACATCGCCATGGGCGATGAAGAACTGATTCAAATCCGTGAAGTGGCGCAATTCCTGGCGCACTCGGACATCGGCAACAACCTGAACATGGCGCAGCGCATCCGCGTGGCCGCCCAGGCGCAACTGCGCACCTTCAAACCCGGCGAATACATCGTGCGGCTGGATAGCCCCGGCAACGAATTCTACGTCATCCACAGCGGCACCGTCGAAGTCTGGAGCGACCCCGACAGCCTGGCCGGCACCACCCACGCCGGCGCAACCGACAACATGCGCCACGTCGCCGACCTGCGTCCGGGACAGATCACCGGCGAGATTGCCATGTTCGATCAAGGCCTGCGCAGCGCCGACGTAAAGGCCGGCGTAGATGGCGCAACCATCCTGGCGTTCGAGCGCGATCGCATCCGCGCCCTCTGCGAAGACGACGCCGTTCTGGGCACGCAATTGCTGTGGAATATCAGCACGGCCCTGACCCAACGCGCGCGCTTCATCCTCTGGCAACTGCATCGCGCCCTGCTGCGCGCAGAGGACGACGAAAAGGCCCGTCAGGGCAAGAAAAAGATTTGACACTTCCGCAAAAAAAGGTTAAACTGAGTAGGCTTAGGCCCAACCTCATTTTATAGCGTGGTACAGATGGGAGAACAACCCAAAGACTCGAATGGCATCACACACGACAATGGTGAAGCGCGCGACCTGCGTAATGCTTTGTTAGTCGGCGGGGCGGTCACCCTGGGGTTGGGCGCTATGATCCTCGCCTCCGACCCGCACGTCTTAGGCCTCAACATCCCCCCGTTTGCGTTGATCGGCATCGCCGGACTTTCCTTTCTGGTCACTGTCGTGGGACTTTACGGGCTCAAAGCAAAATGGCCGGTCCGCAGCCTTTCCTGGGTCACGATGATTGCCTACACCCTCATCATCACCCTGACCACGCACTTTACCGGCGGCCCGGTAACGCCCATGCCGTCGGTATACCTGCTCATTGTCGGCGCCACTTCATTTTTAATTGGACGAAACGGCGCGACGATCATCGCCATCCTCAGCGTTGTTCTGTACGCCATCATGCTTATCCTTGAATATAGCGGCGTCTTGCCCATGGTGGATATCTGGCGCATCCAGTTCACGGCACACAACCGGGGCAGCCTGCTTATCATCAACTGGATCACGCTCAGCATCCCTACGCTGATGATGTCACAGTTGGCCGGCGTGCTGGCCGAACGCATCAAACAAACCAACGAAGAACTGCGTGAGTCCGAACGCGTTCGCGATAACCTGATCCACATGATCGTCCACGATTTGCGCAACCCCATCACCGCGCTGATGGGCGGCCTGGATGTGCTGTTGATGACGCTTTCGGGGAAAATCAACGACGATGAGAAACGGCTCCTGCAAAATTCCCGGCACAGCGGTCAGGTTTTGTTGCGATTGGTCAACGAAATTCTGGATATCAACAAAATGGAAGCTGGGAAATTCGAGTTGAAGCCGTCCAAAGTCAACGTCGCCGACCTGGTCATCCAGAACACCGAGGCAATGCAACCCGCCGCCGAATTAGAAGGGCAACACCTGGAGGTGGCGCTCGGCACCACTGAGACTTTTGTGAATTGCGATGTCAACCTGGTCGGCAGAGTGATTGCCAATTTGTTGACCAATGCCTTCAAATACACCCCTGAAGGCGGCACTATCACCACCTCCCTGGAGGTCAATCCCAATACCAATATGCTGACCATCAGCGTCATTGACACCGGGCCGGGCATCCCGCCGGAATATCAGCAGAGTATCTTCGAGAAATTCACGCAAGTAAAAGGCTACGAAGGCAAACGCCGGGGTACAGGATTGGGGCTGACCTTCTGCAAAATGGTCGTCGAGGCTCACGGCGGCAAGATTTGGGTCGAAAGCGAAATGGGGAAAGGCAGCAAGTTCTCATTTACCCTGCCGCTCTCCGGGCCGGAAACGCCGCTGATCACGGCAAGTGTGTAAGTATTATTTTCCCGGAAGCATACCTTCGGCCAGGGCCAACGCGCCCAAAACTCCGGCGCGATTCCCCAACCCCGGCGGCACAATGTAGGTATCCATCCCGGTCAAAATGGCCGGAACTTGAAGATACCCCTTGAGCAAATCCAGCACTTCCCCGCGAATCATGGGAAAGAGTTGCGCTTGCTCCATCACGCCCCCGCCCAGAATGATGCGTTGTGGGCACAATACCAGAATAATATCCACCAACGCCAACGCAATGTAATGCGCTTCTAACGCCCACGCCGGATGATCGGACGGCAACGTCTGGGCCGGCTGCCCCCACCGCGCTTCAAGCGCCGGGCCGCAAGCCAATCCTTCAAAACAGTCGCCATGATAGGGACAGGAACCGGGAAACGGATCGGCGGTTCGATCGTGAGGGATGCGAATGTGCCCCATCTCGGTGTGTATCAAACCGTGCAGCAGCCGCCCTTCGACCAACGCCCCACCCCCAATACCGGTGCCGATGGTCAGATAGACAAACGTGTGCAATCCCTGCGCTGCTCCCCACCGGCTCTCGCCCAACGCCGCCCCGTTGACGTCGGTATCGAAAGCCACCGGCACGCCAAGCGCCTGGCGCAACGGCCCGACCAGATTGGCGTGCGCCCAGCCGGGTTTGGGGGTGGTGGTCACGTACCCAAAAGTCGGCGACGACGGATTGGGATCCACCGGCCCGAAGGAGGCAATCCCCACCGCCGACAACGGATCGCCGGGCGTGGAAACTTCCTGGAAAAAACGTAAAGCCTTAGTAATAGATTCTTCGGGCGTGGTCGTCAGGTAACGAATTTCGGCGCGCACGTCCTCCGGCCCGGTTCCCACCGCACACACAAACTTAGTCCCGCCAGCTTCAATCCCGCCTAAAAGTCGTCCCATCTTTAACCAAACCTTCCGGTGATGTACTCATCGGTGCGCGAATCCTTGGGCGTCGTGAAAAGTGTACGGCCGTCGCCTTGCTCGACCAGCTCGCCCTGCAAAAAGAAAGCGCCCCAATCGGCTATCCGCGCAGCCTGCTGAACGCTGTGGGGCACCACCACGAACGTGTACTCGGATTTCAGCAGTTGTAACGTACGCTCCACTTTCAGAGTTGAGAGCGGATCCAGGCCGGACGTTGGTTCATCCAACAGAACTACTTCCGGCTGTAACGCCAGCACACGCGCCAGACAGAGCCGCTGCTGCTGCCCCCCGGAAAGCGCATACGCCGATTCGTGAAGCCGGTCGGCGACCTCTTCCCAGAGCACGGCCTGTTTGAGCGAGCGCTCCACGGCAGCATCCAGCCTGGCTTTGTCGCGCACGCCGGCCAGTTCCAGCCCGTAGGTCAGATTGCGGTACATACTCATCGGCAACGGCACGGGACGCGCAAAGACAATGCCGACGCGCCGCCGCAGGTCAATCACATCATACGCCGGGTCAAAGATATTCTCGCCATCCAACAAAACCTGCCCCTCCCGCAACGCCACGTCGGTCAAATCATTCAGCCGATTGAGCGCACGCAACAGCGAGCTCTTCCCACCCCCGGACGGGCCGAAAAAGACATTGATCTGATTGGCATAAACGTCCAGCGTGATATTGCGCAGGCTTTCCTTGCCGTCGGAATAGCGCAGGCTGAAATTCTCAATGCGTATTTTGGGCGTCATAACTTCGGCCATGGCTCACCACACCCGCTGGCGCCGATAGTAGTTGCGAATCCAGGTCGCCAGGAGATTCATCGAAAGCACGAAAATGAGCAACACCAGCGCTGTGCCGTACTGAATGCGAACCGGCATCCCCGGCACCTGCGTGCTGATCACGAACAGGTGATACGGCAACGCCATCGTCTGGTCAAAAATGGATTTGGGCAAACGCGGGAGAAAGAAAGCCGCGACGGTGAACAAAATGGGAGCCGTCTCACCGGCAGCGCGCTCCAGGCCCAAAATGACGCCGGTGATAATGCCGGGCAGCGCCTGCGGCAGCACGGCCTTGCGGATCGTCTGCCAGCGCGTGCCGCCCAGGCTCACGCTCACCAGCCGGAACGACTGCGGCACCGCGCGCAACGCCTCTTCCGCCGTGCTGATAATGACCGGCAGGGTCATGATCCCCAGCGTCAACGAGCCGGCAATGATAGAAGTCCCGAAATTGAGGAAAATCACAAACAGGCCCATGCCAAACAACCCATAGACCACCGAGGGGATGCCGGCCAGGTTGATGATGGCAATGCGAATCGCGCGGGTAAGCGTGTTGTCCACGGCGTACTCGGATAAATAGATGGCAGCGCCTATCCCGATCGGAACGGCGACCACAGCAGTGCCCAGCGTCAACCACAACGTCCCCACAATCGCCGGGAAGACGCCGCCGGCCTTCATCCCGTCACGCGGGAAGCCGGTAAGGAATTCCCAGTTAATGGCGGCGATGCCCTGCACCACAATATAGCCCACAATGAAAAGAATAGGCAAAACGACCAGCAACGCCGATAAGGAAATGATTGCAAAAGCAATTCGCTGCGAAATCTGTCTGGACATCAGCGCATCTCCGATTTCATGACAACATCCGCTCACCGCGCTTTACCTGGCGAAACACCACCATCGCCGCAGCAATATTGACCAGGAACGTAATCACAAATAACGTCAGCCCCACCGCAAACAAAACGTGATAATGCGGGCTGCCCTGCGCCACCTCGCCCATCTCGGCGGCAATCGTCGCCGTCATCGTGCGCACCGGCATAAACAAATCACGCGGCGTCAGCGGCATGCGCGCCGCATTGCCGGTGACCATCATCACCGTCATTGTCTCACCGATGGCGCGTCCCACCCCCAACATCAACGCCATCACCACGCCGGAGCGCCCCGCCGGCAACACAATGCGCCAGATCACCTGCCAGCGCGTCATCCCCAGCGCCAACCCGGCGTCACGATAGGTCTTGGGCACGGCGTCAAGCACATCCTCGGCCACGCTCACGATGGTGGGCAAAGCCATCCACGCCAGAATAAGAATGCCGGTAAAGGCAGTCAACCCGGTAGGGATATTCAATAGCTTCCGCAGGGCCGGCGCAAAAACCAGCATGCCGATAAATCCCATCACCACTGACGGAATACCGGCCAGGACTTCAACAAAAGGTTTGAGAATGTCGCGCACCCAGGCAGGCGCAATCTCGGCAATAAAAATGGCCGTCGCCAATCCCAACGGCAACGAGACCACCGCAGCCCCCACCGTCAACAACAACGACCCCAAAATTAACGGGAGGATGCCGAAATAGTCCTCAATTGGATACCAGCGCGTATTGAATAAACTACTAAGCGGCACCACGAAAAACGCCGGGACGCCTTCCTTAATCAAGAACAGAAAAATCAACGCCACCAGAACAATGGCCGACACACCGGTTGCCAGAATGGCGCGCTCAACCACGACTTCACGGAAATTCGTCAGCTTTCGGTTCACCGTTCACCTCAAGCAAGTTATTGGATGGGCACAAACCCCAGATCGAGCACGATCTGTTGCGCCTCCGCATCAAGAATCCAGTCCAGGTATGTCTTGATTTCGCCTTCGGGCTCGCCCGCGGTGTACATGTACAACTCACGCGCAATAGGATAGTGACCGGCATTGACCGACTCGGCGGTGGGCAACCAGTAGGATTGGCCCGGCCCTTCGCTGACGGCCAGGGTTTTCATGTCCTCGGTGACATATCCTAACCCATCATAACCGATCGCGTTAGGATTCTGACGCACTTCTGCGCCAATTCCTTCTGAAGAAGGCAACAACAACGTGTCAGGAGAGAACAACGTCGTGTTATTCTCGTCGCCCAGACGGAGCACTTCCTCCAGGAAGTAAACATGGGTGCCGGAGTTAGTCTCACGCGAGAGCAACACAATGGGGCGATCTTCACCGCCCACTTCGACCCAATTGGTAATTTTGCCGGTAAAAATATCGGAAATCTGTTGAAGCGTCAGCTCGTTCACGGGGTTTTCGGGGTTCACAACGATGGCAATGGCGTCGCGCGCAATCACGTGCTCCACAGGCTCTATGCCATTGGCGCGAGCAGACTCGATTTCCTCAGCCTTGATCTGGCGCGAGGCGTTTGCCAGATCCGCCGTCCCGTTGACCAAAGCCGCGATTCCCGTCCCCGACCCGCCGCCCGTCACGGCAATATCCACGTCGGGATGAACCGTCTTGTAGCGTTCCGCCCACGCCAACGCAAGATTGACAATAGTATCCGATCCCTTGTTTTGAATGGCATGTGTCGAAGTTTCAGACGACTTGGAGGAACGGCCACATCCCACCAGGGTCAATCCGACCAATAAAATCAGGAAAAATGCGCGGGAGGCTTGATTTTGATTTCGCATGAAATTGCATTATAGCCGGTTATAGGGGGATAACAACCCAAACATCTCAAATTGACCCCTTCTTGAAAGTGTGCTATGATCTTCACAAGATAACCTGACCGATCACCATAGCTAAAAGTTATTTTCGCTGAAAATCACGGCCTTGCAAGCTAAGAGATAAAAGGTAAGTGTTTTTCGAGCCGGGTTACCGGCTCGAAAAAACACCCCCTTATATCCGGCTAACGGCTAAA
>DAOUFX010000458.1:0-5262 GCA_034429675.1 Anaerolineae bacterium | reverse complement strand
GAAAAAATACCCCTTTTTATTCTCTGCCGCGTCGGCAAACTTTTAACTAAGGAGACTCTATGTCGCACAAAAATTCACTGCACTATCTTTGGCGTTGTGTGCTTGTTGTCGTTTTGACCGTAGCCGGGCTGGGCGCGTTGGCGACGCCGGTCGCGGCGCAGTCGCCATTGCCGCCGTGGTACGCGGCATGGCAAGAGATCAATGCGCGCGCTGCCGCCGATGTGCTGGTGGTGCGGGTGTATTACGGCGATGCGGCCACGTTGCAAAAGCTGGCCGCGCAGAACGAACCGTGGGAGGTCAACCGCGCTGAAGGATACGCAATTTTTGACGTTACCCGCGCCGGGTACGACGACTTGATTGCCGCCGGTCTGCGGGTGGAAGTGGACGCAAAGTTGACCGGGCGACTGCGCCAGCCGAACGTCAAAGCGCCCAACCAGGTCAATGCGATTCCCGGCTACCCGTGTTACCGCACCGTAGAAGAAACCTTCGCCGCCGCCGTAAGCCTGACCGACCGCTATCCCACGCTGGCGACCTGGAACGACATCGGCGATTCCTGGGAAAAGTCCACGGCGGGCGGGCTGCCCGGCTACGATTTGATGGTTCTGCGCATCACCAACGCGGCCATCCCCGGTCCCAAGCCCAAGCTCTTCGCTGCCAGCTCCATCCACGCCCGCGAATACGCTCCCGCCGAACTCAACCTGCGTTTTGCCGAATATCTTTTGGAAAACTACGGCACTGATCCCGACGTCACCTGGATTGTGGACTACCACGAGGTTCATCTGTTGTTGCAGGCCAACCCTGACGGGCGCAAACAGGCCGAAACCGGGCTCTCGTGGCGCAAGAACACCAACGAGAATTATTGTGGCGCGACCTCCACCTCGCGCGGCGCCGATCTGAACCGCAATTTCACGTTCCAATGGGGCTGCTGCGGCGGCTCCAGCGGCTCTCCGTGTGCGGATACTTATCGCGGGCCTACGCCCTCCTCCGAACCGGAGGTGCAGACCTTTCAAAATTACGTGCGCAGCCAGTACCCCGACCTGCGCGCCGACGACCTCAACAGCGCCGCTCCGTTGACCACCACCGGCATTTTCCTCGATCTGCACAGTTACAGTGAGCTGGTCCTGTGGTCTTGGGGCTTCACCGCCAACCCTGCGCCCAACGCCAGTGGATTGCAGACGTTGGGGCGGAAGATGGCCTACTTCAGCCAGTACACGCCGCAGCAGTCTATGGATTTGTACGCCACCGACGGCACCACCGACGATTTCGCTTACGGTGAACTGGGCCTGCCCGCCTACACCATCGAAATGGGCACCGACTTCTTCCAGCCGTGCGACTCCTTCGATAACACGATCTATCCCGACAACCTGCAAACGTTGCTCTACACCGCCAAAGTGGTGCGCACGCCCTACCTTCTCCCGTCCGGGCCGGATGCCGTGAACGTCGCCGTATCCACAGTCGCCGTCGAACCCGGCGAACCGGTCACGTTGACGGCGACGCTGGACGACACCCGCTACCAGAATTCCAACGGCGCCGAGCCGTCGCAGGCCATCTCCACCGCGCGCTATTCGGTTGACACGCCGCCCTGGACCGTCCCTGCTCCCACGTTCTACGCGCTGACTCCCGCTGACGGCGCTTTCAACACATCCGTCGAGGCTGCGCGCGCGGTGGTGAACACCGCCGGACTCGGTTTTGGCCGGCATACGCTCTTTGTGCAAAGTCAGGACGCGTCCGGCAATTGGGGCCCGGTCAGCGCCGCGTTCCTGTATATCCTGGACCCGGTCAACGACCCCGTCATCAGCGGCTACGTGCGCGCGGCGGGGAGCCAGGCGGCGCTGCCGGCCGTCGTCAGCGCCGGCGCCTTTGCGACGTCCACCGATCCCGCCACCGGCTACTACACCATGCGCGTGATCAGCGACACGTACACGCTCCAGGCTCAATCCGCCGGCTACGGAATTTCGACCACCACGCCGATCACGCTTCAGCAAGGGCAATCCTTGCAGCAGAATTTCTATCTCTACCCCGAATGTACGCTTTGGGACGACGATGTCGAAAGCGGCGCCGGGTCGTGGAGCGTTACCGGCGCCTGGGCCATCAGCACCGAATCGTCCCACAGTTCTACCCACGCCTGGAGCGATAGCCCCAACGGAGAGTACGCCAACAACGTCAACATCATGCTCACGTCTCCTCAGATTGACCTTTCTGAGGTCCAGAGCGTTGTGCTGGACTTCTGGCACACCTACGACCTGGAAACCGACTACGACTACGGCTACGTCGAGTATTCCACGAACAACGGCGCGACCTGGAACGCGGCGGCATCCTTCAACGGCGAAGGCCAGACGACCTGGCAAACGGCTTCCGTCGCGCTGAACGGCCTGGCCGGACAAACGAACGCCCGCTTCCGCTTCCGCCTTGAGACGGATATCTCGGTGACGGCGGACGGCTGGCACATTGACGACATCGCGCTGTCCGGCGCCGGCCCCGCATGCCTCCCGCCCCAGATTGCGCCGACCGCCGACTTTGCCAACACGACCCCTACCGTCGAAAATACGCCAATCACGTTCACCAGCTCCGCTTTCGGCACGGCGCCGTTGTACTACACCTGGGATTTCGGCGACGGGTCGGGGACGGCGACGACACCGCACCCCATCCACACCTACACGTCTTCGGGCGTTTTCACCGTCACGTTGCTGGTGACCAACAGCCTGGGCAGCGCTCAGGCCAGCCACCCGGTCACGGTCACGCCAGCGATACAGTGGGCGAAAAATGTCTACGTCAATGCCGTCCTGACCGGCGACAATCCGGTTCCGGTCGTTACCGGCGACGTGGTCACCGTGGTCAACCGCGTCCGCGCCAACTCCCTCGGCGCGATCACCGCAACCTTGGCAGAAACTTACCCGGCGGCGTTGTCGCCCGTCAGTTGGAATGTCACCGCCGGCATCGTGACCCATGCCGGGTCGCAGTTCACCTGGCAACTGGGCGCGTTCACCCCGCAGACGTGGTACACGCTCAGCGTCGGGTATCAGGTGTTGGGAGGGCCGTGGGATGTGGCGGCCCTGGACGACCATCTTCAGATCGGCGGGGAAGCCCCGGTCGCGTTTGACGGCGCCGTCACTTTCCGGCATCTCGTCCCGCAGATGGTCGTCACGCCGCAGAGCATCCAGGCGACCGCGCACCCCGGCGAGCGCATTACCCGCACGTTGACCGTCCGCAACACCGGCGACGCCGACCTTACCTGGACGTTGGCCGAACAACCGCCGTCCGCCTGGCTGTCGGTGCTGAGCAATACACTGCCGTTGCCGGATGTGCTCGCGCCGGGAGCGAGCCGCGTCGTGAGCCTCGCCCTGGACGCCGCCGGGCTGGACGACGGTGCGTACACCGCCGCCGTGCAAGTCACCGGCGACGATCCCGCCACGCCCGCCATTCCCGTGGGGATCAGCCTGACCGTGTGTACGGCGCCTGCCGGCGTTGCCTTCACGGTCTCGCCGTCCGCTCCCAGGGCCGGGGACGTGGTCACGTTCAGCGGCAATCTTGCCGCCGGGACGCCGCCGCTGGCCTGGAGCTGGACTCTGGGCGATGGCGCCGTCGCCGCCGGGCAGACCGTCACCCACACCTACGCCGTCAGCGGCACGTACCCCGTCACGCTGACCGTTACGAATGCGTGCGGAAGCGCTTCGGCGTCCCGGAGCCTTGCCGCGCCGGGGCAGGCGGCGTTGACCCTCCAGCCGGAAGCCATCGCCAAGACCGTGCCCCCCGGTTCCACCGGGACTGCCGCCGTCCAGGTGCGCAACACCGGCACGGCGGCTCTCACCTGGACGGTAGCGGCGCCTGCGGTTGCCTGGCTGGACGTAACCCCGCAAGCCGGCGCGGTCGCGCCGGGCGCCAGCGTTCCCGTGACCCTCAGCTTTGCTGCGACCGCCCTGCCGAACGGCCAGTACACCACCACGCTGTCCGTCGCCGCCAACGACCCGGAGCGCCCGGTCGTGACGTTGCCGGTCACGCTGACCGTGGCGTGCATCCCGGCCACCGGCGTGACGCTGCGCCAGATCACTGCCGGCGACCTCTTCACCGACACGCTCGTCGCGTTTGAGGCCGATCTTTTGCCGGCGGCCCTCACGCCGTACTCGTATACCCTCAACGGCGGCGCCGTGCATACCGGCGAGAGCAACCCGCTGTCCTTCAATCTGACCTTCAACACAGTGGGGGCGCACACCGTCGAGCTGTCGCTGTGGAACTGCCCGGCCCACTCCCCTGTGAGCGATTCCCTGCCGGTGTTCATCCGTGAGCGGGCGGCGCACATGGTCGTCGTCGCCCCGCCGCCCGCGGCGCCGGTCTACCCCGGCGACATGTACACGCAGACGCTGGTCGTGAGCAACACCGGTTCGACCACGTTGACCTGGAGCCTGGCTGCCCAGTCGCCGGTGAGCTGGCTGAGCGCCGCGCCCGACGCCGGCGCCCTCGCGCCGCAGACTGCCGCGGCCGTAACGCTCTCGGTGGACGCCGCCGGTATGCAGCCGGGAAGCCACACCGCAACCCTGGTCGTCGCCGGCAACGACCCGCAACGGCCCCAGGTGAGCATCCCGCTGACGCTGACGGTGCTGCCGCGCCCGCTCACTTCCGCCGAACTGCGCGTCGTCACCCCGGCGCCCATCTACACCGACACCCTCGTTGCCTTTGAAGCGCACCTGCTCCCGGCGAACGCCACCACCCCTTTCACCTACACGCTGGATGACGGCGCGCCGCAGACGATAACGGCGCCCACGTTCGAGTTCACGCGCACCTTTCCCGTCGCCGGCGTCTACACCGTGACGTTGGCCGCCTGGAACGACGCCATCACGCAACCCGTCACGGCGACCGCAACCGTCGAGTCACGCATTTGGTCGGGCGAACCGCGCGCGATCACGACGATCGCCGCGACCCGCGAGCCGTCCGCCGGCGCCCTCTACACCGACACGCTGATCACGTGGACGGTCACGCTGCTGCCGCTCGACGCCGCCCGACCCTACACCTACACGCTCGACGGCGGCCTGCCGCTCACCACCACCGAAAACACCGTGAGCTTCACCCGCACCGGCGAAACCACCGGCGCCCACGCCATCCTCTTTGCCGCCTGGAATCCCGTCATGGCCCAACCGTTGACCCAAACGTTGGCGTATGAAATCGTCGCACGGCCTTCCTACAACAGCCGGGTTTATCTGCCGATCGTGCTGCGGTAAGAAATGGATTGGCCGGCAAGCAGGTAGCTTGCCGGCCAATCTCTTCAGA
>DAOUFX010000457.1:0-3027 GCA_034429675.1 Anaerolineae bacterium | reverse complement strand
GCGGGTGTACCCGCCACAAGAAACACTCTTTTAAAGTGACTTTGGCCGCAAACCCAGGGATCGGGTAGAGTCCCACAATGTTGAAAGAGGCAAAGCAAATGGAAAAATTGTTAACCGACACCCATGATTTGCGCGCAGCACACTTTGCGGAAGAGGCCGAATTGCTGCAGCGCCTGGCCTCTGGCCAACATCCACAGATTCTCTACGTTGGCTGCGCCGACTCACGCATTATGCCCAGCTGCATTCTAGGCGACAAACCCGGCGACGTGTTCGTCACACGCAACATCGCCAATGTTGTGCCGCCGGCAGATGCGGGGGAGAGTGCAGTGGGCGCTGTCATCGAATATGCGGTGCGGCATCTTCACGTGTCGCATATTGTGGTATGCGGACACTCGTTGTGTGGGGGAATTCAAAGTCTGGACAAACCGCCCAGCGAGGCCGAACCGGCCTTGAGCCATTGGCTGGACTACGCGCGCCCTGCGCGCGATCACGTGCCGGCGGATACCGGCGAGGAACGCCGCCTGGACGCCACCATTGAGGCCAACGTGCTGTTACAAGTGGCGCACCTGCGTACTTATCCCTGTGTGCGTGAAGCCGAAGCTGCCGGGCAGCTCCAGCTTCACGCCTGGGTCTACGATTTCCGTTGCGGCAGGGTGCGCAGTTATGATGCAGCCGCAGGTGTCTTTATCGAAGAGTTACCGTTCTGCTAGCGCCGCAAAAGAACCGGGAAATAAATCTGCTTAGGGTTCACGAAAAACCGTCCGCAAGCTGGCGCTGAGATTTCCTCCGGGGTCATCGCCACCGCACAGAAGTGGAAAAGACCGGCATCGGGCAGTTCCGGCCAGAACACGGCCGTATCAGTATAGGCCTCGCAACATGGCAGCGGCGGCATCAAAACCGTGTCGCTGATCGGCGCGGTGGTGCTGCCGGGGACATAGAAGCTCACAGTAATGGGCGACAACGTATCCACGACGCCCACATTGACGGCTCTGGCGTACAGAGTCGCCGTAACCGATTCGCCCGCAGGGCTATGAACGACGGGCGCCCATGCCTGCGTAATGACGAGTTGACTTTTCAGGGTCACGGTAGCCGGGTCGGTCGTCTGGTAAGAGGTTCGCGCGGTGACGGTGATGATGCTGCCCCGCTCGTAGTCAGACCAGGGTAAGGCGACGGAGGTCGCGCCGTTGCAACACGCGGCAGGGGCCGCCACCGCCTCACCGATGACTACTGCGCCGGACATTTGCGGATGTTGGGCGGAAAAGGTCACGATAATCGGTTCTTCGCTCCCCAGATCGCCGGTATTGATCACACTGGCGTACAGTGTGGCCGAAACCGGCGTCGTCCCCTCCGGCGTGACATGGGTTTGCGCCCAGATTTTGACAATGTGTAGATCGGCCGCGGTGGTGCGGCAAAGCGGAGCGGAACTCGATTGCGCCGCGGTGGCCTGGACGCACAACTCCTGCAAAGCCGGTGAATGCTTCTGCCAGGTCAACGTAATCTGTCGATGATTTCCGCAACAGGAGAGCGCCGCTTGCGGCGCTTGCGCCAGGTGAACGGCCGGATTTTGTTGATCGTAAACATACGCCGAGAGCGCATCGGCCATGACGTCGCCGGCGTTCGCCAGGGTGAAGGTCGCGGTGTACTTGAGCGGATAGGGCGACGCGGTCCCATGGTCGAACGTGAGATCAAACAGGTTCAGGTCCACCGTAGGGCTGATCTGTGCCGTGTAATTCCCGTAGGAGATGCCGAAAGCGGTCGGTTGGCGGGATTGCGGATCGAACAGATTGCCGCCATAGTACCAGCCGTCGTGATCCAGACTGTACCAGGCCCAGCGTTGGATCAGGCGGTCGTCGTCCAGCGCAAACCCGATCTGCGGATCGCGCGCAGAGCGCATCCAGTCAAACCCGGCATACATGAAATCCTGACTTAACGTTTGATATTCCTCTCCGCTGTACACCAATCCATCGTAGAACAAAATGCCGTATTCGGCGATCAACAGCGGCTGGTTGCGGTAGCCGTTGTCGTACATCCACTGGCGCAGATCTATCAAGCGCTCCTTGAAGACTTCAATGTTCCAATGATCGTACACCGAATAGAATGTGGCGTAAGGGAGCGCGGCGTTGTAGCTGGGCCAGTCCGGTACCCAACAAGCGCCCCAGGCGAAGGGTTCTCCGGGAGCTTTGAAGGGATAGCACTTTTCGCAAAGGATGTAGGCGTGAGTGACCCATAAATCGGCGGGCAACGGTTCGCCGTATTCCGCCTGGTACGTTTGTAGAATGCGATCCAGGTACATAAAACGCATGGCGGTAGGCTGCACGATGTTGCCGGCGGCGACCTGGGCGGTGGGGTCAACGGATTTGATGAAGGTGTACATATCGTGATAGGCGCGCGCGTACCATTCGGAGACCATATTGTCCATTGCCGTGCAATCCGGTTCGTTGCCGATCATCCAGGTGGCGCCGGGGTTGGCAATGAGAAGATTGCGCAAAGTTGTGCCGGTGGGCGATGCGGTATAGCCGATCTGGACGCTGTTTTCTTTCACGGGCTTGAGGTGAATCACTTGCATATACTCCAGGGGCGGGGCTTGCGAAGCGCCTTTGGCCGTCCAATCCCAATACCAACCGGCGTTGAGCATCGGAGTGTTGTAGTTGCCGGGGACGCCGCTGTTGGTCCCGGTGAAGCCAAACCCGAAGCGCCCGTTGTTGTAGGTATACTGTGCGTGCGGCGCCGCGGAGGTGAAGCGCACTAATAGCAGCGTCAGCGCTGCTAAAAGGCCGACGACGAGGAATTTCTTCCAGGGCCGGGCAACGATGATGTGAGTCTGTTTTTCCATTTAATTTTTCTCCTCGGAAAATAGTCGAAAGTCGAAAGTTAAAAAGTCGAAAGTCCGTAGCCGCTTCTAACGGTCAGGGTAAAGGAGGTGTTTTTCGCACACGGTACACCGTGTGCGAAAAATGCTTTCCTTTTAATCTCTGCCATTGCTGGCGCGGCAGAGGGTTACAAGGAAGTGTTTTTTCGAGCGAGTCT
>DAOUFX010000456.1:0-3797 GCA_034429675.1 Anaerolineae bacterium | reverse complement strand
CCCGCCCGCGCAAACACCCCCTTTTAACCCATCCGCGTTCAGCGGTAATTCTTGGCTAACGGCTAAAAGCTAACAGCCGAAGGCTAGTTTCTGAGGAGAGAAAGATGACAAGGAAAAGAGTTTCGAAAGTCGTATTGGCCTATTCAGGGGGATTGGACACATCGTGCATTGTGCCGTGGTTGATCGAGAACTACAAATGCGAAGTGGTGACGTACACGGCGGATTTGGGGCAGGAGGAAGAGCTGAGCGGCCTGCCGGAGAAAGCGCGGGTCAGCGGGGCGGTCAAGTCTTACGTCGAAGACCTGCGCCAGGAATTCCTGACCGACTTTGTGTTCCCCACCCTGCGAGCCGGGGCGGTGTACGAGCGCCAGTATTTGCTCGGCACGTCGTTTGCGCGTCCGCTGATTGCGAAACGCATGGTGGAAGTGGCGGAGCTGGAAGGCGCGGACGCGGTAGCGCACGGCGCCACCGGCAAAGGCAACGATCAGGTGCGCTTCGAGCTGGGCGTCATGGCGCTCAATCCGCGTCTGAGCGTCATCGCGCCGTGGCGGGAGTGGGACATCCGCTCGCGACAGGATGCATTGGAATACGCCAACGCCCACAGCGTGCCGGTCACGGCTACGGGCAAATCCAAATACAGCCGCGACCGCAACCTCTGGCACCTCAGCCACGAGGGGCACATCCTGGAAAACCCCTGGCTGGAGCCGGAAGAGGACATGTTCATGCTGTCCGTAGCGCCGGAGAAGGCGCCGAACACGCCGCGCTACGTCGAGATTGACTTCAAGGCCGGCGTCCCGGTGCGCGTGGACGGCGTTGCGCACGGGCCGGTGGAACTGGTGACGCTGCTCAACAAGCTCGGCGGCGAGAACGGTGTCGGGCGCGTGGACCTGGTCGAAAACCGCCTGGTCGGCATCAAGTCGCGCGGCGTCTACGAAACCCCCGGCGGGACGATCCTCTACGCCGGGCTGCGCGCGCTGGAGACGTTGTGCCTCGACCGCGAGACGCTACATTACAAAGACCTGATCGCCGAGAAGTACGCGGAGATGGTGTACTACGGCCAGTGGTTCACGCCGCTGCGCACGGCGCTGGATGAATTTGTGAACAGCCTGATGCAGAACGTCACCGGCACGGTGCGCATCAAGCTCTACAAGGGAACCTGCACCGCCGTCGGGCGCAAATCGCCCTACTCCCTCTACCGCGAAGACTACGCCACCTTCGGCCAGGACGACGTTTACCGGCAGAGCGACGCCGAAGGCTTCATCCACCTGTTCGGCCTGCCGCTCAAGGTGAAGGCGCTGCTCGACATCGAGGGGCTGGGGAAATCCAGCTACGCGCAACCGGACTACGGGAAGTTCAAGCGCGACTGACGCGATCAACAAGGCCGCCGCGACCACAACCAGTCGCGGCGGCCTGTAACTGCCCAGTCGTCATTTCGAGCGAAGCGAGAAATCTCCGCCTTACACAGCAGAGACCCTTCACTCCATTCAGGGTGACGGTGACGAGTTACATAGCTGACAGTTTCGGCGAACCGTCTGTTGATGAACTTAACGAGATGATGAGTCTACGCCGACTGCGGCGCGCGAAGACGATAGATAACAGCGTCACCCGTCACAACGGATTCGATTTGCCTCTCTTCGATCAACAGTTGCAGGTAGGCCAGAATATCCTCCAATGAAAAGCCGGTAGCTTCAGATAGCGCCGCGAGAGTAGCTGCACCCGATTGGCTCAGGATCTCCAGGATTTTCTGCCGTCCCGGCTGCAATTTTTGGTAAGTGTTCGGATAAAGTTTCGCCATACAGTCGGGGCAGATGCCGTGAGAGAACTCCACCTCGGAATGTTTCTCGATGTAGACCTCGACCTGCTGCCAGTAGCCGCGATCGTCGCGGATCTTCTTGCACGAGGCGCAAATCGGCAACAGGCCAGTCAGCTGCTTGACTGCAGTCAGCGCCGTTTGCAGCTCGGTGATGAGACGTTCACGCTCAGCCTCAATGTTCTTGAGCCGGGTGACGTCGCCGTAGGTGATCACAACGCCATAATCTTCCAGGGGGATCGGCGCGGCGGTTACGTTGAGCCAAACCGTCTGCCCGTTTTCTTTGACGACGCCCATTTGAACATTTTCGATCGGTCGCCCCTCACGCAACGCACGGACGCTGGCATACTCTTCCACCGGCATCAAAGCGCCGTCAGGACAGATAATCCGCCACCGGGCATCGTCTATACGGCGTTTGCGATGCTCCTCATCGGATAATTCCAGAATGCGCACAGCCTCGTGGTTGGTTTCAAGAATCCGCCCGCTTTTGTCGCTGACGGTAATGCCGAGAGGAAACACCTCGAACAGCACCCGGTACTTTTCCAGGTTCACCCGCAATGCGGCCTCAGCGCGCTGGCGCACCGCCGCTTCAGCGGTCAGCGCTTCCCACATCTGGCGCAAGCGTCCGGCCATGTAACCGAACGAGTTCGTCAACTGGGCAATTTCGTGAACGCGGGTGTTGCCAAGAGGAGGCCAATCCCAATCTCCCTGCGCCAGGGCCCGCGCTGCGGCATTCAGACGCGCGACAGGCCGGGCAATCCACTGCGCAACGATAATGCCGATGAAAAGAGTAAGCAGCGCCGTCGCAATGCTGATCAACAAAGTAATGCGGTTGTTGGCGTTGATCTGCGCCATAAACTCGGCCTCGGGAATCACCGTCACGATGAGCCAATCGAGGCTTTCCCGGTTACGCAGCGGCGACACGTGAAGGAACTGGCGTTGCCCGGCCAGGGTAAATTCAAATTGTTGGTCGGCAACGATGGCCTGATAGTTGTTAAAATGCTCGCGCAACGCAACGGCAGCGGCGCGGGTGAGTGGATCGGCGCTGTCCACGGCCATCAGTCGTCGCGCGGGGCTTTTGTCGGCGGGAATGACAATGAGCGATTCGTCGGTAGAAGAAGCGATCAGCAGCCCCGAACGTTCCATAATAAAACTCTGGCCGGTCCGCCCGATGTCAAGGCCGCGCAAAAAGTCGCTGAGATGCGACAGGAAAAGGTCTACCGAAACCACACCCAGAAAATGCCGGTTTTGGTCGTACACCGGGCGGCTGGCCGAGATCGCCATGTCCTGGCCGGTAAATAAAATGTAGACGGGGGTCCAGGTCGCGGCGCCGCGGCTGACGGCTTCGGTGTACCAAAGCCGGGTGCGCGCGTCGAAATCGGGAAGCGTATTCGTTTCGGTAATGTGCCGGCCCTGGCTGTCGGTGGTGTATTTGTGGAACGGGCCGCGCGCAAATCCATCGGTGACGATCACGTACAATTGCCCCGTCGCCCCTTCACGGCCCGCATCCACCAAACCGCCGGCGGCATTGCCAAAATAGATGCTGGTCACGGAGTCAAAAGTCTGAATCTGCCGCCAGAAATAATTCTCCAGAAATCCCTGATCATCGGGACGCAACCAGCCCTGACCGAGAGCGTCGGTGTTGATTTGGTTAATGCGATGCGGAGTTTCCAAAAACTCCTGAAGGTGAGCTTCGATGCGAGCGTTGATTTCGCTGCGCAGCCGGGCCGCCACCGTATTCACCGCTCGCTGCCCGTTGCGAAACGAGAAATACCCCACCGAGGCGGTAATCAGGAACACCTGGGATACCGACAACACAATCAAAATAAAGCGCAGCGAAACTCTGTGAAACATTGTCAATTTTGCCATACCTGGTTCATCTTTTGAGGAGTTTCTGTATAATGGGCGACATTGTCGCTTAGCGTACAATCATAGAAGCAAAAGTCAAGAATGAAGAAGAACGTTTCAACGTTCTGTTAAGGAAGTG
>DAOUFX010000455.1:0-40094 GCA_034429675.1 Anaerolineae bacterium | reverse complement strand
AAAACACCTTCCTTTACCCTGGCCGTCGCAGGCGACTACGGACTTTCGACTTTTTGACTTTCGACTCTCGACTATTCCCGAAGGAGATGGAATGCCATCCGTTCACGAAACAAAAAAACGAACAACGATAGGGCCGGCGTGGCTCATTGCGGTCGTGGTCATTGGTCTCTATGGCTCAACCCTTATGACCACGATCAGCGGTTGCGATCATCAATACTGTAGCGATGTCGGCGAATTTCAGATTGCGCTGCCCTTGTGGGGAACCGTCCACTTCACGGGGTATCCTTTGTATATGCTGTTAGGGTCGCCCTTTGTCACGCTCCTGCGATTTTTGGGAATTCCACCGGCGCTGGGAAGCTCGCTCTACTCCATGGTATGGGGCGTCCTGGCGGTGACCGGCCTGGCGCTGCTGGTGCGCCGGCTCAGCGGCAACACCTGGCTGGCCTGGGGTGTTGGTTTGCTTTTTGCCGTCCTGGAACCCATCTGGGTTCACAGCGTCATTGCCGAAGTTTACAGCCTGAGTATCGCCATCAGTGTGGGCATTCTGTATCTGACCTTTGACTTGCACGAGAATTGGTCGGACAAACGCGGATGGCTCCTGGCGCTGCTGGGAGGGCTGGGGGTTGCGCATCATCGTTTGCTCGCGGTTTTGCTCATTCCGGTGGGATTGTACCTTCTGCCGAACGCCTTACGGTCAAAATCCTTCCCGCGCTGGTTGGCCATCGCCGCGCTGTGCTTTGCCGCCGGGTTTCTCCCGTATCTGGATATCTCCCTGCGCATATCGCTGGGGTCAACCTGGAACTACGACCGCGCCAACGAATGGCAGGGATTCCGGCGAATTTTCCTGGGAGAAGAAGTCGCCGACCTGCAACAGCCCAACCTGACCCTGTCCGCGCTATGGATGGCGGTTCGGGATGTTGGGCGAGTCCTCGTCACAGACTTCACGCTGCCCGGTGCCATCGGCATCGGCCTGGCGACCATCCGTGGCGCATGGATGAAGCAAACGCGGGCAGCGACCTGGTTTGTGGGAGGCGCCGGCCTCAGTTGCATACTTTTCGCAGTGTTTTTCAGCAATTCGGTGTTGCTTCAGGCCACGCTAATGGGGGCGATGCTGGCGCTGTGTCTGTTGCTGGCCATCGGCGCGAGCTCCCTCAAAGCGCCCTGGCAGAATGTGGCGAGCGCGATCTGCCTGGGCTGGAGCGTCTGGCTGGCGGTTCACAATGGGCCATTCGTGACTTTCCTCACGCGCGACTACAGCGGCGTAACCTACACAGCGACGGTCGAAAAAACCGAAGCGCCCGACGACGCCATCGTGATGGCGCCCTGGGGTGGGGATTATTTCTCACTGGCGTATGCGCAGAGGGTTGAGGGGCGCATGGCGCAGTGGCGCATCGTGGATCACCGCGCCAATTTCGGAGCTTTGGCGGCGAACTCGGCGCGCCGCGTTTATACGCACTTCAGCGCCCTGTACGTCTTTGGATGGGACTGGTGGGTTAAAAGGATAGGATCACCTTTGCGGATAACGTCCGCGGGGCCGGAAATGCTGATGATAACTTCAGAGCCACTAGAACCGCCCACCGGCGAGGGAATTCCCGTGGGCGACGGGGTCGTGCTGGACCATTGGGAAGTGCGAACGCGCGGGCAAGCGGGCCTGGACGTCGTCCTCTACTGGACGGCCACGCAGACGCCCTCGGCCGATTACAGCACCTTCGTGCACGTCAGCGACAAGGATGCGATTGTCGCCGCTGAAGACCTGGTCGCTCAAAGCGATTATCGCGCCCCGGTGGTGGGCTGGTTCCCCACCACGAAATGGCTCCCTAACGAAATCATCCGTGAGGATCACCTCTTGACAATTCCCACGGATCGTTCTCCCAGCCTCATCAACATCGGCATGTACCGGCAAGATGCCAACGGCGCTTTTCTACATCTTCAAGACGTATCGCTGAAAAAACAGGCGGACACGTGGATCGTCGTTTCGCCTGCCGCGCCGTAGGCGTCAACCCCGCGCTACGGAACCACGCCCGCTGAAGCGGGCTTCCGGAAGCCCCGTTTACGGGGCGTGAGCCTGTAGAACGGCGATTTATCGCCGTGGCGCATGGCGGTTAGCGATTACTAACGGCTAATCGCCATTCCGAGAATCAAGGCGCATCAATCTTCAGCGTGATGGCGTCCTCGCCGGTTTCGCTGCGCCAGCGTTCCATCGTATCCAGCCAATAGCCGCCGGTAAAGAAGAGCGATGCCTCTGCCGGAGCCTCATCAGGAACCGAAAAGGCGTGACGTTGGACGATCACGTCGCCAACCTGCCAGTATTCGATGGGCACGCCCAATCCATCTTTGACCGTCGCCACGCTGCCGTCCGCTCTTGCCAGATGCGCCAACAGCGAAAGCGGGCGTCCGCTCAAGGCCGTGACCTCCCAATAGGTATATATTTCGAGCGTATCGCGCTGCCGGTTGAGACTGTAGCCCAAGAAGAGAAGCGGGCCGGAGAACCCGGTTCGCAGAGCGTGTTCCGGCTGTGGCGCTTCGTTCCGTTCGTCGAGATAGATGCTGAGCGCGTGGTGAGACCAGTGTTCTCCCTGGGTGTAGCTCAGGCGCGCGGTCTGGAGGCGTTGCTGCGCCCAGGGGGCAAGCGGTGCGTCGCCCGGCAGGACATACCATCCCGGATCGTTGGCCGGGTACACCCAGCTCTGGGCACAGTCAAAGAAGAGCGTGCGCAGGCCGGTCGCGCCAAACCCCGCGCCGATTTGCTCCGGCATCAGAATGTATTGCGGAGGGGCGTCGGCGCACTGCGCGACCCACGTCGGCGCGGGAGTCGGGCGTGTAACGCGATAGACGTGAATGGCATGTCCCACCACCGTCTCCGGCTCGCGATAACGGAACCAGGCATAAGTGTCCGGGTCGGATAGCCACAGCCCGTGCAGAGGAACTGCGCTGATCAGGTAAACGCCTTCGGCGGGGTTGAAAGGGGCGGTCATGGTAATCGGAGCATTGAGCGTCGGCGGCAGAGGTGTGAACGTGAGGCCGTAAGTGGCCGGGTCAACGGAAGAAAAAGCCGCCAGGTAAGGCCGGTTGAGAGCCTGGGTTTCGCTGTAGGTCTTCGCCATTTTGAGCGCCTGCCCCCAGTCGGCGCTGGAATCCGCAAGAATCCGGTGTCCCCGATCCGAACCGCCGAAAAGCTCGTTGAAGTAGCTCTGCTCGTTGGGTTGCACCGCGAGCGTCCCCCACACCAGCCAGGCGAGCAGCAGAAGGCCGAGGCTGTGCGCCGGGAGTCGCCACCGGTGCGGCAACTTCAGCGTTGCCAACCACCCGCACAGGACGAAGACAAAGGGATAGAGCGGCAGCAAATGCCGCTGTCCGATCTGGAGAGCCGTAATCGTGGCGATAACCGCATAGCCCAACGGCACCGAAATCACGACGAGCAGGTCGGGCCGCGGCCACGGCCAATCGAAACCACGCCGGGCGACGCCAAGAAAAGAGAGCAAGCAAGCGATGAGGATGGGAACGGGGGTCTTGCTCAAAAATCCGACGAGGAAATAGGCCCAGGGATGGGTCTCTTTGTACAGGCTGCCCCAGAAGTACGTCGTCTGCCCACTTTGCATGTAGTCGTTGATGTAACTCAGACCGCGCCAGTGTGAGGCGGCGGGGACCTGGATGCCGCCGGGCCGGATGGCGTCCCACTCGAACAGATAGGCGCCCCACAACACCAGGCCGGCCAGGAAGAGCCAGGCAAACCCGCTGAGGGTCATCTTGAGAAACCAGCCCTTTTCCTTACGCCAGGCGTAGATCGCCCAGAAAAAGAGCCACAATCCGGCGATGCCGACGAAATACGGGCCGGAAGCTTTCGAGCTCAAGGGTAATCCGGCGGCCAGGCCGACGGCAACGGTCCGAAAAATCGTCGGTTTTTTCAAATAGCGCGAGAGCACATACGCCGTGAAGAATCCCGACGCAGCCAATCCCATATCGGTGGAATTCAGACGCCCGTGCGCCAGAACGGTCGGGTCGAGCGCGAGCAGCGTCAACGTCAGCAGGCCGGCGGCGCGTTTGCGCCAGATCTCACACGACCAGCGGTAGGCCAGGGCCGCGAGCAGGACCGATATCCAGATAACGGGAACGCGGGTGACAAAGGTGCTGCGATCCAGGCCCAGGCGTGGAAGCAAGTCGCGCGCAAAGGTCAGCACATCCGAGGTGCCCCACTGGGGAAAGGTGCGGGGGTCGGGCAAGTCGCGACCGAGCAGCAACGGCCACGAGGTCAGCAAATTGATCAGCGGCGGGTGGCCGATATGGCCGCTCCACGCCATATCGCGCGTAAGCCACGCCGCATACCCCACGCCGATGTAAATCGGCTCGTCGTAGGTCAGGGATAGGGCGTTGACGCCGGACATGAGTTCGGCAAAGAAGAATAACAATAAAAGAAGCGCCAAAGCGCGCTGCGCGAGAGAAGAAAGGCTTCGTTTCATGGGGAAGGCGTCTCCTCAAGGGGCAACAGCAAGCTGTCCGTTATCTGGCCGCCGGCGCGGCTGACCGGCCAGCGTTCCATCGTGTCCAACCAGTAAGCGCCGATTTGCAGGGAATAGCCGGAAATTGCGCCAGGCGGTGCGGACCCAAAGTCGTGACGCTGCGCAATCAAATCGCCGGGGCGCCACTGTTCGACGGGGAAGCTCAGCCCGTCGCCGACCGCGGCTGCGGTCCCATCGGGCGCGATGAGGTGCGCCATCAAGGAGAGCGGGCGGTCAGGGATTTCACGCACGCGCCAGTAAGTCCACAGAGTCGTGGCGTCCGGCAGGGTGTATCCCACAAAATCCAGCGGGCCGTCGAACTGAGCGCCCGGCAGCGCTACCTGAGGGCTTGGCGCAGTTTCCACACGATAGACGGCGACGGTGCCCCGTCCGGCGTCGTCGCGCAGAGCCGCGTCGAGAGCGCCGGCCAGCGGCGGGATGCCGGCGCGCGTGACGTACAAGCCCGGCGCGCCGGCGGTGGGATAAACCTGCACGTTCGTACAATCCAGCCAGAGGACGCGCTCAACGTCGGCGCCCAGGTTGGCAGCGAGGGCGTCGGCGCCGACGCCGGATTGGTTGCACAGGGCAACCCAGGCGGGCGCAGGGCGGTCGGGGACGCGGTACACGAACAACGCATGGCCCAGGCGCGTTTCCGGCTCGTGGGCGCGGAACCAGGCGTACGTGTTGAGATCGGGGCAGTACGGACCTTGCAGCACCGTCGCACCGATGGCATAGAGACCGGGCGCCGGATGCCACGGCGCAAAATTCACGGCGCGCGGATCGGGCGGCAGGAAGTCGGCGTCAATGCCGTAAGTCTGAGGACGAGCCGGGCTATAGTGCGCATAAAAGACGTGAGACTCGCCGTTGTCCGCCAGCCAACGCTGCAAATCCCACAGATTCTGTCCCCAATCCAGATTGGAATCCACCAGATAGCGATACCCGTTCCGCGCGCCGCCGGCCAACTCGTTGAAGAAGGTCAACGGGTAAGGCAGCGTGCGGAACGCGCTCACCGCAAGCCAGAGAAGCAGCGCGTGAAGCGTGAAACGTGAAACGTGAAACGTGAAGCGTGAAAGCCGTGATTCGTGATTCGTCATTCGTAATTCGCCGACCCGCTCACCCGCTGACTCGCTCTTCCCCATTCGTGTATTCGCGCTCCATTCGTGGCGAGCCCCCGCCCCAATCCCAATATACAAAAACGGCAGGAACGGCAGCAGGTGCCGGTAACCGATGTTGACGCTGCTGAAGAGACTGGACGCGAGGTAAAGGCAGGGAAAGAGCCAAAGGCAGAGGAAAGCCGGATTTTGGATTTTAGATTTTGGATTTTGGATTTTGGAGATGAAACGTGAAACGTGAAACGTGAAACTTGAAACGTGAAACTTGAAACGTGAAATAGGAAATCTGAAACTTGTAACCTGCACCCTGGAACTTGCAACCCCCAACTCCCGACTTTCGACTTTCGACTTTCGACTTTCGACTTCCAACTTGTAACTTTCAACTTGCAACTTGCAACTTCTGACAACGGCCCCCAACCCCAGCAGCAAGGTCGGCAGCGGAGTCTTAATAAGGAAAGCGAAGGGAAAGTACCAGGGCCAGCCGTGTGTGCTGACCTGCCCCAGAGCAAAGGTGGGGTGTCCCAGATTGTAGTGAGCATAAAGGGATTGGAAGATGAGAAAATGCGTCCCGGCAGGAATCGGAAACGGCCACCCCGGCACAGACAAAATCTGGAAGCGATACCCGGCCCAGAGAACGAGGGCAGCAGGAAGAAAAACGAGCAGGGAATGGCGAATAGCAAATAGCAAAGGGCAAAGGGCAAAGTGCCCTTTGCTATTTGCAATTTGTAATTTGCTATTTGCGCTTTGCGCCCTGTAGAAAGCCTCCACAAAAACAATCAGCCCGACGACAGGAACGAGCAGCAACGCCGAAACTTTGGCGAGTTGCGCCAATCCCAACAAAACCCCCACCGCTCCGTAACCTGCAACTTGAAACTTGGTTACTGTCATAAAGTATTCGCCATAGTTTGTCTCAGCGTATTTGAGCAAGTTCCCCCCTTTAATTCCCCCCAATGGGGGGAAGAAAGACTCTATCGCGCGCATTCCCCCCCGTTGGGGGGGATTAAGGGGGGGGCGTCTTGACGTCAGGCGCAGCGAATACCTTAAGGCACTAACCAACTTGAAACTTGTAACTCTCTTCAGCGCATACAGCGTCGCGACGATGAAGAAGACGGCGGCGGCGTCTGTGGTAATGAGCGCGCTGTGCGCGATGAGATTGGGATCGAGAGCGTAAAGGGTCAGGGCGAGAAGCCCGGCTTTGTGGCCGGCAAGATCCCTGGCCCAACGGTAGACGAGCGCGCCGAGCAGCACGCCGAGCAGCAGCATGGGAGTGCGCCCGGCGACGGCGAGGCGTGCGGGGTGCGGGTATTGCCACACGATGGCGTCGGTGATCGCCGAAAGGCTGGCGATCTCCCAGCCGTCCACCGCGCGGGGATCGGGCAGGTCGTTCTGCAGAAGCAGCGGCGCGGCGGCGAGCACATTCGCCAACGGCGGGTGAATGTGGACGGGTTGCAGCCGAAAATCGCCGGTGCGCAACGTCGCGTAACCGATCGCCAGGTGCGGCCCCTCGTCAAACGTGATCGAAGCGCGACGCACCTGCGCCATGCCCAGGGCGAAGAAGACGAGGAGCAACAACGTGGGGAGAAGACGTGAAGCGTGAAACGTGAAACGTGAGGGATGTGATTCGTCATTCGTAATTCGTAATTCGCCAACCCGCTCACCCGCTGAACCGCTCACCCGCTCACCCGCCGATCCGCTTTCATGATTCATGATTCTTCCCCTTGCCTCATTCCCCGGCCACCGTCCACCGCGCCACCGTGTACCCTCCCTGCCCATCGGTCAGCAGCACCGGCTGAATCTCCGGCCAGGTGTAGGCGCCGACGGCCAGACGATAGTCGCCGGGCGTCAGAGTTTCGGGGAGTTGCAGCACGAAATGGGTGATCAGGACGTCGTCGTCGCGCCAGTAGGGCGTGGGAACGCCGCTCCCGTCTATCTGCGCCGCGAGGGCTTCGCCGAGAAGGAGATGGTTGAACAGGTGATATTCGCGGGATTCGACGACGCGGTAGTGCCAGCGGTGGGTGATGGACAACGTGCCGCCGGCGACGAAGTCCCCGGCGACGGTGGTGTCGAGCAGTTCCAGGCCGTTGGCCCACGTCGCCGCCGGGGCCGGGAGCGGTTCGCGCGGCGGCGTACAATAGAAAGACCAGGGTGGATTCGCCGGGATGGTCATCTCCGGGCGCAAAGTGGCGCGGTTGGCGACGGGCGCCAGGACGTCGGTAGAGACGCCGGGGCCGGGCAGATAGCAGGTCTCGCCCGCCGGGATGATCATCCCCACGCCGGCCGGGGCGACGCGCACGGCGTCGCTGTTGGCGTAGTCGCGCAACCAATCGAAAGCCGAAACGTCGCCGGTGAAATCGGGCAGAATGATGACCTGACGCTGCGGCTGCTCTTCCAGATACCGTTGGATGACTGCGCCGGTCGTGTCCATCAGCCAGGCGCGCACCGGCCGGTCGAGGAGTCCCTGCGCTTCCAATCGGATTCGCACCACCCAGAGGCTGCTCCACCAGGCGGCGATCAGCAACAGGCAGCCCGCCGCCAAAAGCCCCACGGCCCTGGCCGGAACACGCCAACGGCTACCGCGACGAAACCTGCCGCAATCCTCAATCCACAGCCCGATCAGAACGAACGGCGCGGGGAAAATCGCGAGCAGATAGAAGTTTTGCAGGTGGACGTCGGATTTCAGAAACAGCGCCGGGACGCCGAAGGCCCAGATGAGGGCGAAAGCCGGCGCAGGGGAAACCGTGCGTTGGCGAATGCCGCGCGCAATGTGCCACGCGGACGCGACGAGGAACAGCGCCGTCACCCACACGTCGGCGGATTTCCACATGATCACGGAATTGTCCCACAGCTTGCCGTGCGCATTGGCGACGGGGTTCGCGCCGCTGAATAGCTCGCGGGCCAGCCGGTACGCCGCCGTGTTCCAGATCTGGCCGTGGCTGCCGGTTTGCAGCATGGCTCTGACGTCGCCGAAGTTGGATTGGACCAGGTAGATCAAATAGGGCAACACGATCACCACGCTCAACCCAACGCCGAGCCAAAATCCGCCCCACACCCTGCGCCGCCAGGCCAGGATCAGCCCCAGCGCAAACAGTAGACCCGCCCAGGGCAGCGCCGCCAGGTGCGCCATCCCCATCAGCGTCGTGCTGACGAGCGCCAGGGCCAGCATCCACGCGGGCGGCGTTTTGCGCGCGGCCAGGACGCCCAGGAAGGCGGCGAAGGCGACCGTCGCAAACGTCGGGATGAGCGTCTGGTACCAGATGGTGCGCACAAATTCGATGATCCAGGGATTGGCGGCGTAGAGCAGCGCCGTGACAAACGCCGCCCGCCGCCCGCACGTCTGCCCGACGGCGCGGTAGAGCCAGGCGAGCGCCAGGAAATCCAGCGCCGCAAAAAACCAGCGCACGGCAATGGCGCGGTTGACGATCATCAAAGGAAGAGCCGCCAGCAGGGGGATAATCCCGGTCTGCATCACGCCCACCGAAGACTTCATTCCCACCAGCGGGAAATAGCGGAAGTGCGCGGTGTGAACGGCCACGGTCAGGATGGCCGACTGATCGCCGGCGATGACGGCCTCGTCGAAAGCGCCCAGCCGCAGCAGACTGCCGATCAGCAGGATCAGCAATCCGCCCCAGTAGATGCGCCGCCTGCCGGCGGGGTTCGCCGGGCGTGGGCGGCGGCTCACGGCGTCACCTCAATCGTCCGCAGAACCACCTCGTCGTTGGGATAACGCTCGCCGTTGGGATGGGCTGCCGGAAGCCGTTGGCCGTCGTCGGGGGTGTAGAGGCCGACGTACAGCGGATACTCCCCAGGCGGGGTATCTGCCGGGACGGTGAGCGGGTACTGTTCGGCGACCACCTCGCCTTTGAGCCAGTGGTTGGTGGTGTAGAGCCCGCCCTGCGGCCAGGAATCCTGCCGCCACAAAACCTGATTGTCCACGGTGCGCAGGTGATTGAACGCCGCGTAAATTCGCGTGGGGCGCTGCGTCGCCTGCCAATAGATCGTCAACTCGGCGGACTCCCCGGCCCGGAGCGCCGTCCGGCTCAGGCGATAGCCGCGCAAGCGCATCACGTCGCCGAAGCGCACATCCACCCGTTGGCGCGCCAGCGGCGGCGCGTAACTGCGGTCGCGCGACTCCACCTGCAACACGTACACGTCGGCCCATTCGCCGGTCAAAGAAACACGGCTGCCGCGCCAACGCTCGCTCCCGGTGAGCGCGCGGCGCTCGCCGCTCACGGCCTGAGCCTGGCCATCCCCATCCGTCCACTGCGCCTGGACGTGGTAGCGCCCGGCAGGGAGGTCGTCGGGCAGGGTGAAGTACACGCCTTGCCGGACGATGTCGCCGGGCTGCCAGGCTTCGGCGGGATAGAAGTCCGGCCCCGGCGCGAAGTCGCCTACGTCCACGGTACGCGCCCCGACCAGGCGCACCTTCAAGCGCGCCGTTCCCGGCGACGTTTGGGTTTTCCACCAGAGGCGTAGGCCACCCTGGTATCCCTGCATGACCTTGTCGCCCCAGGGCTCCACCCCCACCAGCGACACCTGATTCCCAAAAGTCGCGTGAAGGTCGCTCACATTGGGCAGAGCCTCTTCCAGATTGGCCGCGCAAGCTATGGCGCGCGTCACCGTGATGGCGGTCAACGGCAGCCAACCATCGCCGGTCGGGTCAACGGCGCCCCGCGTTTCGACGCGCAACGCCAGCTGATAGTCTCCCGGCGGGACGCCCGGCTCGATCCAGAAGCCGCGCCGGTCGGCCCACGTCGCCGGCAGGGAAAGCGCGCCGTGACGCGCCGGCCCCGTATCGAACTGCTGGCTGAGCCAGACGGCGCCGTTCTTGTCGCGCAGCGCCAGGGTCAAAACCGGTTCGGTCTGAATGCGCAGACGCTCCCAGAGCAATTCCACCCGCAAGGTATCGCCGGCGGCGACAGTCTGCCGGTCCACCGCCGCCTGAAGCAACGTCAGCGGTTCGCCGTAGGAGACAGCGGTTTGCACCGGCGTCATGGGCGCGTCGTCCGGCAGGTAGAGCGCCATGCTCTTGAAATGATGTACGACATAGGCGTTCTCGGCCAGCCAGCGACTGGTCGCGTACTGCGGGTCGGCGGCGCTGATGGCGCCGTAATAAACCCAGAGCCGCGTGTGATTGGCCATGATGGATTCCAGGCGGGGGACGTCTACCGCGGCGTCGAAGCCCGGCGGCGCCGCCGCCGGCATCAGGTATTTCGGCATTGCGACGGGCAAGGGGTAATATTGAAAAAGCAAATCCGGCCAGGGACCGTTCAACATCACAGCGTCGCCGGGACAGACGGCGGCGTGAAGAAAGCGGGTCTGCGCGGCGAACGTCCCCTCCAGTGGATGATAAACCTGCTGCCAGTTCAAGGGACAAGCGAGCAAAATGGCGCAGGCGGCTGCCGGTCGCAGCGGCCACGGGCGGCTCAGGGTGATGGCGGCAGCCAGTCCCAACGTGATGGCGGGCAAAACCATGATGAGATAGCGGGCATTGAGGTCAACCGGCACAAAGTTCATGATGGCGATGGGCAGCAGTCCCCAAACGGCGAGCAATCCACCGGAAGCCTTGTCTTTGCGCCACAGCCAGAACCAGCCGAGCAACGTCAGGGCCAGCGCCGCCAGAACCATGACAAAGCGGGCCGGATCGAGCCAGTACAGATAGAGCTCGGTGATCAGGGATTTCAGTTGCGCCAACCGGATCTGGCGGAGCGGGAAACTGCGCCACACCGACAGCAACGTGAGCCGCATCCCCGGCGACAGCCACGACAGACCCACAACCGCAACGGCAATGGCGGCGGTGGTAGCCAGCCAGACCCAACGAATCCGGCGGGTTTGGCGAGGCGTGAAAAGCAGCATGCCGCCCTCCACGGCCCACAAAAGCGCCAGAAAGTAGTGAGTCAACGCGCCGGCGAAGGTCAGCCCCATGAAAACGCCCCAACGCCGCCAGGTGGGACGTTCGGCCCAACGGCGCCAGGCGTCGAGCGTCAACAGCGCCAGCAACATCACCAGGGAATACATCCGCCCGGTGCGGCCGGCCCACAGGCTCAGCGGCAGGAGAGCGAGGAGCGCCCCGTTGAACCAGCCGCCGACCTTTCCCAGCCACCGGCGTCCCTGACGCACCCCCCACGCGACGAGAAGGATGCCGACGAGAACGGACGGGTAGCGCACGACAAACTCGGTCTGGCCGGCGGCGCGGAACCACAGGGACATCCCCACGTAGTAGAGCGGCGGGTGCTCGCGGACGGCGCCCATCACGTAGCGCAACACGTCCAACGGCGCGCGCCGGGCGATGAACACCGTGGCGACCTCATCAAAGGTGAGCTCGGCGCGGCCCAGCTCCCAGGCGCGCAATCCAAAAGCGCCCAGGCACAGAGCAATCACGACGACGGCCCATAGCAGTCTTTGATGTTTAGGTTTCATCCTTGTTCTAACCCAAGCCGTTTTCAAAAATGACTTTACAGGCATGCCTTTCTTTTACCGCCGAGAACGCTGAGTTCGCAGAGAAAACACAAAAAATCTTTGCGGCCTTTGCGGCCTTTGCGACCTCTGCGGTGAAATCTTAATGCGCCTGTACAGTTACTCCCAAAAACCGGTTTTGCCCGGCCATTGTACCTCAAAACGCAGGAGAAGGGGGTATTTTCTTGCGCCTTTGTAACCGGACGCCGGCGCCGATCCCCAACAGGGCCATCCCCAGAAGGCCTAATCCCAGCCGCAACGAACGCGGGGAGAAGCGCATCTCCAGGCGATGGCGTCCCGCCGGCATCACTACGCCGCGAAAGAGGCCGTTGGCCGTGTAGATCGGGGCCGGCTGCCCGTCCACCGTGGCCTGCCAGCCGGGATAGAGCATATCGGAGAGCGTCAACACCGCCGGTTCGGACGTGTCAACGGTGAGGGAAATCCGGTTGGGACCGTAAGCCAACAGCTCAATCGTCCCCTGCCCCTGACGTTCCAACCGCGGACCGTTCAACAGCGTGACGGTATGCGTCGGCTGGAAATCCGGAGCGAAGATGACGGCATACGCCTCCTCCAGCGTCTGAACCGGGCGCGTGTGGTAGACCAGCCACACGCGATTCATCGCGTTGGTGTTGAGGTGCAGATCAATGAGCGGGTCGTCGAAGAACACCGGCCAGATGCCCGCGCCGCCGGGCAACGCGCCCTTGGAGACGGCGATGTACTTCGCGCCGAGCAGTTGGTAGACCGGCGCCCCTTTGAAAGGAACCGCCCAATAAAATTGCGTATAAGCCACCAGCTCCATCGGGTTGCCGGTTCCCTGCGGCACGTCAAACCCGGAGGCCATCAGCGCTGCGGGCGACCACAGGCCGCGCGCGTCGCCGTCCACGTCCACGCGGAACCAGCCCTGATCGGCCTTGAGATAGGCGATGGCGGCCGCGTGAGGATCGTCGGCAGCGCGGGGCAACTTCTCGGCGTCGGCCAGCGCGCCGGCGGCGACCATTTCGGCGGCGAGGAGCGCCACGAGCGCCGCGCGTCCCCAGCGCCGGCGGGCAACGCCGCCGAGCAGCGCCGTCCCGGCTCCCACGATCGCCGCGAAGCGCAGGCCGTTCAAGGCGGGGGCTTGCGCCTTCGCTTTGGGGATGGCCGCGGTCCAGACGGGAGCGCGCAGCCACAAATACCCGGCGGCGAGCACAAGCAACCCGGCCCAGAACCAGAATCCGTAGCGCAGAACCGGCGACCGGCGCGCGCGCATCAGCGCCGCTGCGCCCAGCCCCCCGGCAAGCGCCAGGCAAAAAGACAGCAAGTAGATGATGCGCGCCGTTTTCCAGGTCGCGTTGAAGAGCGGCAACGTGCTCAGCAGGGGATAGATCGGGCCGTGGGAACCGAGCGCAAAAAGGTAAACGCCGGCGCCCAGCGCCACCAAAAACCAGGTGGAGCGCCGCCGCAGATGCGCAGCGAGCCCCAATCCCGCCAGCGCCAGCGTCACAAAACCG
The DNA here is from genome assembly GCA_034429675.1 of Anaerolineae bacterium. Taxonomy (GTDB): domain Bacteria; phylum Chloroflexota; class Anaerolineae; order B4-G1; family SLSP01; genus JAKQHY01. The sequence continues at coordinate 26,543 of DAOUFX010000455.1, read as the reverse complement.
ACGTAACCGCTCTCGACTCTGTCCCACATCGGCCAGAAAGTCCTGATCCCGCGCCCGTGAAAGGCAGGGGCGACAAAATCCACCCACATCGCGGGCGGGAATTCGTATTCGGCGGCGCCGGACTGCTGGACGGCGGTGCGCTCGGTGAAGGGGAGGCGTTCCAGGCCGGGCAATACCGCCGGCGCCGCGATGCAAGCACCCACCAACGCGACCAACGCCAGACGCCCGGCGCGTTTCAGAGCCACAAAGAGCGCAGAGGGCACAGAGGGGGGAGTGGGAAGGGCTAACCCGGCGCGCCGGGCTTTGAGCGCGCCTTCTGCGCATTGCCATAGGCTGTAAAGGGCAATCCATACGCCCGCGTACAACGCCGCCTGCCCGTGCCCGGCGAGAAGCAGACAGCCGAGCGCCGCTCCGGCCCACGGGATGGCAGCACGGCGGCGCATGGCGTGGTCAATGCCGAGCAAGCACCAGGGCAGCCACGCCATCGTGTCGTTGAATTGGGGATGCCCCAGGTGCACGACGAAAGGGTCGCTGAACATGTAAGCCAGCGCGGCAATCAACGCCGCCGCCTGTGGCAATCGCCAGACCGGCGAACGGCGCACGTAGAGGTACATGCCCGCGCCGGCAAGCCAGACGGAAAAGATGCTACGCAGCGAGATCAAAAAGGGCGGTATGGGACTGAAGAGGAATAACGGCCAGTTCAGCGGGTTGAGCAGCCCGTACTGCTGCTCGGAAATGATGGGGTCGCCGGCCAGCATCTGCGTGCTCCACAGCGGGAACACCCCGCGCCGCACCCACGCCGCGACGTAATTCCACACCGGATGCAGTTGTCCCCACAAATCCCCCCCGCCGACCGGAACGCGATAGGCCATCACCCACACCGGCCAGAAGAAAAGCAAGGCGACGGCGGCAAGAAACAGCAGGGATTTTAGATTTTGGATTTTGGAGTTTGGATTTTGGAGAGAGGAGATGGAACGTGAAACGTGAAGCGTGAAGCGTGAAAGATAATTCGTAATTCGTAATTCGTAATTCGTAATTCGCTCACCCGCTTCCCCGCTCACTCGCTGCCCTGCTTCCCCGCTCACTCGCCCACCCGCACCCGCGTCAGCGTCACCGATTTGGCAGGCATCTGGCCCGGCTCCCAAACGATGGGGAGATGTTCCAGTTCGCCGTTTTCGTCGGCGCGGTAGACGGCCAGACGCAGATCGTAGACGCCGGGAGCGACATCGGCGGCAATGGCGAGCGCGCGCGCCTCGGTGAGCGTTTGGCCGGGCTGCCAGGAAGACGTGGGCGCGGCGCCGTCGAGCGGCCAGGCGTCGGATTGGGCGGCCTTGCGCCATTGATCGTCAATGAGCTGGACGGAGATGGTATAGTCGCCCGCAACCGGTACGAGGCAACGCCAGTCAAGCGTCACCGTGAGCGTTGCGCCGGGCGCGACCGTAAGCGAGCTCAAGTCGTAGCCGGTCAGCGCCATGCCTTTGCCGAAATGCACCTCCGGCAACGGCGTCGCGACCAGCCGGGCGGCGCCGAAGGTCGCCGCATCGCCGGCGAGCGTGACGGTGAAAACGGCGTCGTCAGGCCCGGCGGCGGAGGGCTTAGCGACATGCGCCGGCAGGCGCTCGCCGCTCACCGTTTCGTAGACCCCCACTGCAAACGTCAGCGCGTCGGGAGAGTAGGCCAGCGCGGGGATAGCGATCTTGTAATGCTCAACCCACCGGCGGCCCGGCTCCAGCCACGTCGTCGAGAGCAGCCCGCGTCCGGGGAATGTATCGCGCTGCGCGATGATACGTCCACCTTCACCCAGAACGTGGACGAAAAAACTGTGATCGGCGAGGGTCGGCGCCAACGATTCCCATTCCAACGTCAGATCGGCCGTATCTCCGGGGGCAGCAGCTTGCCTGTCCAGGCTGAAGCCAACCAGGCGCAGGACGCCGCCAAAATCAACGTAGGATGGAGAACTCGTCAGCAAACCGTCCGGCCCCGGCGGCGTGTACGCCGGCGCAATCCACAGAGGCAAAGCGACGAGGCAAAGGGAAAAGAGGAAACCGGGAAACAAATAGGGCGTGAAGCGTGAAACGTGAAACGTGAAACGTGAAAGATAATTCGTAATTCGTAATTCGTAATTCGTGATTCGCTCACCCGTTGACTCGCTCACCCGCTCACCCGCTCCCCCGCTCACCCGCAACCCCATCACCAGCGCCAGGCTCCACAGCGGAATGGCAGAGAAGATGAGGCGGCCCTGCGAAGACCAGGTAATCGTCGCCCAGCGTATCCACGAGACGAAGACGGCCGCCGGCCAGGCCCAGGCGAGCGCGCGGGCAGCCGTGAGGCCATCCCAGGAAAAAGGCCAGAGACGAGTTTGGATTTTGGAGTTTGGATTTTGGATTTTAGATTGGGCCGGGCCGCCGACTTTCGACTTCCGACTTTCGACTTTCGACTCATAACCTACAGCCCACAGCACAAATCGCACAATCAAACCGACGGCTGCGAGAATCGCCAAAGCATTGAGAACGGTGTAAAGCCAGCCTGCCATGGGCACATTGAGCCCGCCGAAGTTGCCCCAGTAACCGGCGGCAAAGGCGAAGCGCTCGGCCCAAAGCTGCGCCAGATCGGCGACCACATCGCGGGTGCCCAACACGGCGTAGAAGGCGTTCAGCCCAAGCCAGTCCCCGTACAGACGAAAATTGCGGTAAAACCACCAGCCGGAGAAGGCAAAAGCGGGGATAAGAATCAGAAGCAAATCGCGGAAAGCGCGCGGTAAGGAGCGCAGAGCGTGAAACGTGAAACGTGAAACGTGATCCTGGATTTTGGAAACAGAATTCGCTGACCCGCTCAACCGCTCACCCGCTGACCCGCTGACCCGCTCACCTGCCATTCGCGATTTGATTCCCTGCCACGCCTCCCACGCCACCATTGCGGCGGCGAGCGGCAGCAGCCCAATCGCGCTCGCCTTCGTCAACAGCCCCAGGCCGATCACAACGCCCAACAGCCCATAGCTTCGGACTTTGGACTTTGGACTTTCGACAGTCTTGACCATCCGCACCATCAACAACAGCGCCCACGAGCACAACGGCACGACGAGATTGTCGTTGTTGACCGAAGAACTGATGAAGAGGTACATCGGGGTGAAGGCGTGAACGGCGGCGGCGGCGAGCGCAAGCCAGGGGGGATCGGCGTACAACTCATGGACGAGCGCCCAGGTCAGGTAGACGGCCCACGCGCCCAGCGCCACCGAGAACAGGCGCACAAGATGGATGGACAGCACGGTTCCTCTCCAGGGGAAACGTTCCAACGCCGGGTTGTGAACCACAAGATTGAGATTGCTGCCGTCGGGCGTAATTTCGCCGGCGGCGACGTGTGGGTTGAGATGGCGCACCTGCTCCATATCGCTGGTGTCAATCCACGCTGTCAGCGCAGCGCCAAGCGCGTAGTAGAGCGGGGGTTGGCTGGCTTCCTGCCGCCACGGGCCGCTGGTCACGCCTGGATCGAGGGGTTGTACCGGCAAAGACCAGGTGCGGGCGAGATGGGCCACCATAGGGTAATGCCACACCTCATCGGAGGCTTCAAAGATGGGGACAACGACACTGGAAAGTATGCCCAGAACACTAAAAGCAACGAGGATGGCAGTCAGTGCGGCTCGTTCAGTCTTGCTCATGCGGTTCGTTTTGCATTCCATTCAACGAGCCAAAAAACTCTGCTGTCTGTGTCGCAATGTGCTCCCAGGTAAACTGCTGCGCCAACGCCGCGGCAGCTTTGCCTAAATGCGTGCGGAGTTGTGGATTCTCCCACAGCCGGCAGATCGCATCCGTGAGAGCGGTGACATCATCGGGCGGAACCAGGATGACATTCTCACCGTGGCGCAGTTGAGGCGTGTTATCCTGCGGAGTCGTGGTGACGATGGGGCATCCGTGAACCAACGCCGCGTGAAGGGTTCCGCGCCAAAGACTGGCGCCAGTGCGATAGGGCATCGCGCACAGGTCAACGGCCAGCAATGCCGCTGAGACGGCGTCCGGGGTGACAAACCCAGTGCGGCGCACCCGATCCACGAGGTTCAACTGCTTGATGAGCCGGTCAACCTCATCGGCGTACATCAAGTTGGTAACATCGCTGCTGCCGGTGCGCCCGCCAATAAAAAGCAATCGCACCGGAATTTTCTTTTGGACGAGATTGGCAATGGCGTGCAGCAAAGTCTCGATGCCTTTGCTGCGGTTAAGGAAACCAAAGAAACCAATCAACAGCTCTCCCGGAGCAAAATCATGCGAGGCTCGCCATCGCGCAGGGGTATACCCAGCAGGCGGATCGGGCGCAATGTTGCTGCCAATGGGAATAAAGCGGAGAGGAGTTCCGCTGTTTTCCAGCTGTTGGCTCAACACCGTTTCGTCGCCATAATTGGTAACGATCACCCCATCGCTGTGCCGCGTCAGTTGCCGCACGGCCCAGTGACGCAGATCTCCGGCCTTGGGGAAAAGATAGGGCGGCAGCAAATCATGGCACGTCACGACAACGGGTATAGTCAGGCGCGATCGTTGCAACCGTGGGTAGAAAGCAATATTGCCGCTCATCTGGTAGGCAGCCGCCTGATATTGAATGTTGACCACATCCGGTCTAACGGTTCGAATCCAATGGGTAATGCGATGGTGAATGCCCGCTCCCCAATGCTTGATCTGGCGATAAACAGTAATCTCGTGCTCCCGATACATATCAGGCTTATCTTCAACGCTCGTCGTCAGCACATGCACATTGTGGCCCAATCCATGTAAGGCCTTGCCTAATTCACACGTAAAATCGCCTACCCCGCCCTCCATTGGAGGATATTCGCCGGTGATAATACCGATGCGCATGGATTTTTGTTGGTTGTTCATGATCTCTTTGCTAAATAGCGCCTATCTTTTTTGGGAATAAGTAAGATATTGAGTTGGGCTTGCCACTCCGGGGATATTGTACCGGGAAATGTAAGAAATCCAAGTGACTTTCTACCCAATTTTCGGGCCGCCTCACGACAAGATCGTCTCCCGGAACAGCATCGGGCCTATCAAAAATAAAACCTCACCTGCATGCCTTGCCGCCATCCCCCCTTCGAGTATAATAAACTCGTCGGTGTTCTAGTAAATTCAAAGGAGTGAGAGTCATGAAAAAAGGTGTAGTCTTTAGTGTATTAGCCCTGCTACTGATAACCGCCATGGGCTGCAAATTGTGGGGTATCGAACTTCCCGCTTCTACTGCCGAGGCCCCTGAAACAACAGAAGAAGCGACGAGAGGATCATCATCGGGTGATACGTTGCAAATCACCATCGAAAACGCCTCGCCGGAAGATGCCTGCGCCGTATACATCACGGCAAGCGAGCAAGAAGATTGGGGAGACAATCTCTTGGAAAATACTTTGTCCACCGGCGACAGCGAGACCTTCGAGGTTGAGGGTGGCACCATTTACGATGTTGAGGTGGACAACTGTGACGATATCGCTATTGCGACGGCCTGGGAAATTGGGGATTCCACGACCGTTCAAGTGGGCGAGTCCGGCGCGACCACACGGCTCATCGTCGAAAATGCCACGGATACCGACATCTGCTACCTCTACATTTCAGCCCCCGAGAACGAAGAGTGGGGCGGCGATCAATTGGGCAACATGGAGCAGATTCCTGCCGGCGGCCAACGCATGTTCTTTGCAGAGCCGGGCGTTTTCGACTTGAATGCCTCGGACTGCGAGGACAATACTCTGTACGAGGAATACGAAGTAGACCTGAGCAGCGACATGACCTGGTCTGTTCAGTAAATCTAAAACGTTTCTGCTGTCTTGAGATCCGATTTTTTCCCAATCAGGCTCGTTGCAAACCACTACACCGACAGGTTTGAAGAACAAGCCTGGGAAAAAATCGGGTCTTTTGTAAATTCAGGGATTGCTCCGCCCAGGCGCCCAATCCCATTTCCCTTAATCCCAACGTTGAGAGGTGTTCTATGTCTGCCGTAGAAGTAAAACCGGGTATCTATTGGATCGGCGTCAATGATCGGACAACCGATTTGTTTGAAGGGCTTTGGCCGATTACGAATGAGGGTGTCTCATACAACGCCTACGTGATCAACGGCGCGAAAAAAGTCCTGGTGGATATGGCCAAGGACATCAAAAGCGATGCATTGGTGGATCAAATTGCTGAAGTGTTCGACCCCGCCGCCCTGGATTACATCATCGTCAATCACATGGAGCCCGATCACACCGGCGTCATCCGCACGCTACGCCGCATCGCCCCCCATGTCACGATTCTGGCCACCCAACGAGCGTTGCCGTTATTGGAAAACTATTATCAAGTTACGGAAAACGTTCGGGCCGTTGAAGACGGCGAAGTTCTGGATTTAGGGTCTCATACCTTGCAATTTTTTATCACGCCGATGGTGCACTGGCCCGAAACGATGGTCACGTACGAGACCACGCACAAGGTGCTGTTTCCGTGTGATGCCTTTGGCGGTTATGGCGCGCTTCAAGGAACAATTTTCGACGACCAGTGCGCCGACCTGAAATTCTATGAGGGTGAAGCGCTGCGGTATTATGCGAACATCGTCGCGCTGTTCCCCAAACCGGTTCTCAAAGCTATCGAGAAGCTGAAAAATGTGCCGATCAGTGTGATCGCGCCGTCGCATGGTCTGGTCTGGCGCAAAAATCCAGGGCGGATTGTCGAGTTATACCAAAAGTGGGCAAAATATGCGGTGGAAGGCCCGGAACCAGGGGTTACTCTGCTTTACGGTACGATGTACGGCAATACCGAACGCATGGTCGAGGCTGTAGCCTCCGGTGTAGCGCGGGCGGGCGTTCCGGTGAACATCTTTGACGTGCGCCACATCCATGCAAGCTATATCTTGCCGTCGGTCTACACACGCAGCGGCGTCATCGTCGGCGCCCCAACATACGAGGGGGAATTGTTCCCGTTGATGGCGCACACGCTGGACATGCTGGCCCGCAAACGGATCAACAACCGTAAACTCGCCTACTTCGGCAGCTATGGGTGGAGCGGAGGGGCGCGCCGCGAGATCGCGACCTGGGCCGAGAAACTAAAGTGGGAGTTAACCGAGGCCTGGGAATTCCCCGGCGGGTCTCATTCAGAAACATTGCTCAAGGGAGAGGAACTGGGGTATCAATTCGCTCAAAGCCTGAAAAAACAATAAGCAGCGGAAGGAACCACAAAGGATGTGTTTGCGGGCGAATGATCGTCCGCAAACACATCCTTTTTTTATTCAAGTCGGCGGCGGGCGTCCGGCAATGCGCGAGCGAGGTCGCCGGCGGCAATGCCGGAAATTCCGGCGCTCTGGCGGACCAATTCCCCGGCCAGCCCGTGTAAATAAGCACCGGTCACAGCTGCCGCGAAAGCCTCAAGGCCCTGCGCGCGCAACCCGACAATACACCCGGCCAACACATCGCCAACACCGGCAGAACTCAAGCCAGGGTTGGCAAACGGCAGCAACACCGTTTCACCGTTGGGCGCGGCAATCAGTGTAAACGCACCCTTGAGCACAACAACGTGTCCCCACTCGCACGCATATTTGCGGGCAATATCCAGGCGATGGCTTTGAATTTCCTCGGTGGAGAGTTGCGTCAATCGCGCCATTTCTCCAGGATGCGGCGTGAGAATGCTGCCCGGCGGCAACAACGTATGCCAATCGGGAATCTCGCTCAGGATATTCAGACAATCGGCGTCTGCTACCAACGGCGGCAGCGTATGTTCGCTCGGCGCCGGAGTTTTCCCCTCGGCCAGGAATCCTGCGCTACGCTTCCTTGGGGTCAACCCTAACAAACCGCGCACAAATGCCGTCGTCTCCGGCGTATGGCCTAACCCTGGCCCCACCAACAACGCGGAATACTCCGCCAGCTTTTCTAACAATACCGGGACGGCCGGCGCATCCAGCACACCCAACGAGTGCGGCAGCAACAAATAGGTCGCTTCCGGCACAATCGGGGCCAGCGCAGAATGCAGCAAATTGGGCGCAGCCAACGTGACCAACCCGGCGCCGGCGCGCACGGCCGCGCTCGCCGCCAGCGCCGCAGCGCCGGTATAATTGACCGATCCGGCGACGATCAACGCTTTGCCAAACGTCCCCTTGTGCGCATTCAATGGGCGGACAGGAAGCCAACTCCGAATCAACGCGGGTATAGCGACCTCGGCGCGGTTATCGGGCACTTCGATGCCTTCGGGAATACCGATATCGGCCACCACCAGTTCGCCCACGTACTCGGCGCCGGGGAAACTGAAATGCCCCCACTTAGGCGCAGCGAACGTCACCGTTACGTGGGCCTTGAGCGTGCGCTGATCCACGGCGCCCGTGTCGAAATCCAATCCCGATGGGCCATCCACGGCGACAATGAGCGGACGCGGCGATTCCGAGATCGGAACCGCATTGAGTAGCGTCAGCGGCCTACGAGAAGCAGCGGACAGACTCTCACGAACTTTGACGAGCACATCGGCAAGAACACCCCGCAATGGTAATGTCGTCCCGGTACCCACCAGCGCATCTATCAACACGTGGCACTGCCCGACGCAATGCTCCAACTCTTGCCGTTTGGCAGTGGATTTCTCCACCAGAATTTGCACACCCGCTTCGGCGGCAAGGCGCAGGTTAGCGTCTTTCTCCGCGTCGCGTGGACGCACCAGATAAGCCGTCACCGTCGCCCCGGCGTTCTGCAAAAGCCGGGCGGCGACCAGGCCATCCCCACCGTTGTTTCCCGGCCCAACCAGAACCAGAATTTGGCGACCCTTGACGGTCATACGTTGCAGCACGGCCAGCGCCACGCCTTTTCCGGCCATCTCCATCATTTGAGCGTAACTGTGGCCGGCCATGTCGGTGGTCGTTTCCAAAGCACGCATCTCAGATACGGACAAAACACGCATAACGATTATTCCTCAATCAACGCAGCCCACGGTCCGTGCAGCCCTTCTTCGGTGACGCCGTAATATACACGCAGCTCATCCTTAAGGCGCTGTACCAGGTCGTAGCGGGTCTGATTGCTATGTTTGCGGCTCTTCCATAGGCCGATGTCGCCAACCCAATGAACTTCACTGAGCTTGATCGGATTGTTTTCGGCCTCGTCAATGGCGTAACGCCACAGATTACGCGCCGAACGTCGTGTGACGTTCTTGACCAGGTTGCCGTTGCGCAAATCGCGCATAGTGTAGTAGCGCGTATTCTTCTGCTCCTGCGTGCTGGCGATTTCGACCCCTGTGCGGGGTGGCGCCAGGACACCTTGAGCGGCGCCGATCTGTGCTCCGCTATCAGGCGGAAGCGCAGCTGCGGCAACCGCGGCCTCGACGACGGCAGAAGCCTCAACCGCAGCGACATGGCGTGGGTGGGTGTAGCCCGTCCCGCGTTTGACCAAAGCCACGATTTCATCACGCACAGCCAAGGTGGTTTCGGCCTCGCTGCGGATGTAAATGGCGCTCTCATCCAACGTGTAAGGCGGTTCGGAGCCAGAAGGCACGACAATGCGCAAAACTTTGACGTTCTGCGTCGTTTGAGCGTCCACTTTCACGTCCAGCATTGGGCTGATGCGCTCTTCGATTTCCTTCAAGAACTGATTAACCAGGCGAGTAGGATTAGCGCCCACGCCAACAGGAGGTTTCTTGGGATCGTCGGAGACTCCGATGTACAACGTTCCGCCGTTCGTATTGGCAAATGCACACACATCCGCGATGATGGTATCCTGATAGCCGCCCCGGCGACCATACTGCTCGTGGAATTCCTGCACAATGTTGGGGCCTTCCTCGCGGGCAGCCTGGATAAAGTCGAAAGGATGCGCTTCTTCCGGGCGATATGGCCGGGTGCTGGCAAAATCATCGCCGGTAAACATCTCTCGTAGCGCAACAAACGATTTGTCCTCAAGCAACAACTCTGTGGCGCGGTCGCCGATCCCCAGGTTTTTGACATTTTTAGGGTCACGGTTCAGGCGATGCGTATCCGATCCTTGAATACAGCGCATGCGCCGGGGATATTCTGGCTTGGAGCCATCAAAGAAACGCGCCGTCGTCTTGCCGCCCTTCTTCTCAAGATCGGTCACTTCCAATGCGTGCAAATGGGGGTCCTGCGTGAACGCGATCCGCGTCTGCCCGCCAAAGCTAAGACCTTGCAAGGCTACCCCGTGGGAAGAATTAGCGTGGGCGGCGATCACGATACCGCCGGCCTCGTCAATGAGCCGGTATGCGGTCAACACATCGCTGGTGGCGCCGACTTCGGTGATGCCATCGTCGAGCCGGACCAGAGCAATGTTCAATTGCAGCAGCAAAAACTCCAAATCGCGCAGCGGCATTTCCGGGGAAAACAAACCGAGGATGTGAAACCCAAATGTGGCGGTAAATTCAAATCCCTTGAGCAACAGGATTTTGTTAAGCAAGCGCCGGTACTCTTGTAGGCGTTTATCTTCTTCCGGGTTCAAACGCCCCAGGCGCTCCAACAGCGCCAGGTCTTCTAACTCGTGAGTCATCTGCTTGTAGCCGGCCACCGTATTGTGGTCGGTGAAAGCGATGATGTCCAACCCTTGACGTTCTGCTTGTTGTAAAATGTCCAGGTAACTAACGTGCTCCTGTTGGTAATCCGCCGATGCCGGAGTGTGAATATGAAGATCGGCTTTGTACCATTGCTCCTGGAGCGGGAGTCTTCTTTTCTTCTTACGTCTTCTTGTCATTCCATTTCTATTCTTATGTAGATTTGTCGAAGGTAGGGAAACCTCACCGGGTGAACACACTTACATCGGGGAGATAGTACAACAGCAGGTTACACGCCCCCTGACTGTTTACTGAGAATCGTTTGCATCTCGGCCAGCAGCGCTGCAGGGCGGAACGGCTTGAGAATAAACCCGTCGGCGCCGGCGGCCATACATTCCAGCTTGCGGTCCATCCCGGAAGCCACTAACACCGGAATGCGAGCCAGATCTGGATTGCCTTTGAGCTCTTTGAGGGCGTTCATCGAATCTCCCCCGGTTAAATGATAATCCATCAGAATCATTGCGACATTTTCGGCCTGGGCGGTCGGCACAATCTGTTCGGGACGGGTCACGGTGATAACCGAATTGCCCTCGAGTTCCATCAAAGTCTCCAGCAATCCCAGCATCACTCTATCATCATCGGCGACAAGTATCTTGACCATGGTTAGCTCCTGCCATCTAATGGTGAGACTTTGGAAACCGGCATTTGCCGGTTGTCGCAAAGTTTTCAATGATTTTGATGAGGTAAGGTTTCTGAACCTTGCCAACTCGTGTTATTGTACCACAATTTGGCTACGAATGCATCTTAGCCAACCTAATTCTTGCAGCCCAACTCCCAAACCCAGATAGAAGTATGAGCCTCCTGCCCATCGGCAGACCAAACGCGGATGGTGCCGGGCATGGGCTTGCACAGTCGCCAGCGCATGACAACATCCAGACTATCGCTGATCGGTTTATCCTCGACCTGATAACGATAAGGCGGCACGCCGCCTATGGCGTGGATTCTGATAACGCCTTCCCAGTCATTGGCGCCGGCGATTTCATGCCAGCTGACCAGTTCCCATGCCGGGTTGCCAAAGCCAAGCGGCGGGCCAAGCGGAGCAAACGTCGGCGTGGCGGTAGGGCCTTTGGAAGTAGGTTTGGGCGTCAGGGTGAGCGTCCCGGTTGGAGTCAACGTAACCGAAGGGGTGGTGGTGACGGTAAGATTTGGAGTAGGCGTCGTGGTAAGGTCTGCCGGAGGAGTGATTGCCGGGGAACCATCACCTGGAGTCGGCGTTGCGACCAGGATCGTAACGTAGACGGCAGGAGTCGGCGTTGAACCTGTGCCCGGGCCGGCGATGCCGGGCATATTGCACGCCAAGATCAACACGATGAATGTGATAACCCAGAACAGGCTCTTCCGCATGGTTCCCCCCTGACTAAGAAAACTAAGGTTGGTTCAATCCTTCAATAATCTCGGCAAAAGTCTCCACCGACCACCCGCCTTTGATCCGAATACGTGGCCAGGCATAACGATTATCCAATCGCAACGCAGTCCCCCACTCGGTGGTGACGGCGCCCCAATACCCGGCGGATTCGACGACGGCCATCGTGTCGTCGTCATAACGTCCCGATGGATAACAGAAAAAACTCACAGGACGTCCGCTGTGCGCCTCAACGGCTTCCTTAGCCCCCAGAATCTGGAAGACCAAAAACTCGAACCCGCGGTTGGTCAGGTCAACGTGATCCCGTCCGTGCGCCTGCATAGACATCCCGGCGTCAGCCATCAACTTGACCTCGTCCCAGGTCATATAAGCTTCGGCCTCATAATGCGCAGGCGTCGCCAAAAGGAAGAATTCGCCGACGAACCCATACTTCTGCAAAAGCGGCAAGGCGTCCGTGTAGGCGTCTCTGTACCCATCGTCGAACGTCAGGACGATAGGTTTGGGCGGAAGGGGCTTTCCGACAGCTAGAGCTTCGTAGATATCAGCCAGAGTAACCGTTGCGTAGCCCTGCTCCTTGAGATACCGTAACTGTGCATCGAAAACTTCCGGCACGACCGTCAAATCTTTCCGGTAAACATCGGCATCTGCGGGCAGAACCGAAATGTAGTGGTACATCAAAATCGGCACATGGAGCTCTTCCGGTGCAGGTGGAAAAGTAGGCGTTGGCAGCGGCGTTGGTGTTACGGTTGGCGCCAAAGTGGGGGTCGGCGATGCTGTTGGCGTGGCAGTGAGCGTCGGTGACACCGTTGGCGTGGTGGTGAGGGTCGGCGATGCCGTTGCCGTAGCGGTTACCGACAGCGTCGGCAGCGGCGAAGACGGCGTCCCTAGCGGGGAACGAAGATTGTCTGATGTGGTCGTTCCTTGTGCCGGGGTAGGAGTCCTTGTTGGTCGGCGAGTCGGGGTAGGAGTCCGTGTCGGACGGCGGGTTGGCGTGGGGGTGCGCGTAGGTCGGCGAGTTGCCGTTGAGGTCAATGTGGGCGTGGGAGTTAACGTGGGGGTGGGTGTACAAGTGCTGGTCGCCGTTGCGGTCATTTCTGAAGCCGCTTCGACGATTTGTTCGCTTCTTGGAGTGGGATATTGAGCAGAGCCAAACGGGGCGCAAGCAACCAGCGCCCACGCAATCCATACAATTTTCAGCCATTTGATACGCAAATTCCGGTTAATTTCCATGCTCCTTATATAGACCACAAATCTGCAAGCAGGCAAGTCATCAAATATTCCGACTTGCCGGCTTGCAGACATGGATGATTGGATTCAGTTACGGGCGCCGTGACATCTTAAATGTCACAAATGCGAGAATAAGCGTCAGCACACCCAAAATCGCCGTGACCCACTGCTTTGAGGGGGTTTCTACCACAGGGTTTACAACCACTTCGGGAGTTGCGGAAGGGACGTCAGTTAGAGGCATCGGCGTTGGAGAAAAGACCTCGTGAGTTAAACTCACGGTATCCGAAATAGCGAGATTACCCCCGGACGGAGCGCCGGCCTCCGCAACTGTGGCTTCAGCCTCCATACTTTTGAACGATTCCTGGTCAACAGCCGCCTGAGGGGGAGGCTGCATAGTAGCGGTAGGGGCCATACTTGCCGCCTCACCGACCACAGCGTCTCCCGCATAACCCGGCGAGGAATCCCCGTTGATTGCCCGCTCTTCTGGCACAGAGGGTGCCATAACGGGCGCAGCATTCTCCGCAGTCCCGCTCTCCTCCCAGTTGGCTAACATTGGGGCATTGGCCGTCGTGCTGACCATCTCTGGAGCAACGTCATGCGCCGATTGGAGCGCCAGTTTAGACGCGGAATTAGTAGTGAGCAAATTAAGTCCAAACATGACCACAAAAGCAATGGCCGACAGGGAAGTCGCCAGTCGCATCCATATCATCATAGGGCGTTGTTGCTGTATGGAGACCGGGCGAGGTTGCTTTACCATAGCGGGGGTCAACAAATAATTGCGAGGGGATTCCCGCATCGGGACGGACTGCACAAAATCAACGGTTGCGCGTAACGCATCCACTTTGTGGCGTAAAATCTCATCATGTCCCAACGCGGCCTCAAAGGCGGCATGCGTTTTATTGTCCAATGCGCCATCCAGGTAGGCCGAAATCTCTACTGTGCTCCATGTTTTTTGAGTCATTGTGCCTCCGGATTTTTCGATAGGTGTTATAGACGATACCGTGACGGCAAAAGTTCCTGCTTTTCCTGAAGCAGACCCTGCATCCGCACACGCGCACGCGACAGACGAGACTTTACCGTCCCAAGTCGTATGTTCATCGTTTCAGCCACCTCTTCATACGAAAATCCCATACGGTCTACGAGAACGAGCACCAATCGTTGATCCTCTGGAAGTTTTCTCAATGTGCGATCCAGGAACTCGCGAAGTTCATTCCGCTGTAACGCTTGTTCGGGTGTCTCTTCTTTTGAGGCCATATAAGGATTGGCTTCCTCGTCCAGATCCCCGAAATCATCCCAAGACATACTGCGGCGACGCTTGTGCCGGCGCAGCTCGTCATAACAAGCGTTCGTGACGATGCGGAGCAACCATGCGCGGAACGATCCCCCACGGAACCGGCGAATGGCCTTATAAGCGGAGATAAACGCTTCCTGGGTGGCGTCATCGGCGGCCTCCGGGTCGTACAATAGATACTGCGCCAGGTTATAGACTTGACTCTGGTAATGCAACACCAACTCGTTGAAAGCATCCAGGTTTTCACGCTGCGCCATCTCAATCAGCGTGGTTTCATCCCAGGGCCGTTCGATTGTCATTGTTGTCATATAACGTCAACCAGGTTCGGATTGGAGTTTTGCATCGCTTGACGTATTCCAAAATCCGGCTATACTTATGGTCGAGCCGAAGTGGCGGAATAGGCAGACGCAAGCGACTCAAAATCGCTCGGGCTTAGCTCATGTGGGTTCGACTCCCACCTTCGGCATTATAACTGAAAAGAGGACAAACTCCAAGTTTGTCCTCTTTTTGTTTGCCTCGAAAACGATCAGTTGGTATGCCGAGCGACGAATGGCAGGTAGACGACATAGTCAGGATCAAGCCAGTTGGGCACGCCATCGCCGTCCCGGTCATCCGGCTTCCCGTCACCGGTGGTGTCATATTCCACTTCGTCGGGAATGCCATCCCCATCGCTGTCGGTATCCAGATAGTTATTAATTCCGTCACCATCGGCGTCATTGTCCTGGCAGTCAGGTATCGTGTCGCCGTCGCTATCCTGGCTATCGTTGGCGCAGAAATCATCGTTGGGGTTGTTGGGATCGTTGTATTCATCGGCAGTCAGAACCCCGTCGTCGTCGTCATCCGGGTCCAAATAATCGGGGATGTTGTCATGATCGTTATCAGCGCAGACCGGGCCACCCGGGCATTCGGCGGCTGTAGGTAAAGAGTCGCCGTCGTCATCGGGGTCGTTGTAGTTGGGGTGGCTATCGCCATCGGTGTCTACATGATTGGGCTCCTGGTAATCGGGGATGCCATCGCCGTCCGTATCGGCGCAGGCGGCTGGGTTGGGGCATTCGGTGGCATCGGCGATGCCGTCGTTGTCGGCATCCGTATCGAGGTAGTCAGGGACGCCATCGCCATCGTTGTCAGGGCAGACGGGACCATCGGGGCATTCCAATGATGTAGGCAAGCCATCGCCGTCGTCGTCGGGGTCGTTGTAATCCGGCGCCCCGTCCCCGTCTGTGTCGCGGTTGTTGGGTTCCAGATAGTCGGGCACGCCATCGCCGTCCGTATCCCCGGTTTCATTGGCGGTAGGAATGCCATCGCCGTCGTCGTCCGGGTCAAGGTAATCGGGAATACCATCGCCGTCGCTATCCGGGCAAACCGGGCCGCCGGGGCACTCCCGCGACGTAGGAATGCCATCGCCGTCATCGTCCGTATTGTCGGCCTGCCCGCCCGGCTCTTGATAATCGGGGATGCCGTCGCCATCGGTGTCGGTACAGTGGGTAGGATCAGGGCACTCAACCCCATCATTCGTCCCGTCATTGTCGCTGTCCGCATCCAGGTAGTCAGGATCGCCATCATTGTCGCCGTCAGGGCAAGTTGGGCCATTGGGACATTCCTGCGCGGTGGGGATGCCATCGCCATCATCGTCGGGATCCAGATAGTTGGGAATCGTGTCGCCATCTGTATCCTCGTTATTGGGTTCCTGATAGTCAGGGATGCCGTCGTTATCGGTGTCGTTAGGCTCGTTCCCATCCAAAATGCCGTCACCGTCGGCATCTTCCTCCAGGTAATCAGGCGTACCATCGCCATCGCTGTCGGGGCAGACCGGGCCGCTCGGACACTCGTTATGGGTAGGAATGCCGTCGTCGTCATCGTCGTCGTCAAGATAGTCGGGGACGCCATCGCCATCGGCGTCGGGGCAGGTTGAGCCGGACGGGCATTCGTTGGCGCTGGGCACGCCATCGCCATCGTCGTCCGGGTCCAGGTAATTGGGAATGCCATCACCGTCTGTGTCGTCATTGGTGGGGTCGCCATCGCCGTTGGGGTCTTCGTCAACAGTGGGAATGCCATCACCGTCATCGTCTGTATCCTGATAATTGGGGACGCCGTCACCATCAGTGTCGCAATCTGGCGCCTGCGGATCCAGCGGGCAGACATTGCTACCCCACTCTTCGGCATCGGGGACGCCATCGTCGTCGCTGTCGGGGTCCAGATAATCGGGAGTACCATCGTGATCTGTATCCGTGGCACAGCCCCCGGCGCCGGCACACTCAGTGGTGTCGGGAATCCCATCGCCGTCGGCATCCGGGTAAGGGTAGATGGGGCCAACCACATTGTAAGGAAGGCGATCGGCACCGACGCTACTGGCGACTCCGGCGAAGTTGCCGCCGATTTCCGAAAAACCGGGAAGAACCTCAACGACAACTTGAAGACTGCGCACCGTTGCGGGAGCCATGTCGCCGAGTTCGAAAGTTACTCTGGATATAATTGCCGTCTGGGTTCCAGAAACATAAGCCGTGCCCAAAGGCAACGTGTCTGTGACCACGACATTGGTATGCGTGATCGTTGAGCTGTTGGTGATAACAATCGTGTAGGCAATGTGCTGTCCGGCCTGGAACGGAAGCGCATAGTTTTGCACCGGTTTTTTGGCAATCTCCAACTGTTTTAACTGATTGAAGACCAAATCGTAGCGCACATCACAGCCATAGTAACCGGGATTGTAGTTATACACTTTGACATAGTAGGTTCCATCCGCCGGCGCCTGCCAATCAATGCGCGAAGCATTGGTGCCGGCATAGTCGTCGCTGTAGTCCAGGCGGGTAATTCCATCGGGAGCGTACAGTTCGAGGACTGTGTCGGCGAAATACCCGTTAGGATCGTAGACCGGGCTGAGGTTCGTCGTCATAATCGTATAAATAACACCTGTTTCTGCTTCAAACTTCGCCCAATCTTTGTCCATCCAACGGTCGAACGTATGGCCGGGTTGACCCGTGGTGGTGAGGATGCTGGCAGTGCTGTAGCCATCATCCCGGGCGGCGCCCCCATCATCCTCATACATATCGGCATAGGGGCAGGTTTCGGCGTTAATGGCGAGCACAGAAGCATTGTCGAACGGGCCAAGCGGCGCAGCGCTAACCGGAACGGCAAAGATTCCTACTAAGACAAGCATCGCGATGATCCAAAGTGTTTTCTTACACATAGTTCTTTCTCCTTTGAAAATAGTCTGATAGTCTTTAGTCACAAAGTCGCTTAGTCAAGAGAGTTTCAAGTTTCTCGTGGCTTGCGCCCATTTCCGTCATCGTTGGCGAGTGTAACTCATTGTTATTCATTCCGCAGGTTTTTTCCCCCTTTCGTTATCAGTCACCGTACTGTTTGCCGATGAAGGGCAAATACAGATAAGTGTAAAGCTTCGCGATCACCGAAGGTGTATAAACGCGCGCTTCCTGTTGATCGCTGCTTACCACAGCGCGGTTAGCGATGGCGCCTTGAGCGCCAGCGTCAATGGTGACCTGGAAAGTAACCGTCACCCGGCCCCCCACTTCCAGGTTTCCCACATCCACAACGAGAGGATCGGGATCGTGAGCCACCCCTTGCGTTGTGTGAATCGAGCCGGGGACAAAGGTGGTATCGGCCGGAATATAGTCGGTGATCATCACGTGGGTCTGAATCATGTCGAGCCGGTTCCAGACGATGATGGTGTAATCAATCGTTTCGCCCGGTTTGAAGGCGCCGGTGTCATTGGGCACAAACTTGTAGACTCCCAACGCATCTTGAATGATTCGGAACGTGTAGTGGCTACCGCAAATCAGAGAGTAGCGCGGGTCGTAGGTGGGGTCGAAGTGTGTGACACGAGCGTAGTACAGGCCGGAAGTTGGCGCGGTCCACCCCAGGAACGAAGCCCTGCTATCAGGCAGATAATCGTCGTTGTCGGCCAGGAGTGTTTTGCCGTCAGAAGCATAGATTTGGATGATCGTGTCCGCGTCATCGCTCAAATTGAAGGTGGTTAGAGTATAGGTTTCATTCGCCAGCGTTCGGAAGGCGAACCAGTCCTTGTCGCCGATGGTATTGAACGAGCGCGTAAAAATATCGCCGGGCATCACTTTAACGGCGGCGGTGTAATGATCGTCGGGTTCGTAGGGATCCGGCAACTCGCACAATTGCGTCTCGACCGAGACCAGGTAACCGTTGCCACAAACCGGCGAAGTTTCGGGATCAAAGGCGTGATCGAAGTGGGTCACGCGGGCATAGTAGACGCCATCCGCCGGCGCGGTCCAGATGATGCGGGAGGCTTCGCTGTCCGGTTGGTAGTCGTCGTTTTCATCGAGAAGCGTCTTGCCGTCCCGATCGTAGACCTGCAAGATGGTGTCTATCGCTGAGCCCAGGCGTGAGGTGGTGATAGTGTAGACACGCCCTCTGACCGCATCGAACCTGATCCAGTCCTTGTCAGCGACCAGCTCAAAGGTGCGTTCCTGGAGCGTACCGTCTGACGGAGTCCACACGGCTTTGGTGAACAGATCGTCGGGTTCGTAGAAATCCGTCTGGATGCTGCAGGGTGATTCGACAACCATAATCTGGTAGCCGTTGCCGCATACCATAGACTTGCCGGGGTCGTAAGTAGGATCGAAATGCGCGACGCGGGCGAAGTACCAGCCGTCTTGCGGCGCCATCCAGACAATTTGCGAGGCCTCACTGAGAAGTAAGTAATCATCGTTCTCAAGCAGCAGCGTCTTACCGTCCAAATCATAGAGTTGTAATACCGTATCCACGTCGGCGGAAAGATTCAGAGTGGTCACGGTGTAGGTGCGCCCGGCCGAGGCGTAGAACGTGACCCAGTCCTTGTCGGCGACGATGTGAAAGGTACGGGTAAGGACTGTGCCGTTGGTAGGAATGGGAGTAGCCTCGGTGAAGTAACTATCCGGCTCGTAGTCATCGAGCGGGGTTGCGCACATACTGGCGTCGCGATAATCCACATCGCCGCCAGTATTTACGTCGCCGTCGCCATCGGGCAGTTCCAAACTGTTGGCAGGATCGGTCATGCCATCGTTGGGGACCCATCCACCGATATTATCATCGAATCCGTCATCCAATCCGTCGCCGTCGCTATCCACGCCGGTCGGATCGCCGCGCTCACTCTCGTCCTGGTCGGAGTTCCCATCATTGTCGGAATCCAAATCCAGGTAATCAGGTTGATCCTCTTCATCCGTGTTGGTTACAGGCACCGCGACGCCGCCATTGTCCGGGTCGTAGGCGTCGTCCAGACCGTCGCCATCGCTATCCAGGCCACTTGGGGGAATATAGCCCACCGTGGGTTGGCTCTCGATATTATCGGGAATGCCATCGTTATCGGCATCAATATCGAGATAGTCGAGGTTGCCATCGCCATCCGTATCGGGAACGGGCAGGGGCGTCCCGCCCTGAGTCGGGTCTACGTTATCGGAAAGGCCGTCGCCGTCGGCGTCAGTGTACCCGTCAATGACGCCATCGCCGTTCCCGTCCGTACCGCCGGCCTCCGTCACATCAGGGATTCCATCGTTGTCGGAATCGAGGTCGGTGTAGTCGGCGTTGCTGTCGCCATCCGTATCGGGAACGGGCAGGGGCGTCCCGCCCTGTGTCGGGTCTACATTGTCGGAAAGGCCGTCGCCGTCGGCGTCGGTGTAGCCATCAATAACGCCATCGCCGTTTTCGTCCACACCGCCAGCCTCAGCTACGTCGGGGATGCCGTCATTGTCGGAGTCGAGATCGGTGTAATCGGCGTTGCCGTCGCCATCGCTATCGGGAACGGGCAAAGGCGTCCCGCCCTGAGTGGGATCCACGTTATCGGAAAGCCCGTCGCCGTCAGCGTCGCTGTAATCATCAATGACCCCATCGCCGTTCCCGTCCGTACCGCCGGCCTCCGTCACATCGGGAATGCCGTCGTTGTCGGAATCGAGGTCGGTATAGTCAGGATTGCCATCGCCATCCGTATCAGGAACAGGCAACGGCGTTCCACCCTGTGTCGGGTCCACGTTGTCGGAGAGCCCATCATGATCGTCGTCACTGTAATCATCAATGACGCCATCCCCATCCGCATCCGTCCCGCCCGCCTCGATAACGTCGGGAATTCCATCGTTATCGGAATCGCGGTCGGTGTAATCAGGGGCACCATCGCCGTCGGTATCAGGAACAGGCAGCGGCGTCCCGCCCTGATCAGGGTCCACGTTATCAGAGAGGCCATCGCCGTCAACGTCGGTATAGCCATCAATGACGCCATCGCCGTTCGCGTCCGTCCCGCCGGCCTCAATCACGTCGGGGATGCCGTCGTTGTCGGAATCGAGATCGAAGTAGTCCGGGACGCCGTCGCCGTCGCTATCGCCACTGCCCTCCACGGTATCGGGGATGCCATCGTCATCGTCATCCAAATCAATCGTATCGGGCACGCCGTCGCCATCGTGGTCAATGACCACGTAACCGGTATTGTCATACGCCGTTCCGCCCACCGTGACCGTAACCGCAGTCGGATCGGTGCTGCCCGGAGCCAAAACTGCGCCAGAGGGCAGATCGGTGTCGTCTACATCTACGACAGCGGCGCCCACTGGGACAGTCGCCGTATACACGCCGTTCAGTCCAGTCGTAACCGTATGCGGCGTCCCGTAGACATCCGTCACGACAACGGTCACGCCGCTCAGCGGCATATCCACGCCGGCAGTATAGGCTCCGTCGTTATTCAAATCCACATAGACCACGCCGGTTACAGCGCCAGCGTAAACATAACCGGTATCGTCGCGCACGCTTCCGCCTGCCGGGACCGTCACCGTCGTGGGATCGGTGCTGCCGGTCGTCAGCGCCGTATTGGCCGGCAGATCGGCGTCACTGACATCTACCGTGGCGCTGCCGGCCGGAATCGTGACCACATACACGCCGGAAGCATTCGTAGAAACCGTGTGAGCGATCCCCAAGGTGTCGGTGATGACCACCTCAACACCGGATAACGGGGTATCCGTACCGGCGGTGTAGACGCCATCGCCGTTGACATCCAGATAGACGACGCCGGTCACCTGACCGGTGCGCACATAACCGGTGTTGTCGCTCACCGTTCCGCCTGCCGGAACCGTCACCGAAGTGGGATCGCTGCTGCCAAGCGTCAATGTCAGACCGGCAGGCAAATCGCTATTGATCACGTCCACTACCGCATTGCCTGCCGGAATCGTGGCGGTGTAGGCGCCGCTGGCGTTGGTAGTGACGGTATGCGGAATGCCGAAAGTGTCGGTGATGACTACATCTATGCCGGAGAGCGGGGTATCTACACCGGGAGTAAAGACGCCGTCGGCGTTGTCATCGCGATAGACGACGCCGGTAACTGTGCCTCCGGGCACATAACCGGTGTTGTCCGTAGCCGAGCCGCCTCCGGGCACATTTACGGTGGTAGGATCGGTGCTGCCCTGCGTCAAAATCAGATTGGCGGGCAAATCGGCATTGACCACGTCCACGACCGTGCTGCCTGCCGGCACGGTCGCTGAGTACACCCCGTTGACGCCGGTCGTGACCGTCTGCGTGACGCCGGAGACAGCGGTGATGACGACATCCACGCCGCTCAACGGCGTATCTACACCGGAATCGTAGACGCCGTTGCCGTTATTATCCCGGTAAACAACGCCGGTGACGACGCCGGTGAGTAAAGTATCGGTGACAATGTCCCGAACCGGCGTAATGATACCGGTGCTGGTGACAGAAGCGCTGTTAGCGATCACCGTCACGCCAGTTGTTAGTGGGTCTTCCACGATCACTCTCAACGTGACCGTCATGTGCTGACCGGGGTTCAGGTCGTAGCCGCTGGCGGGAGTGACCAGATAGGGAGGGGTGCCGGCGGGCGCCGGCGGCAGAGCGCCAACGCTGACCCGCGAGCTGCCCGCCACATAACTGGTATGCGCAGGGACCGGATCGTAGACGGTGACATCAGATGCGACAACGCTGCCGGTATTCGCCACGATAATCGTGTAGGTCAGAACATCTCCGGGCGAGAACGTTCCGCTTCCCGAAGAAGATTTGGTCACAGTCAAACTGGGAACGAGCACCTCAATCGTCGCGGTAGCTACGGGCGATTCCGCAACGTCGAGCCAGTTAGTAGCGCTGACATAGACCGTGTTGGTCAAGAAAGTATGGTAACCGGGATTGCCAACTTGCGCCTGGAAAGTCGCCACCACCACGCCACGCGCGGGAAGGCGCATCCCATCCGTGATGACCAGAAGCCCGGTGAGTGGGTCGTAGGAGACTGGGTCGGCGGCAACAGTTGTGGAGTAGACGACCTTTTCCCAACTGAGCACAACCGTGTCAGTGCGCACCGGGTCGCCTTCATAGACAGCAACGTGATCAATGCGATAAATGTCGCCTGCGTCCATCCCGGCTTCGGCGCCAAACCCAACCGTAGCTGGCGCACCGGTTCCGGCAGTGAGCGACTGTTCTACCATTGTATAACTTCCGTTATAGTTGGTGCTTCTTACTGAGCCGCCATTCAACAAGACACGATAATTGTCCCCACTGGTACCGGTATTAGTTCCCTGGATATAGAACCGTAACAAGGGTTGCCTGAACGGCGTAAGATCCAGACCACGCTGCAAGCTGGCAAGATCCTCATCGTTATCAATCATTTCCAGGTATCCCGGCGCGGTAAGCGCATTGACGGCGGTAGATCCCACCAGCAATTCCCCGCTGGCCGGGTTGGCGTCGTCGTTGGTCTCAGTCCAGTTGTTGGACCAACTCAAAGAGCCGTCGTCGCCAGTATAGCCGGAGTTTTGCGTCGGATTCAGGTCGAAATCGTCGGCGAAGTAACCGTCGAACAACGACGTCCGGGTGACGGTGCGGGTGGTCACCTGCAGCTCAAGCAGCGGCCAGGTCATGCTGAGGGTATTGGGAACGTAAGTCAGGCCTGCCGGAAGCACGTCACTGATTACGGTATCAATGGCAATACCGGTGCCGGTGTTGGTCAACATCACCGTGTAAGTGACCAGATCGCCCGGAAGGACAACATCAGGAGAAGCCGATTTCGACAACTGGAGTTGCGGGCGCCCGATTGGCGTGTCGGTGTCAGGATCGAGAGGATCGTCGGGGTCCTCCGACCATTTAGGATCGGTTTTGGGCGAATCTACCACGGCGATGTTGGTGATTTCGGTAACAGTAAGCGGGATATTGGTGTGCAATTGGACACGGAAAGTGAGCGTTACTTCCTGTTGTGGGCCGATGGTAGGCCAGGTAACGCGGAAGAATTGCGCATGAGCAATAGGCGTGGTTCCCCAGGTTGAGCCGTTGTAATATTCGATGCTGTCGGTGGGCGGCGGTGTCGTGATTGCCAGGCTACCAACAACGAAGTCCGTGTAAGTGAAAGGCAACGTATCGGTCAACACGACATCATTCATAGACCCCAACCCGTTGTTGTTGAGCGAAATCGTATAAGTGATGGTGTCGCCAGGCGACACATCGCCGGTCAGGTCGGCGTCCACCGCCAGATCATCACGTTTGGAAAGTGTAGGCACCGGCAAGGGATAAAGAGTGTAACCCAGATCAAGATAGGGAGTGCCGGTCCCGGCCGCGCAGAGATCTTGCCCCCAGGCCGCCGCAATTTTGTGTTGATAGTCCAAAGTGTAGATTAAGGCGCCCTGCAAATTCCGGTCGCGAGGATCGCCCACACGTACAGTTTGCCCAGGGGATAGCGGGATGCCCAAGGCCGAGAGCGGCTCATCCCAAGCTGCGACAGCAAACGCGTTGTTATCCGCCGCATCGCCATCGCCATTCATATCGAAGGGATCTGGCAGGCCATCCTGGTTCAAGTCCACATAAATGACCGTATTGGTGATGGCCGTCACAAAGGCGGAGTTCCCGTTATTCGCCGGCGATGCGGCGCCGGTGCCCGGAGCATAGCCTACTACAACCTGGGACGAGAGATCATACTCCGGGACCAGAGAGAAAGACCAGTCATAGGTGTGGGAATCGCCGGTGCCGCCTGAGGCTGAATCTACCACGCCCACCCCCCAAAACTTACTGGCTGAGTAAAGATGGACGCCGGATGTTCCGTTGGAAATATCTTCCCACCCGAGAGCGGTCACATAATCCAACAAACTAAGCGTTGTATGCGCGGGGACTGGCATAGCTACCGCACCTAAGTTGCTGGTTGCGTTGACGATAATGCCCGCATTTCCGGGGTTATGCACATACAAATCCGAGTCATAGTTTACGCAACTAAAACCGGGGACCGGCGACCAATAAGCGTCGCCCCAACGTTCAATGGGTTCCAACGAATGCCCGTTGCCTGAATTTGCGGCGCCACACCCGCCGACCAGCATTTGTACCTGTATCGGCGCGGTTGCGGTGATGCTATCGGTGCTGTCCACACCGCCGCCGCCGGCGCCATCATTGGCGCCGTTGATGAAGTAAGACCCGCCGGTAGTGAGCGTCGCTACCAGGCTTCCTTTGTAATACACCCGGGTGTTCGGCAGCACAGCCATGATAGATACACCCGCAAAGTCGGAATCATCGGCAACCTCGCCGTTAAAATCCAGGTCTTCCCCCAAGACTGCAACAAAGCTGACGCCCCAGTCGGCGACTTCTGAAATTTCCCAGGCCGATGCCAGTACTGTGCCAGGACTTTCGGGGTAAACCATGCGCACAAACGTCGCCTTTTCACCGAAGACGGTCACGCGGTCGCGTCCATCATAGAGGTAAGGAAACGCCCCTAGAGCGGCTTTAGTGATGTTGCTCTGGAACAATTTCACCGCGCCGGCATCCAAAACACCGACCTCGGTCGAGGCGCTGGGAACCAACGGGTCGGCGTCGTAGCCATCTTCCCAATGGTCATAGTAATACACCGTGCCATCATACGAGGAAACAAGAAATACCGAGGAATTTAAGACACTTCCGATGTGCCCAGCTCCATGGCACATCAACTTCGCATCAAACATATCCCACAAATTATTATCATTAAACGGCACAAAATACTGGTGGGCAGTGGGGTCAATGACGCGGACATTGGAAAGGCCCGGCTCGTCGCCGTCTTGTGCGCCATCTCGGTCTTTGTCCACATAAACGGCGCCGGTTATATCGCCGCTCACCGGATCATACACCGCCGTAAAGCGCACTCCGGCCGCCGTCATTTCCGAGACGACACTCATCCCCGGCGTCAACCACACCACCGGAGCCGCTTTATCGGAAGCGCGCTGTAGCCAGCGCGGCAATGACGTCAGATCGAGCATCAAGCGATGGCTGCCCTTTTCCAGATTGGCGAAGCGATAGGCTCCGCGCGTATCCGTGAAAGTGTAGGGCTCAGAGGAGATGGGGCCGAAAGATAATGACGAACGGAATAGGGAAAGGAACGTGCCGGCAGATGCACCGAGACTGGGGAAGAATTTGTTCTGAAGAATTCCGCCCGATGATGAAGTGTTCGCGGCGGCCGGCAACGCCGGCATCAGGGAGAGCAACAGCGAAAGTATGGTCAATAACGAGAGCAAACGGAAACCGCGAGTAGAGTGTCCAGATCGAAGAGTCTTTGATAATAACTTGAATTTCATTTTGTGTTCCTCCCAATATCTAATGAAGGACAACCAGAATCAATGCGGCGATCAGGTGGAAATAAACCATGGGGTAGCCGAAAATGGCCCATAACAGAGGGGAAATATCCCGACGATACACCAGGCAAGAACCGACAAGAACAGCAAAGCATAAAGAATCGTGCGAACATAAGGGTCCTCCTGAGATTGCGCTGCATTGCAACGCTGATCACATTGCTTATCCCGAAATGGTTGCGGGCAGAGGGTGGAGTTCGGGCAAGGTTTGAGAACGGTTGGTTAAACTATGGTTTATTTTAGCAAAAATTTCCGGAAAAAGCACTATACTTTTTGAGCAAAAAAGTATAGGAAAAGTATAGTTTGGGGGGGAGAACAGACTATACTTTACGCCTGGAAGATCGGTAGACAGTAGACGGTAGACGGTAGACGGGGGGGGTTATCTGCAAGCTGCGGTCCAATGGTTTATATTTGGTAACTGCTCGGCCTGGGTTGCGCTTCAACGTCACCCTGAACGGAGTGAAGGGTCTCTGCCGTGTGAGGCAGAGATTTCTCGCTCCGCTCGAAATGACGGTGAGCAGTTACTATATTTGTTATAAAGAGGTTTTTTCGCGGGCGGGGACACCCGC
>DAOUFX010000454.1:0-10458 GCA_034429675.1 Anaerolineae bacterium | reverse complement strand
ATCCCCCGACGCGCGCACCAACAACTGCAACGTCGTCAGGATGTAGGCCAGGCGTTTCTGCGTTTCCAGGAGACTGCTCTCGCGTTGCGCTTTCAGAGCCGCCGGGTCGCCGCCGGCAAAGAACGGGTCTTCCCATGCCAGCCAGTCCACCGGCTTCACCGTGATCGTGTGGCGCACCCGCAGCATGATTTCGCACAGCATGCTGATGTCGGGGTTTTTGACGTCGGGCAGAATTTTCGCCAGCGTGCCGGACGGCAAGACCAGGTGACACCAGGCAAAGTCCAGCGTCTTGCCAAACAGCCATTCACCGACGCGGGTGGCCATCCCCTCGATCTCCCGGTAGTTCTGCGGATGCGTCTGCCAGGCCTTTTCCGAGCGCACAAATACCCGTGGGGTATCCGCCATCGTGACCGATTGGATGTCGTGGAGAAATGCCTCCCGGTGTTCGCTCTGCAACGTGAAGGCCAGGCGATCGCTGAAACAGAGGTGCAACAACTGCGACGGATCGCACACCGTCGCAGCGTGGGCATACAAAGCGTGGAACTGCTCGCCCACGCTCAAGTCGGGTTCGTGATGGAAGACGTCCAAGAACGGGTCTGCCTCAAGTTTGTATATCGCCGCAGGCTGTGACATCAACGTGATCGGCGTCACGCCAAGAATGACGCGCTGGAACAGCGGCGTGAGCTGCGGCATGATGGCGTCGAGATGCGGAAACATCACGCCTTCCGGGTCGTGGCAGGGCATCACCAGGACAGGTTTCATGGGAGATCCTTCGCGAAAAGTCTAAAAAGCAACATCGCCCCTATTCTACCTGCAAGCCGGCGATAGGCAACGCCTTTCGAAGTTTTAATCTTTGCCGCAAAAAAGATGCAACCCGCCGTGCAGCGGGTTGCATCCATCGAGATGAAAAGTGGGGAAGTTCTAAGGCGTGTGCCGGGTCACCAGGGGCAGGTAAACCCGCTGTTCCACCAACGTGAACGTGGCGATGCAGAGTTTGTCTGCGTCCAGAGTCACCTGGCCTTCAGCGCAACCGGCAGCGCCGCTCCAGCCGTCGAAGCGACTGCCGGCAGCCGGCGTCGCGCCGAGGGTGACGAGCGTGCCGGAAAGGTAGGTGTGCGCGCCGACGGTGGGCGTGACGACGCCGCTGCCGTTGCCGGTCGTGGTTATTGTGAGGGTGTGGGTAATCACCGGCTCCTGGGTGAAGGTCGCCGTCACGACTTTGTTTGCATCCATCGTGAGATGTTCGATCGCGTCGGACGTGTTCAGATCGCCGCTCCAGCCTGCGAAGGCCCAGCCGCTATCCGGCGTCGCCGTCAGCGTGATCTGCGTCCCGGCGGTGTAGACGTCGCCCGGCGGATCGAGCGTGACCGCGCCGTTGCCCACGACGTGCGTCGTCAGGGTATGCGTGACCACCGGCTCCTGGGTGAAGGTCGCCGTCACGGCCTTGTTCGCGTCCATCGTCAGGTATTCGACTGCGTTGGTCGTGTTCAGGTCGCCGCTCCAGCCCGCGAAGAGCCAGCCGCTATCCGGCGTCGCCGTCAGCGTGATCTGCGCCCCGGCGGTGTAGACGCCGCCCGGCGGGTCGAGCGTGACCGCGCCGTTGCCCACGATGTGAGTCGTCAGGGTATGCGTGACCACCGGCTCCTGCGTGAAGGTCGCCGTCACCACCTTGTTCGCGTCCATCGTCAGGGGCTCGACCGCGTTGGCCGTAGTCAGGTCGCCGCTCCAGCCCGCGAAATGCCAGCCGCTATCCGGCGTCGCCGTCAGCGTGATCTGCGTCCCGGCGGTGTAGACGCCGCCCGGCGGATCGAGCGCGACCGCGCCGTTGCCCACGACGCGAGTCGTCAGGGTGTACGTCGGCAACGTCGCGCCGAATTCATACGCGCCGATATCGCACGCGCCGCCGGACGGATAGGGGCGCAGGAAGCCGCGTTGGTCGGTGGTCAGGGGGCAATCGCTCAGTGGCACGGCGTCAATCGCCGAACTGCCGGACAGCAGCGCGTGGGTGGGCGTATCGCCGCCGTTGTCCGCCAGCGGACCCAGCAACGGATCGCCGGAGAGTGCGGCGTTGCATGAGCCGTCTTCCACCAGGTTGTTGATGTTTGTGTTGATGGTGCCAGCATTGTTATGGCAATCCTCATCATAGATGTTGTTGGCAATGATAGTATTTTGGTAAGACAGCGTGCTATAGTTGTTGTAGATACCGCTGCCGATGGCGCCGGCAGTATTATCAGAAAGTGTGCTATTGTTCAGTCTCAGTGCGCCGTAGTTGTAGATGCCTCCGCCGTTGTAAAGCGCCGAGTTTCCGGAGACGGTACTGTTGGTTATCACCATCGTGGCACTATTATAAATACCGCCGCCATAATAGTTGCTCGAATTACCGGAAATGGTAGTATTTATCACCTGCAATCTGCCGTCGCCTAAGATGCCGCCGCCATAGTAGCTGGCCGAGTTGCCGGAGATCGTGCTATTCATTACCGTTAGCATGCTCCCATAGCTGACAATGCCTCCACCGGTATACGCCGTGCCGCTGACGACATTGAGGTGGTTGAGGGTAACGGCATCATAGGTGTCAACGAAGATTACCCGCACATCAGGTGAACCGTCATGGCCGCTGTCGCCGCTGATTGTAATGGCGCGACCGCCACCATCTATAGTCATTAACTTGTTGACAAATAATTCGTTGTCCAGATAGATAGTATAGTCGTTGTCAAAAGTGATCACGCCGCCGGAACATACATCCTCAATGGCCTGGCGCAAACTACCTGCGCCGCTGTCATTAGCATTTTGTACAACAATATGAGGAAGACTACAGTTCACAACAAAGGCGGCTTTCTGGCTGGTCTTACCCATATCGTCGCTGGTAGTGACCTCGTTAACCACGCGCCCCTTCTCGGTGCCGATGTGTTGAGCCTGGAAGCTCCAGGTGAGGACTTGTCCGGCATCCACCGTCCCCTGCCAGGTGATTTCATCTTCGCTCAGTGTGGTGTTTGTTGGCGAAATGATCCAGCCGGCGAAGTCTACTTCAACCGGCAAGGTATCGGTTAGCCGGACGTTGGGATCGGCGTTCGCACCTACATTGTTCAAAGTCAGCGTGTAAGTCACCAGGCCATCGTAGGGGACATTGGTAGCCGGGCTAACACTCTTTTGCAGGCGTAGCGGCCAGGAGTCGTTCTCGAAGGCTCCGATGTCGCACGCGCCACCGGCCGGGTAGGGACGTGAGAAACCGCGCTGGTCGGTGTTCAAAGGGCAATCGCTCAGTGGGACAGCGTCAATCGCCGGACTGCCGGGCAGCAGCGCATGCGTTCGGGTACCGCCGCCATTGTTCACTAAAGGACCAAGCATCGGGTCTTCATAGAATTCGGCGTTGCAAGAACCACTTTCCACCAAGTTATGGCGATTCGTCCCGATGGCACCACCTTCATCGTTATAGCAGTCCCCGCCGGAATTGTTGGCGATGAGAGTATTCTGGTAAGATAACGGACCAAGGTTAAGGAGGCCACCGCCATGTGCCGCTGAGTTGTTGGAGAGTGTCCCATTTATTACCGTCAGCGAACCGTAGTTGAAGATGCCACCACCATAGCTATTGGCCGAATTGCCGGAGAGTGTACTGTTGATCAATGTCAGTATGCCATTCTCATTAACGATGCCACCGCCATATTCGGCAAAGTTGCCGGAAAGTGTGCTATTGACTACGGTCAGTACGTTGGAATTGTAGATGCCGCCGCCATCGTTTGCCGTGCCGCTAACGATATTTAAATTGCCGAGAGTAACGCCGCCGCCCGTGTTAATGCTAAACACGCGCACGTTAGGCGAACCATCGTTGCCACTGTCGCCGCTGATTGTGATAGCGTGACCGCTGCCATCTATGGCCACCGGTTTGTTGACGTTTAATGTGCTGTTCAGGTAGATGGCATAGTCATTGTCAAAAGTAACCACGCCTCCGGAGCACACATCGTCAATGGTTTGCCGCAGCGAACCTGCACCCCTATCGTTGGCGTTGTGCACCACGGCATAAGGGCCGCAGACTACATCAAAGGCGGCGCTCCGGCTGCCCCCATTCGTGTCGCCGCTGAAACTGGCATTGTTAACCACATGCTCCATATAATCGCCGGTATGCCGAGCCTGAAAGCTCCAGGTGAGTATCTGTCCGGCATCCAGTGTCCCCTGCCAGGTGATCTCATCGCTACTCAATGTGGTGTTTGTCGGCGAGATGATCCAACCCGCGAAATCTACTCCGGACGGCAAGGTGTCGGTCAATCGGGCATTGGAATTGGCAATCGGGCCTACGTTGTACAGGTTCAATGTATAGGTTACCAGACCGTGATAAGGAACATTCACGGTTGGGGTCACGCTTTTCTGCATGCGCAACGGCCAGATGTGGTCCTCGTACGCACCGATGTCGCACATGCCGCCGACCGGATAGGGTCGCAAGAAGCCGCGTTGGTCGGTGTTCAGGGTGCAATTGTCCATCGGCACGGCATCAATGGCCGGACTGCCGGATAGGAGTGCGTGCGTCCAAGTGTTGCCGCCGTTATCTGCCAGCGGGCCTAGCAACGGATCGCCAGAAAGGGTAGCATTGCACGACCCGTCTTCTACCAGGTTGTTTAAGTTTGTAGCGATTGTGCCATACTCGCTATTGCAATCTCCGCCGGTGCTGTTGGCGATGAGGGTATTCTGGTAATACAACGGGCCGGTGTCATTGTAGATGCCGCCGCCGGAAGTGGCAGAGTTGCCGGAGAGTGTGTCGTTGGTCATTAACAGTATGTCTCTGTTGTAGATGCCGCCGCCGGAAGTAGCAGAGTTGTCGGAGAGTGTGCTGTTGTTTACCTCCATTGTGCCGCCGCCGAAGATGCCGCCGCCGCTCTCATTGGCCGAGTTGCCGGAAAGCGTGCTGCTGTTTATTGTCATCCCACCGTAGTTACAGATGCCGCCTCCGTAGTAAGCCGCTGTGTTGCCGGAAAGCGTGTTGCTGACAACTGTTAGATTGCCTTGATTGTGGATGCCGCCGCCAGAAGCCGCTATGTTGTTGGAGAATGTGCTACTAATGATGTCCAGTGCGCCCGAGTTATAGACGCCGCCGCCATTTTCGGTCACTGAATTGCCTGAGAATGTGCTGTTATTTATAGTCAGTGGCCCATAATAGTTTGAGATGCCTCCACCAGAATAGTTGGCCGAATTACCGGAAAGCGAACTGTTGGTCACCGTCAGTGTGCCGAAGTAGCTGAAGATGCCGCCGCCCTCATTCGCTGTGCCGCTGATGATATTGAGGTGGTTGAGGGTAACGACACCCTCTTCGCCGATGTTGAACACGCGCACATTGGGCGAGCCATCATTGCCGCTATCGCCGCTTACCGTGATGGCGCGTCCACTTTCATTTATTGTCACCGGTTTGTTGATGGCTAATTCACTATCCAGATAGATGGTGTAGTCATTGTCAAAATCAACCACGCCACTGGAACATACGTCGCTAATGGCCCGGCGCAGGCTGCCGGCTCCGCTATCATTGGCATTTCGCACGACAATGTAGGGGCCGCAGATCACATCGAAAGCGACGTCCCGGCTGTCCCAGTTTGTATCGCCAAGGGAAGTAGCCGTGTTAACCACATAGTCTCCATAATCACCGATATGCCGGGCCTGGAAGCTCCAGGTGAGGATCTGTCCGGCATCCAATGCCCCTTGCCAGCGGATTTCGTCGTCGCTCAGCGTGGTATTCATCGGCGAGACGATCCAACCCGCGAAATCTACTTCGACCGGCAGAGTGTCGGTCAGTCGGACGTTGGGATCGGCGTCTGCGCCTGTATTGTGCAAACTCAGCGTATAAGTTACTAGGCCGTGATACGGGACATCGGTGGTTGGCGTGACGCTTTTCTGCAAGCGCAGCGGCCAGACGTCGTCCTCATAAGCGCCGATGTCGCACATGCCGCCGGACGGGTAAGGACGCGAAAAGCCGCGTTGATCGGTTGCCAGGGCGCAACCCCATGTCGGTATGGCGTCAATGGCCGGGCTCCCGGACAAAAGTGCATGGGTCCAGGTGTTGCCGCCGTTGTCTGCCAGCGGGCCAAGCAATGGGTCGCCGGAGAGTGTGGCATTGCACGAACCGTCTTCCACCAGGTTGTTATGAGAGGTGCCGATGATGCCGCCATTCACGTTGGTGCAATCTGTACCAGAACTGCTGTTGGCGATGAGGGTATTCTGGTAATACAACGCACCCATGTCGTTCTCGACGCCGCCGCTATAAGTGGCCGCGTTGTCGGAGAGCGTACTGTTGAGTATTGTCAATACACCAAAATCGTTGTTGATGCCGCCGCCGGAGTAGGCTGCTGAGTTGTTGGAGAGCGTGCTGTTCATGATCGTCAGCTTGCCGGAGGCATTTTGGATGCCGCCGCCGCTGTCATTCGCTGAATTATCGAAGAGCGTGCTGTTCATTACTACCAGTGTGCCGGTGTTGTAGATGCCGCCGCCGTAGTAAGTTGCGGCGTTGCCGGAAAGCGTGCTACTGACAACCGTCATATCCCCGCCGTTGTTGGAAATACCGCCGCCGGAGTCGGCCGAGTTGCCGGAAAGCACGCTATGGATCACCGTCAGTCCGCCGTAGTTGGCGACGCCGCCGCCCTCAGACGCGGTTCCGCTGACGATACTAAGATGACTGAGCGTGACGACGTTGCCCGGGGTGATGCTGAACACACGCACGTTGGGCGAACCGTCGTGGCCGCTGTCGCCGCTTATCGTGATGCTATGGTCACTTCCGTCTATGGTCAGGCGTTTATCCAGGATTAGTTCGCTGTTCAGGTAGATGGTGTAGTCGTTGTCAAATTCAATCATGCCGCCGGGGCATACACCAGCAATAGCCCGGCGCAAGCTGCCGGCCCCATCGTCATCGGCGTTTTGCACGATGATATGAGGGCCGCAGACCACATCAAAAGTAGTCTGCCGGTTGACCTGGCCGATGTCGCCGCTGAAGGAGACCGTGTTGGTCACATGATCCTCATAGTCGCCGGTATGTCGAGCCTGGAAACTCCAGGTGAGGGCTTGACCGGCAGCCAATGTTCCCTGCCAGCGGATTTCGTCGCCGCTCAGCATGGTGTTGGTTGGCGAGACAATCCATGCTGCGAAGTCCACTTCGTCCGGCAAGGTGTCGGTCAACCGGGCACTGTCATCAACACTCGCGCCCAGATTGCTTAGGCTCAGCGTGTAGGTTACCAAGCCGTGATAAGGAACTGCGTTAGTTGGAGTCACGCTTTTGTGCAGACGCAACGCCCACGCTGTATCTTCATACGCGCCGATATCACAAGCACCGCCGGCCGGATAGGGGCGCGGAAAGCCGCGTTGGTCGGTCGTCAGAGGACAATCGCTCACCGGCACAACGTCAATGGCCGGGCTACCGGGCAGGAGCGCATGCGTCAGGGTGCCGCCGCCGTTGTCTGCCAACGGGCCAAGCAATGGGTCGCTGGAGGGCGTGGCATTGCATGAACCATTCCCCACCAGGTTATTGAGGTCCGTTCCGATCGTACCCCAACTGAAAATACAGTCGCCATCAGCGTTGTTGGCAATGAGGGTATTTTGATAGTTCAGCATGCCACCGTCAAAGTAAATACCGCCACCAGAGTAGTTGGCCGAGTTTCCGGAAAGTGTGCCGTTGGTTATTGTCAGTGCAGCGTTACTGTTGAAGATGCCACCACCGTATCCGATCGTTGTGTTGCCGGAGAGGGTACTGTTCATAACTGTCAATCGGGCATAGTTGGCGATACTTCCGCCGTAGAAATTCGCCGAGTTACCAGAGAGTGTGCTGTTCATGATCGTTAATGTGCCATAGTTGAGGATACCGCCGCCTGAATACGCGGTGGCGTTAATGATGCTGAGGTGGCTAAGGGTAACGATGCCATTTTCGCCAATATTGAGCGCACGCACGTTGGGCGAACCATCGTTGCCGCTGTCCCCGCTCAAGACGACGGCATGTCCGCTTCCATCTATCATCACCGGTCTGTTCAGGGATAACTCACTGTCCAGATAGATGGTGTAATCGTTATCGAAGTCAATCACGCCACCGGGACATACGTTGTCAATAGCCTGGCGTAGGCTGTCAGGACCACTATCATTGGCGTTCTGTACGGTAATATGCAAGCCGCAGGCCACATCAAAGGTGGCGCGGCGATTTCCCCCACCTGTATTGCCGCTGAAGGCAGCATCGTTGGTGACACGCTGCCTGTAGTCGCCATTGTGCCGGGCCTGGAAACTCCAGGTGAGGGTCTGACCGGCATTCAAGGTTCCCTGCCAGCGGATTTCGCCGCCGCTCAGCGTAGTATTTGTCGGCGAGATAATCCAGCCAACAAAATCCACTTCAGCCGGCAGGGTGTCGGTCAATCGGCCTCCGCTGTCGGCGCTCCCCCCTGCGTTGTTCATGCTCAATGTATAGGTTACCAGGCCGTGATAGGGGGCGTCGTGGGTCGGGGTGACGCTCTTCTGCAAGCGCAGCGGCCAGACATCGTCCTCGTAGGCGCCGATGTCGCACGCGCCGCCGGCCGGGTAAGGACGGGGGAAGCCGCGCTGATCGGTGATCAGAGGGCAATCGCTTACCGGCACAACATCAATCGCCGGGCTGTTGGGCAGAAGCGCGTGAGTCCAGGTGCCGCCGCCGTTATCCGCCAGTGGGCCAAGCGACGGATCACCGGAGAATACAGCGTCACACGAACCGTCTTCTACCAGGTTGTTGAGGTTCGTGTCAATGGTGCCCCAAACGTTATTGCAGTCCCCCCCGCTGTTGTTGGCGATGAGGGTGTTCTGGTAATGCAATTTACCGCTGGAGTCGTTGATGATACCGCCGCCGGATGCGGCCGAGTTGCCGGAGAATGTGTCGTGAGTCAGTACTACTGTGCTGCTACTATTGTAGATGCCGCCACCGTTGACATCAGCTGAGTTGCCGGAAAGTGTGCTGTTGGTCACTGTCAGCGTGCTATTTTCGTTGTAAATACCACCGCCGTTGAAGAAGGCCGTGTTGTTAGAGAGGGTGCAGTTGTTGACTGTCAGTGTTCTATAGTAATTGTAAATGCCGCCGCCGATCGTCGCCGAGTTACCGGAGATCGTGGAGTTGTTCACCGTCAGTATACCGTAATTGCGGATGCCGCCGCCGGAATATCCTGTGCCACTGACAATGCTGAGATGACTGAGGGTAACGTCGCCCGCGCCGATGGCGAATACAGTTACGTCAGGCGAGCCATCGTTGCCCGTGTCGCCGCTGACCGTGACTGCGTAGTCGCCGCCGTCAATGGTCAACGGTTTTCCAATCGTCAATTCGCTGTTGAGGTAGATGCTGGTCGCGCCGGCGAAGGTGATTGTGTCGCCATCCGCGGCCACCTCGATCGCGTCGCGCAGCGAACAGTCGCCGTCGCTGCAACTGCCGTCAGATTCATCCACAGCGGTGTTCACGATGATGGTGGCGGCGTACGCTGCCTGGGGCGGAAGCATCAACAACAGGCTGAATGCCAGCGCCAGGGCCGAAATCCAATAGAAAGTCGTCGTAACAAATCTACTGCTCACTTTTCTCATCTCCCAAAGATCGAATAATGTAGCGATAACATGCCATCCCAAAATACTCCGTCTTCTCGACAAACGTCAGCCCGCTCTTTTCCAACACCCGTTGCGAGGCGCGGTTTTCGGGATGGGTGATGCCAATGATAAACGGCAGGTCGAAGCTCGCAAACCCCCACGACAATGCGGCCTTCGCTGCCTCGGTCGCCACTCCCTGCCCCCAGACTTCGCGGCGCAGCAGGTAAGCCACCTCGGTCTCGTCGGTTTCGGGCAGGTAGCCCAGTCCGGCCCAGCCGAGCAGACCCGGTTCGTGGCGCCATTCGACGCCCCACCAGCCGTAGCCGTATTTCTCCCAATCCGCGAGCTGCCGCGCAATCAGGCGCTCGACCGCCTCGCGCGGCGGCGGGGTGGTGCGGGGGAAATACTTCAAGATGTCCGGCTGTTGCAGAATGGTGTACAGGGGATCAACGTCTTGTGCGCGCAACTGGCGTAACTGTAACCGTTCGGTGAGAAGTTGTAAGTTATTCATAATCCTTATACCAAGTTCTGTCGTTTTCAAAAGAGTCGCAATGCGACAGTGCTGCCTGGATTCGCTGGTGTAGGGAAGCGGGCAGGTAGATTGGGGCCAATTTTACCTCCGTCTGCTAATATTGATCCTATCAATCTTTCTTGCCGTAACCTGGGCTATTATATAGCAGTGTCCCTGCCGGTCAATTTTACCTGAATTACCAGGCCTTTGGCCCCTAATTTTTTAAAGGAGACAACGGTGCTGCTGCACTCCGTGCCAGCACGAAACTCACGGTTTACATGGCAGAGACATAAAAGAGGGTTTTTCGCGGGCGGGTACCCCCGCCCGCAAAAAACCTTCCTTTAATTCCCCCGCTTTAGCGGACTATTTTCGAAGGTGTGTTGTCGCGGGCGCAGTCACTC
>DAOUFX010000453.1:0-17731 GCA_034429675.1 Anaerolineae bacterium | reverse complement strand
CCCAAACCCCCACCCCCCGGATTTTGAGAGGATGTGGCGCGTTTCATCGCCGGCCAAATCCGGTAATCGTGTATAATCCACGGCATGACCAATTTGCCTTACCCCAAAACGCCAAATCGCAATCCGCGCTGGTATGAGTATCTCACCGTGAACGTTTATTATTTGGGTCTCACCGTTCTGACTCAAACGATGGTTCCTATCGTGGTTCCGCTGCTGGTGCAGCAGTTTGTGGGCGAAGAACGGCAGGGACGGTACTTCGGCGTTGCTCGTCTGGGCGCGCTGATGGCCGCTCTGCTCGCGCAGGCGTTGATGGGGATGCTTTCCGACCGCTGCGCCTCGCGGTGGGGGCGGCGGCGACCTTTTGTCGTGTTGGGGACCTTCGCCTGTCTGGCAGCGCTGGTGGGGATCGGTTTCTCGGCGGCGGCGGCGGGGATGGCCGGATTCTGGCTGTTTTTTGCGTTGTACGCGGCGCAGCAGATGTCGGCCAATACTGCGCAAAGCGCCGTTCAAAGCCTGATCCCTGATCTGGTGCCGGAACGGAAGCGCGGGATTTTCTCCGGCATCAAAGCGCTCTTTGAACTTCCCATACCGATTGTCCTGGTTTCTTATATGGTTGCGCCGTTGATCGGTGCGGGGAATTTGTGGGGTGGGCTAGGGGTGGTGATGGGGATTCTGCTTGTCGTGCTGCTGTTGACCCTGACCGTGTCCGAAACTCCGCTGCACAACCGGCCGGCGCCGCTGGATTGGCAGCCATTTCTGCGCCTGGCGATGATGACGGCTCTGTTCACGTTGATGATTCTGGCGATGGGTGAAATGGTTAAGGTGGTCGGGCATTTACTCCTGCGATTCGAGTCCCGGCCGGTGTTGCTGCTGGGGATGGGATTGGCCGGTTTCCTGGGGATGGCTGCGACGATTGTGATCGGAGTGCGCGCATGTGTGCGGCTCTCTGTGGGAGCGCAGGCCGAACGGCAGGCATCTTCGTTTGTCTGGTGGATCACCAGCCGCCTCGCGTTCCTGGTGGGGGCTACCAACCTGGCCGGTTTTGTGTTGTACTATCTTCAGACCCGTCTTGGTTTTACGCGGGAGTTGGCCGCCGAACCGGCCAGCCGTATGATGCTTCTGATCGGCGTTTCGGTTTTGCTCACCGCGCTGCCGGCCGGTTGGCTAACCGACAGATTTGGGCGCAAAGGGATGGTGATTCTGAGCGGGATGATCGCAGGAGGAGGGGCGCTCGTTACCCTGTTTGCGACCGGCATTAACGCCATTTACGTTGGCGGCTGTGTGATCGGAGTGGCGACCGGCATTTTCTACACGGCGAGCTGGGCTTTGGGAACCAGTTTGATTTCGGATGCAGAGGCCGGACGTTATTTGGGGCTTTCAAATCTGGCGGGCGCCGGCGCTGGCGCGGTGGGGGCTTACATTGGGGGGCCGGTGGCCGATTTTTTTACGCGCTATGTGCCTGAAACCCCCGGGTTGGGATACGTGCTGCTTTTTGCTATCTATGGGTCGCTCTTCTTTCTGTCCAGCGCGCTGTTGCTGAAGGTAAAGGTTCCTTCTTCCCATTAAAAACACAGGCCGGCGTTATAGCGCCGGCCTGTGTGCACTATGCGTTGGGATTAGCGGATAGCCGCTTCCGTCTGTTTATCGAACAGATGCATACGGCTCAAGTCGAACGTGGCGGCTTTGAGCATGCCCACCGTCACCTTCGTGCGGGGGTCAAAGCGCCCGATGAAGGACGTATGTTCACTGGCGAAGTAGGTAAGCACCTCGTTGCCCATCAATTCGGTGACTTCAATCCTTGCCTCAATCAGCGCCGGGGTGATGCCGGGCGGCGAGAATTCCGGGTCGTGCACGTGTTCCGGCCGGATGCCAAAAACAACCTCTTTGCCCAGGAATGGTTTGTAGATCGAATAACGGTCCTCCGGTACGGTCACACGGAAATCCTTGCAATCGGCATACATTTTGCCGTTTTCTTGAATCAGTGTGGCGTCGAAGAAGTTCATTGCCGGGCTGCCGATGAAACCGGCGACAAAGACGTTGCCGGGGAAGTCGTAAAGATGTTGCGGCGTGTCCAGCTGCTGCAAAATCCCATCTTTGAGCACGGCGATGCGCGTCCCCATCGTCATGGCTTCGGTCTGATCGTGGGTAACGTAGATGAAGGTAGTTCCCAGCCGTTGATGCTGTTTGGAAATCTCGGTGCGGGCCTGTACGCGCAACTTGGCGTCCAGGTTTGAGAGCGGCTCATCCATCAAGAAGACATTGGGTTCACGCACGATGGCGCGCCCCACCGCCACGCGCTGTCGTTGTCCACCGGACAGTTGCTTGGGGCGACGATCCAACAGTTGCTCGATGCCGAGGGTGGCCGCGGCTTCCTTGACCCGGCGATCAATCTCTTGGCGTGGCACTTTGCGCAGTTTCAATCCGAACGCCATATTGTCGTAGACTGTCATGTGCGGATACAGCGCGTAAGACTGAAACACCATCGCAATATCGCGATCTTTGGGGGGGACATCATTGATCAGGCGTGATCCAATGTAAATATTGCCTTCTGAAATTTCTTCCAAACCGGCCAACATTCGCAGACTGGTGCTTTTTCCACACCCGGATGGGCCTACAAAGACCAGGAACTCCTTATCGGCAACTTCGATGTTCAGATCGGAAACGGCAAGGACGTCGCCAAAGCGTTTGCTGACATGCTCGTAGGTAACACTGGCCATAAAAAGACTCCTTTATCGTGATAGTTTCGGGTAAAGCGCCGAAAGATTGTCAACTAACGTGCAAGGTTTGCTCGCCTTGCCTTATTGCGCATTATTCCGAGTTATGCCAGAATGATGCGCACTCCCAATTCGCTCAAATCCCAGAGAGGGGGATTGGGGGCTTCACGCCCCGTGATTAAAATGTCCACATCGCCAGCCGAGGCAATGAAGCGTGCGCTTGCGTGTCCCAGGCTTTCTGGCATGATCATCAGAATGATTTGGGCGCCGAGCGCAAATAGCGCCCGGGCCATATTCGCATAGTGTTGGTTTTCGTGCGTAACGCCCCGTTCGGCATCCAATCCATCTGCTTCCAGGATCACCCAATCGGCGCGTATTCCGCGCAAGGCGTCGGGCGCGCCGTAGACGCCATAGTCGTCTTCTACCTGTCCGCCGATCACATGCAACGTGTGCGCGTGCAGTTGCGCCACCGCCCATGCCACATTGAGCGCGTTGGTCATAAGGGTTAATCGTTCACAAGTGTGCAGATGGGGCACAACCATTGGCGGTAAGAGCCCTGACCCCAGAAATACAGTGCTTTTGTCGGGGATTAACCGCGCCGTAGCCTCGGCAATGCGCGTTGCAATCCCTGTGGCAGGGACTTCGTGCGCCGGTTTCTCTTGTAAGACAGCGCCTCCGTAGACCCGTTGCAGGTATCCGGCTGTCTCTAGCTCGGCCAGGTCTCTACGGACCGTCACCGGATCAACCTGAAATAACGTGGTCAAGTCGGCAACGTGCACGCTTCCCTTGTTTTTAAGGTGTTGTAGAATGATCGTTTGACGCTCGTTTTTTAGCATAGCCACGCTCAATGGAGTTACTATAGCACGGGGGCCGTAACGTGTCAATACAAACCGTCATCATCGTGCATAAACGCACATAACCGGTCGTGAACGCACATCCGTTAGAATGGGATATCAATCGCCTTCTGGGGTGGTTACAACCGGCAGCGGTGTAACCGGCAGGTTGTAGTAGATTTCCATGATCTGACGGAACATCGGCGCTGCAACTGAAGACCCTTCCCCGGCATTTTCGACAACTATGGCCATGGCAATTTGGGGGTTGTCGGCGGGGAAATAGCCGACGAACCAGGAGTGTGGAACATCGGTTTTGTTGGCGGCCTCGGCGGTGCCGGTTTTCCCGGCGACGAGAATTCCCAGGCCGGCGAAACGATGGTTTACCGTGCCAAAAGGTTGTAGGGTGGTGTTGAGCATGGCTTCCTGGACAATCGCGAGGTTGTCTTTTGAA
This sequence comes from Anaerolineae bacterium, assembly GCA_034429675.1. GTDB lineage: Bacteria > Chloroflexota > Anaerolineae > B4-G1 > SLSP01 > JAKQHY01. Next base: position 13,733 of record DAOUFX010000453.1, on the reverse strand, counting down.
ATCGGGAGTTGCCCTACCGCTTTAGGTTGAGTGAGTTGTTCGGGAATCTCACTGCTCGCTGTGATGTGATCCACGACATAGGGACGGTAGAGCGTCCCCCCGTTGGCAACGGCGGCGACCATTCGCGCAACTTGAAGCGGTGTTGCCAGCAAATATCCCTGTCCGATGGCGAGGTTGACGGCATCGCCGGCGGCCCAGGGTTGGTGATAGACATCCATTTTCCATTTGGAATCGGGCATTAACCCAGGCGCTTCGGGCAGTTCCTCCAGCCCGGTTTCCTGTCCGAACCCAAAAGCATATCCGTAGGTAGAGAGGATGTCTTCGCCTGTATTGAAGAGCATCCGTCCAACTTCGTAAAACGTGACGTTACACGAAGCCGAGAGCGCGTCTTTCAGTGTGATATTGCCGTGCCCGTTCTCTGCCCAACAGAGTTTGCGATTGGGTTCCCCCAATCCATCCCAGTATCCGGGGCAATAAAAAGAAGTCTGAGGGTCCAACCTCCCGGCTTCGAGAGCGGTTGACAAAGTTACAATCTTGAAGACAGATCCGGTGGGGTAGGTTCCTTGCAGCGCGCGGTTTAACAGAGGAAGATTAGGGTCGCTCAAGGCCTGCTGCCGTGCCAGTTCGTCGGTGGGACGGATAAAGATGTTGTTATCGAAATGTGGGCCGCTGGTAAGCGCCAGAAGCGCGCCGCTACGAACATCTATGGCCACGACGGCGCCACGGCGTCCACCCAAGACTTGTTCGGCAGCGGCTTGCAAGTTGCGATCCAACGTTGTATAGACTGAACGCCCTTGTTGCGGCTGGCGTTCGGCTATGCCCTTAACGTACGTGCCATCTTTCGCAATGATGTAAAGTCGCCCGCCATTGCGCCCGGCCAGAATGGATTCTCCCCAAGCTTCCAACCCAGAAATCCCGACACGTTCGTCCCCGCGATATCCACGTCGCCGGTAATCTTGATAGGATTCTTCTGGGATAGGGGATGTCCAGCCAATCACATGCGCGCCTACCCCGTCCAATGGGTAAAGTCGTCCTGTGCGATCGCGCCTTTCAATGCCTGGCAGCGAAAGCAATGCATTGTACATCAAGCTTTCGTCCCCGGTGATATCTCCGATAGGAATGTACCAGTTAGTGGGTTGCCCCGCATATTCAGCCTGGATTTCTTCCGGGGTCATGTTCAGGGCCTGTGAGAGCGCCCCCAAGACAGCCGGCTCGTCCGCAACTTGATCCGGGATGATTCCCACAGTAACAATCGTAACCGGTACGGCCAATCCGACCCCTTGCCGGTCGTAGATATTGGCTCGGGGGGGAATTTGATAGTCAACGGCGAACATATTGCCATCAACCAGGTCCGGCCATATAGTCGCCGACTGCCAATTCACCCACCAGGTCCCGTTTTCTTTGATCAGATCAAGCCGATTGGTGTTGCGCAGGTCGCCAAACAGACCGGTGTGCCATATTTCTTCAAAGTCAATCCACGCGCGAACTCCATCAACATTGAGCGTCTGCGGCGTCAGGGTTACACTGGCAACTGTGGTGATATTCAATGGTGTGCGATAGGTTTGTTCAAAGTCCGTTTGCGAGAGCCCCGCGCGTAGAGCCGGGGTAAGCAGGTTGTACATCGAGGCGTAGTCATTTTTCCCCCAGGCGGTTAGAAAATTGCGCCCCAGAGATTCGGTTGCAGCGACATCATTAACGGTAGGCAAGACGATGGGGGTAAGGGTCGGTGATGGCACAGGAGGTGTTGGCGAGGAAGTTGTCGGAGTTGGCGTTTCTGTACAACGAGCCAATATCAGAATAAATAGAACCGCGAGCCATATTCGCGACCTCATAGAGCGGTACCTCGATCCGGTTTTGGGCAATGATAGTTGAAGTGCTCCCAACAAAGTTGTGGAACGGCTACCTGGAGCTTGACCCCTTGAGATTCCAACAACGCTGCTACCGCGCAAAGTGGAAGACCAACCACATTGGCGTAACACCAATCCAATCGTTCTACGGGAGCAAACCCGGTATGTTGAATTGCATAGGCGCCGGCCTTGTCCATGGGGTCACCTCCGGCAACGTAAGCTTCGATTTCAACATCACTATAGGAGCGCATCCATACCTGAGTGGTTACACTGCGTGAAATTTTTTGATCTGAGTCCTGAATGCGCAGAGTAATGCCAGTGTGTACAAAATGCGCATGCCCCCGCAGCATTTTGAGCATTATTTGCGCCTCTTGAGGAGTTTGTGGTTTACCTAGCGCGGTCCCCGCAAAGTCAACGACCGTATCTGCCGCAAGAATCCAGTCGCCGCAGTTGCCCTGAACGGTGAGCGCCTTCAATTCTGCCAGTCGCCTGGCCATCTCGACCGGAGATTCGGCGGACTGCCCGGACTCATCCACCTCTGTTCGAGTTGTTTGCACAGGAAGATTAAGCCAGGTTACCATTTCGCGCCGACGTGGGGATTGTGACGCCAGAAGTAACTGACTGAACATAGAAGTTTTTGTTGTATCAGTGTTTTGAGATTTGGACATAGAGATCTTGGCTTTTCTGTGTTATTTATAGAGACAGATAAGATTTCGTTTTCTGTGTTTGGGGTGCTTGATTTGATTATGGTTAGAGCATATCTCGCTTTGAGGTAGTATGTTGCGATTATACCCAATTTTACAGATGAGAAAAGAGGATTTTGGGGAAACAGTACTAAGTTCCTATTGAGATTAATGATAGAATCGGGTAAGATAATGTCAGGTTCACAAAATAAACTATTAAGGAGGTTTAAGATGTTGTATTTACCGCGAGAAGAAGGTCAGGGCTTGGTGGAGTACGCCCTCATCCTGGTTTTGATTGCTATCGTCGTTATCATCATTCTGACCACCCTCGGTGGCGTGATCAGGAACGTGTTCAGCAACGTCGTTAGCGGTCTGGGCCAATAACCTGACAACCGTAAAGACCCCGCTCAAAAGGCGGGGTCTTTGCTTTTAAACGAGATAGATGCCGGTTGAGGCCAGGATTTGATAACCGCAAAGACCCCGCTCAAAAGGTGGGGTCTTTGTTTTGAAGCATTGAGGGTGGGGTATGGCGTGTGCTTCCTGATAAAGGTTGCGAGACCTGAGCAACGTCTGTATAATTGGGTTGTAAGGACTGCTTATGGCAACTACCAGATTTCAAGTGCAACACACACAAGAAAATGGAGATTTCCCCTGGGTTGTAGGCTACGTCTGGTTGGGATTGGCTTTGTTTACCCGTGTGTGGGCCGCGTTGATCTCTCCGTTACGACCGTTTACTTTTCTTGAACTGGCTTTTCCCCTCTGGCCGCCCTTATCGCCATGGGGTGCATGGCTTAAGCGAGTCTGGTTGTTACCTGTGCAGCGTTGGGACGTTAAGTTCTATATCTGGATTGCCAGTCGCGGGTATCATCTTGACGATGGCACGACTCAATTTCATCCACTGTTTCCCGGCCTGGCGTCGTTTTTTGTCACACTAGGACTTGATCCCTTACTGGCTTTGTCTATTATCAGTAGTATCGCGACGTTTTTTTTGTTGTGGGCATTTTACCGTTTGGCGCGTCTTGATTATCATCCTCAATCTGCCCGTATTGGAACATTTTTGTTTCTTTGTTCTCCCTATGCTTTTGCCCTTTTTGTGCCTTATCCTGAGGCGTTATTCTTGTTGTGGTCCGTTTTGTGCTTTTATTGGGCGCGGGGTAAACATTGGTGGTGGGCCGGCATTGCTGGCGCTTTGGCGACTCTCACACGACAACAGGGCATTTTTCTGTTGCTTCCGTTAGCTTGGGAGCTGTGGGAAGATTCGGAACGGAGCTGGCGCAAGGCATTGCCTGCCTTCAAGAGTTGGGCTGCCCTGATTCTGATTCCGGCCGGGTATGCTCTTTGGATCATCTATCGCGCCATTGTGTTGAACGACTTGACCCCTGACTTTTCCAGTTTGCACCGGGCAATTTATTCTTTTTTAATATCTCCAAGTGCGACGTATGTGGTTCCGGAGCAAACATTTATGTGGCCTTGGCAGGCATTGGGATTAGCCGGGTTACATTGGTTGCAGAGCCCTGATGTGGATATCGCGTTGAATCTCATATTTGGGGGGTACTTCCTGGTTTTGCTGTCGTTGTCGTGGAAACAGTTGCGGGTTAGTTATCGAATTTACGCTTTAACGATAACATTGGTTAGTTTTGGGTATCACACCGGCGCAGTTCATCCATACATGGGACTACTCAGGCATTTATTGCTGGGTTTCCCCGTTTTCATTGGGCTGATTGTTCCATCACAACGGCGCTGGGTTCGGGGCGTCTTGTTCGGTTGGGGATTTGCGGGGATGTTACTTCTATTGCTCGCTTATGTTCTGGAGGCTTGGGTCCCTTAGATCTGCCAGGGGGCATTCTTTATGAAACGTTATCCTGTAATCTACCCCGTACTTTTGGCGATTAACTTTGTTTTAAACAAGGCCGCACATAACATCACACAAATAGCGTTGATACAAATTGTGCGCCCATTGATTGTTGTCGGCGTTGTTGCTGTTGCGCTGATGTATGGCTGGAAGTTGCTTGTGAAGCAATGGGATCGTGCTGGACTGGTGGCGGCTCTATGCGCGGGGTTTCTCTTTTATTACACCCCGCTCACTGCCTGGGGGGAAGGATTGCCCGTCAGGAAGGGTGCTCTAATTGCCGGTATTCTGGTCTTTCTTGCATTCGTGGGCATTTTGCTTTTTGTGACCGGCAAGAAGTTCCGGCCTTCTCTTGAGACACTTTCTCTCTTGACCGGTTTCCTTAATATCGTTGCGCTGATTATTCTGTTGATACCTTCTTATGTGATTGTCTCATTCCTGATTCAGACTGTAAAATTCATTCCTCCAGAATCCGGCATGGACAGTGTTGCAAAATCTATGACTACAGATCGTGGAACCCCTGATATTTACTACATTGTCGTGGATGGGTATGGGCGTGCCGATATGTTGCTGGAAACTTACGGTCTGGATAACACCGACTTTGTGGAGTCCTTAGAAGCTCGCGGGTTCTATATTGCAGATCAAAGCGTGTGCAATTATATGCAGACGGTTTTATCGTTATCCTCAGCGACCAATATGGAATATCTGGATACGCTGGGTATTTCTTCTGATTCGCCGGATCGCGCACCTTTGAGTGAGTTGATCAAGCACAGCCAGGTGCGTGTTTCATTGGAAGAACTTGGATATACGACGGTGGCGCTGTCCAGTGGTTTCTATCCTACAGAAATCACCGATGCAGACGTCTACCTTTCCCCGTATGCAAACAGCCCATTGAATGAATTCGAGGGTTTTTTGTTTTCGCTGACCCCGGCGCGGTTTTTTATACAGGTGTTTGATCTGGCCGGGCCATGGCCCGGATATTCGACGCATCGAGCCAGAGTGCTTTATGCTTTTCAACAATTGCAAGAGATTCCTGCCAGGATTGCCGGCCCGAAGTTTGTATTCGCGCACATTTTTTCCCCCCATCCTCCATTTGTGTTTGATCGTGATGGCCAACCCGTTCAACCTGACTATCCATATTATCCGGTGGATGGAGAAGCTTTTGGCGATAGGCAAGAATACCTTGACGGTTATCCCGATCAATTAGTATATATAAACACCTTGCTTGAAGATACCATTGATGCGCTTCTCTCTTCATCTGCTTCCCCGCCTGTTATTATCATTCAGGCGGATCACGGCCCAGGTATGTTGTTGAGTTTCGGTTCATTGGCAGATACCTGTGTGCGAGAGCGTTTTTCTATTCTCAATGCTTACTATTTGCCGGATTGTGAGGATTGTGCTTTGTTCGAGACACTCACACCGGTTAATTCTTTTCGCCTGATTTTCGACTCGTATTTCGGAACCAATTTAGGGCTAGTGGAGGATCGCGGGTATTTTTCCAGCTGGGACAGGCCCTATGATTTTATTGATGTGACCGATCAAACTTCCACGCCTTGCGCCGTACCCGAACGGAGTGAATGAAATGAATTTCCTCAGACATTGGTTGCGCTGGTTGACTCGTCATCGTGAGTGGTGTCCCCGTGTGGATTTTTTGGCTTTGCTGGTGGTGATTGCCGGGGGCACTTTTTATACTTCGTTGGTGCCTTTGATGCCCAATGACTTTTGGTGGCATCTGAAGATCGGGGAAGTGATCTACACGACTCATACAATTCCACGCACGGCTATGTTCAGTTGGTCATTGCCTGCCGATCGACCATTTTTCTATGGCGCCTGGTTGGCCGAGTATCTTTTCTACATAGTGTATCGCTGGGGTGGGGTGGCTCTCCTTACCTGCCTGCGAAATGTATTATTCGCTTTGTCTTTCTATTGGATAGGACGCGAGGCGCACCGCCGCAGTAAGTCATGGTATCTGGCCGCGTTGGTTGTGGCAATCGGGTGTATGATGACCGGAAACAACGTGTTGGTGCGCCCGCAGATGTGGTCATGGGGGCTTTTTGTAGGAATATTGGTCTTGCTGAGCCGTTACGTTGATGGACAACTCAACCGCTGGGTCTTGTTGTTATGCCCACTCATGGTAGCGCTATGGGCCAACCTGCATGGAGCCTTTGTGTTGGGAATTGTGTTGGTGGGAGCTTTCGTGGTGGGCGAAGCGATACGGTGTTGGCTCAAAATGCCCGGCGCTCGTTCGTGGTCTGAGGTGCGTTGGTTGGGGGGAATTGCTGCGCTGGTTGGGCTTGCGCCATCATTAAACCCGCGTGGATTGAGTATTTATTACTATGTGTGGAATCTGATGACAGATCAACCAAGCCAAACGCTGATTACCGAATGGCAATCGCCCATTCCGCAGGGAGTCGCCAACATTACCTTTTTTGTGAGCATTCTGTTGTTGTTGTTGGTTTTGTGGTATTCGACGCAGCGCCCCAATCCGACCGACGTTTTGCTAGTTTTAGGGTTTCTCTGGTTGGCCTGGGGGGGAGTGCGCTATGTTGTGTGGTATGCTCTGGCCGTCCTGCCGATTTTTGCTGCGGCTATCGCGACGGTTTTCCCTTCAGTGCCGCGTTGGGGGGGCGCCATTCGGAATTTTCTCAATGTGCTGGTAATTTTGGGCCTATTGATCCCGGTGATTCTGGTTCAACCCTGGGTTTTTGAAGCCATGCCCTTACCCTTTCCTCAGGTGTATTGGGATTTGGTGTGGCGGGATGTCTCGGAGGGAACTTTTCTTTCCATCGAGACCCCCTTGTCAGTCACCGAATATCTCAAGCAGCACCCCGGTGGGCGAATCTTCAATGAAATGGGGTATGGGAGTTATTTCATTTGGGCGATTCCCGAACAAAAGGTGTTTATTGATCCCCGCGTAGAGCTATATCCTTATGATCAATGGCGTGATTATGTGAACATGGTTCATGGCAACCGAAGTGAAGTCCTTTTTGATCAGTATCAGGTTGATCGGGTGGTGTTGGATCGTTCGACCCAGGAAGATTTGGTGACAGTTTTGCAGGAAAGCGACAGCTGGCATTTGCTTTATGAAGATGATCAGTCTCAGGTTTGGGGGCATTGTCCAGGGGTTTTTTGTGAATAAGCGGTGGTTCGTCTACCTGATTGAAGGAGATTGAAGAGCCTATGCAACGTGTCTTGAAAGTGTGGCGCGCATTGACTCCGCGACAAATGCTGGTTATCGCGCTTTTCGTCTCTATTTTTTTTATGTCTATGCGCGAGACGGCAGATTCTGATATGTGGTGGCATCTGGCTGCCGGGCGTTACATAACCGAACAGCGTGTCATTCCAAACGCCGACATTTTCTCTTATACCAAAACGGGCACTCGTTGGTATATGCATGAATGGCTAACCGAAGTATTGATGTATGCCATTTACCAGATCGGGCAATTGCCTGGGTTGATTCTGGTGTTTGCCGGCGTGATTACGTTATCGTTTTGGATGGTTTATGTGCAGTGCGAAAGCCGCCCCTATCTGGCTGCTTTTTTCTCGTTATTGGGCGCCGTTGCTTGCGCGCCTTTGTGGGGTGTGCGCCCGCAAATGATCAATGTTTTGTTGACGGCATCTCTGTTGTTGCTTCTTGAGTATTACCGCCGGGGACATCGCCGGTTGGTGTGGTTTTTGCCTTTGTTGAGTCTGATCTGGTGCAACATGCACGCCGGTTTTCTCCTGGCCTTGGGAACCATCGGCGTGGTTTTGGTTGGGGATGGGATTGCGCTACTTTTCAAAATGACCTCGGCGCGCACGTTGACACCCAAGGCCTGGCTTCACTTGTTGTTGGTTCTGGTTTTGTGTGTAGTGGCTACCTTATGTAATCCCAATGGCGCTTATATGTTGTATTATTCATTTGAAACGTTGGGAAGTCCCACGATGCAGGCTTATATTCAAGAGTGGCGATCGCCGGATTTCCACCAAATTGAGTTCTGGCCGTTTGCCGGTTTATTGTTGGGGGGGGCTGCGCTGTTAGTGTTAGCGCGCAAACGTATTGAACTGACCGATCTTTTGTTTTTCTTTGGGTTCGGGTTTGCCGGTTTACTTTCTATGCGCCATGTTTCGCTTTTCGCGGTGGTTGCCCCTCCTGTTATCACCCGCGCTTTTGCGGACGTGAAGATACTTCCGGCGCGTGGGCGCAATCTTCCCTGGCTGAACTGGAGCATGGTAGTTTTGGCTGGGCTGGCGATTGCGTTGCGATTCGCTTATATTATTCAGACAAACCCTGTTTATGAAGCGGAACATTTTCCGGTTGCTGCGTTGGATTATTTGAACAAAGAGGGACTGTTGGATCGGCGAGTCTTCAATACCTATAACTGGGGTGGGTATTTGATTTGGCGCAACGTCCCTGTCTATATTGATGGCCGGGCGGATATCTATGGGGATGAATTCATCTGGCAGTATATGCTGGCTTTTCGACTTCATGGAGACTGGCGTGTTCCATTGGACGCCTATCAGGTAGATTACATCTTAATTGAAACGCGCAGTCCGTTTAAGAGTGTTCTCGAAGCATCGTCGGAATGGACACAGGTGTATGAAGACAATGTTTCGGTGGTGTTTGTGCGTAAACAAGCGTGAACGAGATAGAAATTTGAGAATGGGAGGTATCTATGGTAACGCTCAATGTTTTTGGAAGTTTGTTCGTGAAGGGCTTCTCTGCTCCTCTTGCCTATCTTGACCCCGGCACCGGGAGCTATGTCATTCAACTGCTCATTGCCGGGCTGATGGGCGCCGCGTTTCTGGTGAAGCTCTATTGGGGAAAAATCAAGAGTTTTTTTGTGAAGATATTCTCAAAGGACAAGTCCACTCTTCCTGAGGCCGAAGACGATGCAAAACAATAGACCTGTCGTAGCGTCGTCTTTTCGCGACCCTGGTGGTTTTCTCTTTTGGCGGGATGGCGTGTTGTACCGTCAGATTAATCAGGCAGGGCGCGCAGATTATGACCGTTTCATCGAATCCGGCCTGTATCAAACTCTCGTTTCTGAAGGGTTGATCGTTGCCCATCGTGAAGTTGCCGTGGATTCGCCTGCGCCGGCGTTGCTTTACAAAATCATCCAACCTGACAGGGTTCCTTTTATTTCCTATCCGTATGAGTGGTGTTTCGAACAGCTACAAGATGCTGCGTTGGCGACCTTAAAGCTTCAGAAACATGCGTTGAAGTCGGGCATGATTTTGAAAGATGCCAGCGCGTATAACATTCAGTTTGTTGATGGTCGCGCGACTCTTATTGACACATTGTCCTTTGCGGTTTACCAAGCCGGCGCTCCCTGGGACGCCTATCGCCAGTTCTGCCAGCATTTCCTGGCGCCATTGGCGCTCATGGCATACTCCGATGTGCGTCTGAGCGGATTGCTGCGAGTGTACATTGATGGCATTCCGCTTGACCTGGCCAGCGCGTTGTTGCCGTTCCGTACACGTTTGGTATTCCCCCTGCTTATCCACTTGCACATTCACGCCGGCGCCCAGAAGCGTTATGCGGATGTCGCATCGCCGGCAACGCCTACGGCGCCGTTGCGCCCTACCGGTCAGGTCAGCGAGATCGCTTTGATGGGGATGATGGACAGTTTGGCGTCCATTGTTCGTAAGTTGCGTTGGCAAAAGACCAAGACGGCATGGGCCGATTATTACACGGCGACGAATTACACCTCGACGGCCATTGAGGATAAGCGCCGTTTGGTCGCGTCGTTGCTGGAGCGCGTCCAACCGCGGTCGGTGTGGGACCTGGGCGCGAACACTGGCCTTTTTAGCCGTATAGCAAGCGAAAAAGGTATACCCACGGTTGCTTTTGACATAGACCCTGGCGCGGTGTCGCAGAATTACGCTATGTGTTCCACCCGTGGCGAGAAGAATCTGCTTCCCCTGGTGCTGGATCTGACAAATCCCAGCCCGGCCCTGGGTTGGCAACACGAGGAGCGTTCTTCTTTTATGGAGCGCGGCCCGGTGGATTTGGTGATGGCCTTAGCCTTGGTCCATCATCTGGCTATCGGCAACAATGTGCCGTTGGCGCGTCTGGCTCAGTTCTTCAGCTGTTTGGGGCGTTGGCTTATCATTGAATTTGTCCCCAAGTCCGATTCTCAAGTCGAGCGTCTGTTGGCAACCCGGAAGGATATTTTCCCGGATTATACGCAGGAGGGGTTCGAACAAGCGTTTGCCCCGTTTTTCAAGATCGCCGCTGCCGAGAAAGTTATCGAATCCGAACGTACACTCTATCTCATGGAGAATTTGATCACCACATCGGCAGAATGAAAATTATCGTGAAAAACTTCCTACCTTCCAAATTGGAAGGTCAAGGTTAGAGATTTCTTGCTATCTTAACCGGCTTTTATCAGGGGATTTTTGACAATGGTAAGAATTTGCGTTACATTTCACGCTCAAGTGCTTCAAAAATGTGGATTGAATCTATCCAAAGGAGGCTTGGGGTGTCATTTGTCATCCCTCAAATAGTACTTTTTTCCTATTGCCAGATTCCAAGATAGCCATATAATAAAGTTAGCATTTGGTAAGGAGTCCCGCCCTCCTACTCAAATGCAGTTGGTTACCCTCCTTTCGCAGAAACACGCCCCTCCCAGGGGCGTGTTTCTGTTTTAAAGCATTGTTACCCGCCAATCGGCGGCTCAAGTGCGTCCCACGTCTCTTGCGTTGTTGCGTCAGGCGATGAGCAGGCGGCGACACCCGTCGCAGAAGGCTTCTTCCCCCCGGCTCACCAGGCGCTCGGTTGAGGGGAGCATTTCCACGCCGCACATACTACACATATTGCCCTTGAGGCGGGCGACGGGGATGCCGCCGGTGCGATCCTTCAGATAGCGGTAGGTTTCCAGGATGGCTGCCGGAATTTGTTTTTTGAGTCCTTGCAGCTCTTCCATAAGCACGTTCCCCCGGCTTTTTCGTTCCTCGCGTTCTGCCAGAAGATGTTGGTGTTGTTCTTCCCATTGACTTTGCAGGCTTTGTAAACGTTCTTGTGTGCTTTGTGCGGCGGCGTTGGCCTCTTCTTGCGCATCCATAGCGACCAACAGATCATCTTCAAGGCTGGAAATTCTTCGTCGCAGGGTTTGTGACTCCGTTTGCAAGTCTTGCAATTCGCGTGCATTCGTCACGCTGCCTCCATAGAGCCGGGTTTCGGTTTGCTGGAGCTTATTTTGCATTTTACCTAATTCAAACTCTAATTCCTGCTGAGCCTGTTTTGCGTTAGAAGCAGCTTTGACTTTGGCATTGACTTCCTTTTCTGCGTTCTGAATTTCGGCGCGGTCGTTAAGATGCGTTTCGATTTCGCCAAGCCGCTGGTTGATGGTCTGAAATTCCAGGTCAATTTCTTGAAGTCGGATCAGAGCTTGTTGCCAGGACATGGATTCCTCCTCGAAAATAGCTGTTAGCCATTGGCGGTTAGCCTTTAGCCGGAACTGCTGCTTTTGACGGTCAGGTTCCTTTTGTGAATGATTCGCAAACAAAAAAACACGGGGCCGTAAAGGGCCCCGTGTGACACTCAGTTTGCTCGTTGTGATTGGCCGGCGGGCCAGTGTCGTACTGCCAGGAAGATCGCGCCGCCCACAATGAAGACGAGCGCGACAATTTGGGCGGTAGCCAGGCTCCCCATCATCCAGGCGTCGGGGCGTAGAAATTCAGTGAAGAAACGGATGACCGAATAACCTATCAGGTAGCCTACCAGTAAATCTCCCTCTTTGCGTTGGTTTTGGTATTTGTCGGCGATCCACAGCAACGCCAGGCACAGGATCAGCGCTGCCAGGGACTCGTAGAGAAAGGTGGGGTGGAAGAGGGTGGTTTCAGGGTATTGCGCCATATCCCGGTAAGGGGTGATGCGGTAGAATTCAGGGATTTTCAATCCCCACGGCAGAGTGGTAGGAGGGCCGTAGAGTTCACGGTTGACAAAATTCCCCCATCGTCCGATGGATTGCCCGATGGCGACGCCCGGTGCGGCGAAGTCCATCCACTGTAGCGGGCGTAGTTTCTGAATCAGGCAGAAAATAATGACGCCCAGGGCGCCGCCAACGATGGCGCCATAGATTCCCAGGCCGCCTTCCCAGATATAGAAAGCTTTTAGCGGGTTTTCTTTGTAGTAGTCCCATCCCATTTGTCCGCCGGCAGGGCTGGACACGACATGGTAGAGGCGCGCGCCAATGACGGCCAACACTACCACGACGAACAACATATCCCAAATTTTTTCAGGGTCCATGTCGGCGCGTTTGGCCAGATAGGCGGCGATGTTGGCAGCGAGCATGATGCCAATGACAATGAGCACCCCATACCAGTGAATGGGTTGTAAATTACCGATTCTTAACAGGACTGGGTCAACAGGTGGGGTCATAATTTTTCCTCCAGATCAGAGATGCGTTCAGACTTTACTTGGGTCTGAATCTTTCAAGTGTGGATTGGGGTCATTTAGGGCTCGCCTGAGTTTTTCTTTCAGCGCGATTTGTATGTCCTCAAAGTATTCATCCATGTAAGGATAAGTCGCGGCGACCATGCCGGCCCCGAACAAGATTCCGGTCAGGACGCGCATGGCGGGGATGGTTTCAAAGTGATAGACGATCCAGGCAGGGAAAAGCACTTCCAATACAGAGGACAGCCACTGAATTCCGCCGTCCAGCATAATGGGCATGATCCCAAAGACAAAATAGAGCCAGATCGGTAAGGGTGATATGGTATGCTTTTTGCGCTGTATTCCATAGCCTACCCCCGCGAGAAAAATTATACCATAGATGGCCACATCACGCTGGCAGAGCGCTAGTTTGTAGCCCATGGTCTCGTTGCCCAGAAAATGACTAGATTGATTCAATTCTGCAACCGAGAGTTGTTCCTTGAGAGGATACGCGAACTTTTGTCCGAACAAGAACCAGGAGCGGAAAGGGTACTGGTGACACGCGACGTCATAGAAGAGGTAGAATCCTTGAGCCGTTCGAGTTGCCCCTATTTTCATCAGGACCGGCGGCACTACAGCGCCCATCAAATACAACCCGATGATCAGGTTGGCCACGGCCAGCCAGTGATGCGCGAGCCACAGGACGCCACGGTTGAGCCCGATGGCCCAACGCCGCCGACCCGTATGTCCGATTCCTCGTTGTGTTTGCAGACGTCGTTGCGCTTCGGCGACAATGTCCGCGGTCGAAACAGCTGGCTTGTGATCGAAAGACTCCGGCTCCACCCAATCCTCCGCGAATGGTTTGGACTTGAGGCTAAAAGCGGATTTATTATACCAGAAAGTTCCCGGCAAGGTTTAGATTAGATTTGCGCATTCCTCTATCTTGAATTACACTACCTGTCATGTTTCAAAATCTGGGGGTGGGGTTTGAGGGC
>DAOUFX010000452.1:0-3240 GCA_034429675.1 Anaerolineae bacterium | reverse complement strand
GGGGGGGGGCGCAGCCCGCCCCCAAACTCCCACCCTCAGATTTTGAGTTAAAGACGCGCGACAGTTTTTATCATACTTGATTTGAGAAGAGTGTCAACGGTTCGCACTCGCAAGGATGCAAGTTGAGTACGACACACTGCGGGTGATTTTCACTGTTTCTCTTCTTCCTCAAACGACTGGCATCCCCGGCGCAAGATGTCAAGGCCGTCGGAAGATTCCGGGGCAATCATTGCAGTGATACGCATGTAGGCTTCAAGGCGTGTGTTTGCTTTCGGAACCCACTCCTGATTCCCCTCCGAGCAACGCACAATGATGCAGCCGGGGGGGAGTCCGAGCGAGCGCACCTCGCGGCCAACGAACGGCGCATCCGCCTGGATTGTGAACTCCACCACTGCCGGCGCCTCCAAGAGGTGCGCCTCGCCGCCGCGTTTCAGGTCGCGTTGTAAAAGCGCCTCGTAGATGGGCAAATCCTTCAGATATTCGGCGACGATATAGGCGCAGAAACAACTCAGCAACAAAGGCAACATCAGCGAATAGTTGCCGGTCATTTCAATGATGAGCGTAATGCCCGTCAATGGAGCGCGAACGATTGCAGTGAAATAGGCCGCCATCCCGACGACGGCGAAAACTTCCGGGAAAGGCGCGCTGTGCGGTAACAGCGTGTGCACAACCTGTCCCGTCGCCAGTCCGATCAGAGCGCCCAGCACAAGCAGCGGCGCAAAGATGCCGCCGGGCGCGCCTGTGCCATAGCTGGCTGTGGTCAACAAAAACCGCGCGGCGAAGAGGAGCGGGATGGCAGCCAGCACCAGGTCTCCTTTGAGGGCGGACTCCGCCAGAGTGTGCCCGCTTCCTATCAGCGATGGAGAGAACCAGCCGACCAATCCCACCAGGCCGCCCACCAACGCGACGATGGGCAGCACATAGCGCGTGGGCACTCGCGCATAGAGGTTGATGGAAGCCAACAGGCTGCGATTGAAGGCCACCCCCAATACCCCGGTCACGATTCCCAACAGCGCAAAGAAGGGCAACGCTGTCAGCGGCGGCGTAGGATAGTGCGGAACGGCAAAGACGGGGAATTGCCCGGCGCCGATCTGTGCAAGGATGTCCGCGATCACTGCGGCGACAAAGGCCGCGCCCAACACCACCGGTTGAAAATCCCGTCGCACCTCTTCCAGCACAAACATCAATCCGGAGAGAGGCGCGTTGAACGCTGCCGACAAACCGGCGCCGGCGCCGGCAGCGATCAGAGTAAAGCGTTCCCGATCCGACACTTTCAGCCCGCGTGAGATGGCATCGCCCACCGCGCCGCCCAGTTGGACGGTCGGGCCTTCGCGTCCCAGAGCCAAACCGCTGCCGATGGCAAGGATGCCCGCGAAGAACTTCACCGGCAGGAGGCGTTTCCACTCCAGACTACGGAACCGGTGCAGGACGGACTCCAGATGCGGGATGCCGCTCCCGGCGGCTTCGGGCGCGTAACGCCGCGTGGCGGCCACCGCAATCCCGGCCCCCAACAACGTGAACAGCGCCGGGAAAATCCAGCCCCAGATGGGCATACGGTGCGACCAGGAAAGCAGATTGTTTCTAAGGATGTCCATGCCGCTCAACGCGGCGCGGAAAAGCAGAGCCGTGATACCGGCGCAGGCGCCGACCAACGCGGCGCGGGGGAAAATCCACCGTCGTTGTTGTCTGAAATCGAGGTATTCCTGGATCTCGGAGTGTACGGATTCATCCGTCTTATCAAGGTGCAAAGATTGCTCATTGAAGGGCTCATTTTTCATAACTGTAGAAGTTGCCTGACTTTCTCAACAGATTTTTCTTTCTCGCCGGTTTTGGTTCCCAGCATGCGCAACGTTATTCCCTTTTCTAAAAGCGTTTTCGAAAGGATTTCGATAAAGACGCCCTGACCGGGTTTTTCCTCACCGTCTTTCGAGGTGGTCTCGACGCCACAACTCGGCGATCTGTTCACACCGATAACACCGAGTATTTGAAACCCGTGGTTTTGATAATCCTGTAGTTGTGTCGCCATTTCCTCGGCTTTACTGCGCAACAGCGTCCCACATACTGCGGCGCCCAGCAAGCCTCTGATCCTCGTGTTTTCGTCCAGCAGGGGCCGTTTCGCGCCGTTGACATCCTTTCTGTCCAGACCCAGACAAAGCAATTCGGGGCAGGGCAACTGGATGATTCCGATGTGATGGGCCATCAAAAGCTCGATAATTTCCTTGAACTGGCCGGGGAAATCGGCCGTGCCGTCAGAGATGGCGTTCTGATTTAACAGACAGTGAGAAATCACAATGATGCGCCGGCTTCTGGCATCGTCAAACATGCGTTAGCATCCTTCCTAATGAATTTCCGTTACCCGACCTTTCTCGAGATCCAATTGCAGATGCACGGCCCCCGGCATATAGTCCGCCGTTGCATACAAGCGTTCGCCCGCCGGCGAAAAGACGTAGCCGCCTCCGGGGAAATCTTCGTCAACGGTGCGCCCTGCTTGCGTTGCCACTCCGATCCAAAGGGCGTAGGTCTGAGCGTAACGGCTCAAATATTTCTGGCACTCGCTTTCCCACCAGTCATATCCCGACTGCCAGTTGCGCGTGGCCTGCTCGCCATAGAGACCGGGTGCGGCCAGTTCAAAGACAAGCTGCGCTCCCTGCCGGGCGCATTCGGAGAAGACGCTCTCGTTCTCAATATCGGCGCAGATCGCGACGCCGAAGGTCAGTTCGCCGGACTTGAACACCGGCACATCCGACCCGGGCGAGAACCATTCGGCTTCTTCATCCTTGATGGTGATCTTGCGGTAGTATCCCAGCAATTTCCCCTGGCGAACAACGATTTGCGTGATAAAAGGTTTATACGGCGGGTTTGCCTCAATCAGCCCTGCCATCACCGTGGCCGGGCAACGCTCGGTGAGTTTGAGGAGTTGCCGGACTTCCGGCCCGTCCAGGCGGACGACCGCTTCGGGATACCGGGTCGGGTTGACGTAGCCGGTCAGGCTCATTTCGGGGAAGCCGATAAATTCCAGGTCGCGCGCGGTTGCTTCTTCCAGATAGCCGGCGATGGTCTCCAGGTTCTGCGCAAGCGCGCCTTTCTCGCAGCGCATTTGAATCAGGCCGATTCGTGTCATGAAGGTGCCTCCTCGGAAAATAGCTTTTAGCTGTTAGCCATTGGCTTTTAGCCAGAATCGCCGCCGGCACGGCGGACGGTTAAAAGGGGGGTGTTTTTTCGTGCGGGGGTACCCGCACG
>DAOUFX010000451.1:0-4203 GCA_034429675.1 Anaerolineae bacterium | reverse complement strand
GGTGGGCGTGGCCGTGGGGGTAGCCGTCGCGGTGGGGAGGGGCGTCGGCGTGGCGGTGCGCGGCGGCGGAGGCGGCGCGGTGAAAGTCGGCGGCGCTGTTGCGGGGGAAGCTGCGCCGGTAGGCGGCGCCGTCGTCGCCGGGAGCGGCGTCGCCCGGTTTTGCCACAGCGTCGCCAGGCCAACGCCGCCCAACAGGACGCCGATCACCGCAGCTGCGACGATGATTATTTGCCATACCGGCCGGTTGTTTGGGTTGTGATGAACCATTTCGCAACAGTTTCCTTATGGTTTAAGGATTGTAAGCCGTACAGGCATTATACAACGATTGACATATCGGGTAAAATTACAAAGGTAGATAACCTGACTCTTTATCCCGTAGAGCGGTTCACCACCGGTTGGATGAAAATCCGCGCGAACGCGAAAGGGATTAGGAACTGAGGGATTAGGGATTGGGCAGAATGCTCCAATCCCTAATCCCTTAATCTCCCAATCACTCATTCCTTATTTTCAAAGGAGCGACTATGTCAGACCTGTCTGTGTGTTGGGTGCGCGTATCTGTGGAGGGAGCGCCGGCCTGGGGCGTGTTGGAGGCCGGCGAGGTGTATCTGGCCGAGGGCGCGCCGGGTGCGGAGTGGAAGCCGGGAAAGAAGCTGGGCGCATTGGAGACGCTGTCATTGTTGCCGCCGGTAATTCCCACGAAAATCGTGTGCGTGGGGCGCAACTACGCGGCGCACGCCGCCGAGCACAACAGTCCCGTCCCGGAGGAGCCGCTGTTGTTTCTCAAGCCGCCGAGCAGCCTCATCGCGCACGGGGAGGCGATTGTGCTGCCGGCGCTTTCGCAGCAGGTGGAGCACGAAGCCGAGCTGGCCGTGGTGATCGGGCAGCGCTGCCGCAACGTTGCGGCGGCGGAGGCGTGGAACTACGTGCTCGGCGTCACCTGCGGCAACGACGTGACGGCGCGCGATTTGCAGCGCAAGGACGGCCAGTGGACGCGCGGCAAGGGCTTCGACACGTTCTGCCCCATCGGGCCGTGGCTGGTGACCGGGTTGCACGAATCCGACCTGGCCGACCTGGAAGTTGTGTGCCGGGTCAACGGCGAGGTGCGCCAGCAGGGCCGCACCAGCGAGATGGTCTTTTCGCCGGCGACGATCATCGCCTACGCCGCCGCCGTGATGACGTTGATGCCCGGCGACGTGATTCTCACCGGGACGCCGTCCGGCGTCGGCCCGCTGGTCGCCGGGGACGTGGTGGACGTGGCGATCGCGGACATCGGCGTGTTGCGCAATGTCGTCAGATAGTCAGATAGTCAGATAGTCGTTAGTCGCGTCGTTGTTTTTTAGATAACTCACGCAGGCGTCAACGCCCGCGCTACGGAGCCACGCCCGCTGAAGCGGGCTTCCGGAAGCCCCGTTTACGGGGCGTGGGCCCGTAGGCCGGCGATTTATCGCCGGATGAACGGGGGACAACCGTTACCGATCTATTGCGTTAATCTTCGGCGCGTACTCTGACATGGATTGAGGATACTTCCTGCTCAAGTGATAGGGTGGGAAGTATCCTCTTTTTATTTCAATGGCTCTCCTGTTGATTCCCACAGTAGACGCATCCCTCCACGGCGGGTACACTGAGAGGTGTTGGAATTCAGCTATGGAGGTATATGATGACACAGACAAATTTATCTTCTGGGAGCCCGGTTCAGACGCCCGCCGTGAACCCACGCATTAAGCGGGAATCGCGGGATTTGGACCGCCTGTTCCGGCTGGCGACGGTGGGGCTGGCGGTTTTCCTGACGTTGGGCGTGTTGTTGATGATCGGGCGCTCGGCGATTTACAAGATTCACGAGTACGAGCGCGGCCTGCACCTGCGCGGCGGCCAGTTCGTGGCCGTGGATGGCCCCGGCTGGCACGTGCAGATTCCGCTGGTGGACACGGTGATTATCGTCAAGGTGAACGAGCGCCTGGGCTACGTCGAGCAGGTTCCGGCGATGACGTCCGACGACGTGACGATGGACGTTTCGTTGCAGTTCACCTACCGCGTGACCGATCCCAAGCGTTTTGTGTTGGAGGTGGACGACCCGGAGCGCATCATTTTCGAGTTCGTCCAGGGGAAGCTGCGCGACGTGGTGAACACCAAAGAGATGACGGTGGTGATGCACGGTCGCGCCGAGATGAGCGCCGAGATGATGGTCGCTTTGCGTGAGAAGGAGGCGCAGTACGGCGTGGAGTTTATGACCGTGCAGATTCAGAGCGCATCTCCGCCTGAGGAAGTGGTCACGGCGATCAAGGATCGCATGGTGGCGGTGCAACGCCAGGAGCAGGCGCAGGCCGAAGCCGCGCAACGTCGCACGCTGGCCGATGCCGACTTCTACGCAGCCCAGAAGCAGGCCGACGGCGCCGCCTACGACATCACCACGCGGGCCGAGGCCGAGGCGCAGCGCATTTCCGTGACCTCCGCCGCCGAACGCGAAGCAATGCAGGGATTGCTGGCCGGGCTGCAAAACAAGGGCGCTCTGGCCGAGCAGTACATGCAACTGTTGATCGCTCAGGCGTTGAAGGAAAACAGCAAGTGGATCATCGGCGGCGGCGAGGGCGTCGCGCCGGTGGTCGAACTGCGGACGACGCCGTGACGCGGGCCGCAATCATGCGCCAGCCTATCTGGAAGATCGTGTGGAGCGTGGCTGTTGGGCTGTACGCGGTCGGGATGGTCGCCTGGGCCGTGGCCGGCGCGCTGTGGGGAGATCGTGGGCCCTGGTTGTTCGCGCTTAACACGTTCGCGCCGTTCCTGTTCGTTCCGTTGCCATTCGCGGTATTGTCGGCCTGGCTGTTGCGGCGCCGCGAGGTTTGGGTCAGTGTGGGGGTGCTGGTGGGATTGTGGGGCTTGCATTACGGTGAACTCTGGCTTCCGTCTGCGCCGTCCGTTCAGGCAGCGCCGTCCGGGGAGTCGTTGAAAGTGATGTCCTACAACGCTTTCTTCCTCAACGATCGCCCGGAGCAAGTGCGCGCGGTCATCCTTGCCGGGGACGCTGATGTGGTGGCTTTCCAGGAGCTCAATCCGGCCATCGCGGCGATGGCGCGGCAGGAGTTGGGGGCGCTTTATCCTTATCAAGTTCTTGACCCCTGGACTGGAACCCAGGGCATGGGCGTTATCAGCAAGTATCCGCTGGCGCGTGTGGACGCTGCGTTGGGCGCCGATTGGGTCTTCACCCCGCAGGTCTTGTCCGTGGCTGTGGACGGGCGGGAGATGCTGTTGCTCAATGTTCACTTTCCGCCGACCACGTCGTTGGCGCCGGCCGAAGTGGCCGTTTCGGTGGAAGAGCGCCTGCGTCAGGCCGGGGCCATCCGTGAATTTGTCGAGCAGCATCCGGGGGCCCTGGTGATGGTTGGCGACTTCAACACGACGCCGCAGAGCCGCGAGTATGCCCTGCTGAGCCGTTCACTGCACGATGCCTGGCGGGAGGCGGGGTGGGGCCTGGGGCACACCTGGCCGGTAACCGAGGGGAGCCTCAGGCCCCGGCTGGTGCGGATTGATTATGTGTGGTATTCGGAGTCTTTCCAGGCATTGCACGCCGATCTGGGTTCGACCGATGGCGTTTCGGATCATCGCCCGGTGCGGGCGACTCTGACCTGGCAATGAGAGGGTGTGTGATGAAAAAGAAAAGTTTGCTCATCATTCTTCTAGGCCTTGTGAGCGCCGCTGGCATAGGTTTCTGGCTGTTGACGGGCGCTTTGGGACCGCAGAATCAGTCCGCTATGTCGCAGCCGCGAATCTATGCTTATCGCGATTGGCAGTCGGTGGGAATTCAGGTGCATCCGTGGGACACGCTGTATATTCGCGCCGAGGGCTCCTGGCTCTACACGCCCGGCGAATACCACGGCCCGGAAGGGCACAGAACGTACAGATCGCCGGATACCTACCCCATCAACGCCGTGCCCGGCGGGGTGCTGATCGGGCGTTTCGGCGAGGATGGCGAGCCTTTCTACGTCGGACGCAGCGGGACGTTTGTGGCAGACCGCGAGGGTTTCTTGTATCTGCGCATCAACGACGACATTTTGAGCGACAACGAAGGCTACGTCACGGTAGAGGTCGAGGTGACTCCTGCCGAAACCCCGTCGCCTGGCTCTACGGATTATTGAATCTCCGCGAAATCCCCTGCGCCCGGCCTTTCTCAGACCGGGCGCTTTCATTTGGGGGTGGGGGTTTGAGGGC
>DAOUFX010000450.1:0-51162 GCA_034429675.1 Anaerolineae bacterium | reverse complement strand
GGGGTACCCGCTCGCGAAAAAAGACCTCCTTTATATCTCTGACGTGTATACCGGGACTTTCGCCCAACATTGAAGGACTATCGGCACAGGTCTTCGAGAGCGTAGGTCGGGTTGGCATATCCAAACGTATTGAGAAAATCCAACACGACCTGGGCCTCCGGCACATTCAACGCCGCGCGGCAGCCGTAGTCAATATCCCGGCTTTGTTCATACGTTTGCCAGAAACTCTGCGCCAACGCTGCCGTTGCGTACCCGGCCTGCCCCGGCGCAAACTGTGCGGTCAACGTCTGGTAATGCTGCCTGGCCAGAGCCTCGTCGCCGGCTTTGATTGCCAGCAGCATTATTCGCCAATAGGCCAGCGATTCGAACCACCGGCGTTCTTCTTCCTCACTGGTGTAAGCGGCCCAGGCCAACAAACTGTCATCGGACAATACCTGTTGGTACGCCGACTTGGCCCGTCTGTCATCGTGAGCGAAAAACGCTTCGTCTCCGTCCCGAAAAACGTGATAGCGAAACAGAGACGGACCAACCCCCGTCGCCGTAACCGTTACCACGCGGCCATTCCACGACAATGTATTGGTCATCGGCCGTTGCGGTCCGGCTCCCACCGAAGCAATACCCTCGCTGGTCATCACAATGTGATCATCCTCCAACATAAAGGTTGCATAGGGGGTCGAAAAATCCGCACCGACCTTATCCACAAAATCCGTCATCGCCCAGCTCCAAACATGAGGAGAATTCCAGCAAGTGTGCGCCCCGCAAGTTTCATCGGCAAAGATAAGGTCGGTCACACCATCCGCCGTCATATCCTGCGCGCCAATCAAAACGAGATTGAACCATTCTCCAGGTTGATAGGTGTACAACATCTTCATCGCTTGATCCTGGCACGTGTAGATGGTCAGTTCAGATTCCGTCTGTGGCTGTTCGGTTTCAGGGTTCACATAAGCGACAATGGTTTCCGGGATGGCATCGCCGGTTAAATCGGCCTGAAGCAGCACCTCACCCGACGGCGGCCTGGCCTGCCAGTCCACCAACAACGCGACGAGGTCCGCCGGTTTACCGCCCTGAGTTAAATAGGCCTGCATCGTAGCGGCATAGTCCTGAAAAAGCGCCGGTCGCGCAGGGAGCGGCAGCGATTGTTGCACAGGACACGAGCTCAACGAGAACGTCGGTGAGGCCGCCACGGTTGGCGTCGGCGGAATAAATGTCGCCGTTGGCGATGCCATGGTCCGAATACGAATCGCCGGAGTTGGCGAGAGGTTTACCGGAGCACATCCGGCTAAGGAAACTAAAATCGCCAGGATTACCATCGCCATCATAAAACGAGCAGTTTTCAAATCACTCTCTATACCTTTCAAATCTGGGCATAGTATAACCCGCGTGAAAAGAAGCGCAACCTCAAAATATTGCTCCATTTTCAAACATGTCTATAATTATCAATAGAACGGTAATTAGGAGATACATCATGAAGGGAGTTGCCCTCGACGTGAGTTCTGACCAGGATCTAATGGCCAACTTATTGGATGAATATACAAGTCCTCACCAGTGTCGTCGCGGCGATATTGTTGAAGGGGTAATTGTCTCCGTGAACGCCAAAGCCATTTTGATAGATATTGGCGGCAAGTGCGACGCAGTGGTGCATCCTCGCGAAATGGAACGCATGATGCCAAGGGATCTGCGATCGCTGAAGCCCGGTCAACCGGTGAATGTTTATATCATTGACACCAGCGATGACAACGACGTGATGTTGGTCTCGTTGGCGCGGGCTAAGCAGCAGAATGATTGGGACTATGTGCGCAAATTGCTGCAAAGTGGTGAAATCGTCACGCTGCCGGTGGTGGATGTCAACAAAGGCGGCGTGATTGTGCGCCTGGGGCAGCTGCGTGGATTTGTGCCCGGTTCGCAACTGCTTTCCAACCGGCGCTTCCAACAGAATGCCGCCGACACCGAAAATCGTTGGAATGCTTTGATCGGCGAAACGCTCCGGTTGTGCGTCATCGAGGTCACCGCAGATCGTAACCGGCTCATTCTCTCCGAACGCAAAGCCACAGACGGCAAAGCCGTCAAACGCCGGATGTTGGAACAATTGAAAGTTGGCTCCATCTACAAGGGGACGGTCAGCAATATTGTGCCGTTTGGCGCGTTTGTGAATGTGAACGGAGTGGACGGGCTACTTCACATCTCCGAACTTTCCTGGCGACGCGTCAATAATCCCAAAGAAATTGTCACGGTGGGACAGGAAGTGGATGTCTATATCCTGGATGTGGAGCTGGACCGGGAGCGACTAGGGCTCAGCCTCAAACGGATCACCCCCGATCCCTGGGAGAACCTTGAGCAACGTTACCGTGAGAATCAGTTGGTAGAGGTGCAAATCGTCAATGTGACCACTTTCGGCGCGTTTGCGGCCCTTGTCGAGCAATCTGAGATTGAAGGGTTGATCCATATCTCCGAATTGAGCGATGATCCGGTCGTCAATCCGGCTGACGTCGTCAAAGCCGGCGAACGCTACACGGCGAGGGTGATTTCATTGCAGGCGCCGGAACGCCGCATTGCATTTAGCCTCAGAAAAGCGACGGCTTCTTCCAAGCCAACAGAACCGCCACAGACTGAACTCCCGCCTGGTGAAATGCCCGGTCAACCTGAGGCACCGGTGGAGCCAGAAGGCGATGCTTGAACAGGTTGCGTGTCCTAATTGTCAAACCCCCATCAATCTACGCAAAATACATGCGAAGGGCGCTTACGTTGAATGCCCCGCGTGCGGCGGGCAGTTCATTTTGCAAGGCCACGTCTGCCCCAACTGTGGGACGTACCATGCGCAAGAAGTTACTTTCTGCCGCCAATGCGGTCTGACGATGACCCGTCGTTGTCCTCAGTGCGAAACTCTCAATTGGATCGGCGACGAATTCTGTGTCAAGTGCGGTATCCCACTGGACATCATCGAGGTGATTGCGCAACGATTGAACCAGGGCACACAAAGTCGCCTTGTCGAACAAATGAACAACGCACGGCAGTTGAAACAGACCGAAGAAGCGGCATCGCAAGCGCGCCTGGCCCGGATGCAGGAAGAAGAACGGCAATGGCAATTGGAAGTTCAACAGCGCATTGCCACACAACAAAAGCAGGAACAGAAGATGCTGACCAGTGTGTTGGTCGGCGGCGGGATCATCCTCCTGCTTATTCTGATAGCGGTTATCATCAGCGCTCTCCTTCAAGGATAGCCGGGCCGTCAGCAATCCGCTGACCTTGAATCGAGTCGGTAAGTATGTTAAAAGAAGCAGAGTTGTTGCGCACCCTCAAAACAGATGCGGCCCAATGCCGTGTCTGTGAGCATTACTGCACGCTCGGCCCCGGCGATTGGGGCAAGTGCGGCATCCGCACCTACCGCGATGGCAAAATCTACCTGGTGCTTTATGGCCGATCGGTAGCGGCTCACGTTGACCCGATCGAGAAAAAACCCCTGTTTCACTTCTTGCCCGGCAGCAATGCCCTTTCCATCGGCACTTATGGTTGCAACATGCGCTGCCAGTGGTGCCAGAATTGGCAGATCTCCCAAGTGCGGGAAGTAGACTGGGAGCGCGATTCTCTGGGGGAATCTTTGCCCCCCGAACAACTGGTGCAGATCGCCGGCAAACGCAACATCGCCTCGATTGCCTATACCTACAATGAGCCCACCGTCTTCTTTGAATACACGTATGACACGGCGAAGCTGGCCCACGAGCGCGGGATCAAGAATGTGTACGTCTCCAACGGCTTCATGTCCCCCGATGCCCTCGAAAAGATCGGGCCATATCTGGATGGCATTAACGTGGATCTGAAAGGCTTTACAGACGATCTGTACCGCCAATATTGCGGCGCTCGTCTGGAACCGGTCAAGCGCAATATCGCCACGATTGCCCGGGAGACCCACATCTGGATTGAGGTGACCACCCTGGTCATCCCCGGCCTCAACGATTCGGAGGAAGAGTTGCGCGCTGCGGCCGAATGGCTGGCTTCGGTTGACCCGGACATGCCCTGGCACCTCAGCGCCTTCCATCCCGATCACACCATGCGCGATCGTTCGCCTACCCCTGTTTCCACGCTGACGCGCGCCTACCAGATCGGCAAGGCCGCCGGATTGAAATACGTTTATCTGGGGAATGTGCTTACCGCCGAGCACGAGAATACACTCTGCCCATCTTGCGGCGCCACCCTGGTGCAACGCTATGGATTCAACGCGCAAACCCATTGGCGCGAACCAGGCGTCTGCCCTCACTGCGGCGCCGCCGTCGCCGGGGTGTGGCAGTAATTCTTCGATTTGTGGAGGTTTGCTATGATTTACGTACGTCCCCCCGCAGTAGCCGGAGCGTTTTATCCCGCCTCACCGGACACAGTACGCAAGGATATTCGCGCCTATTTGGACGCGGCTACCCCGCCAACGTTGACCCGGGTGCGCGCCGTTGTCGCTCCCCACGCCGGATATATGTATTCCGGCGCGGTCGCAGGATTCTCCTACAAAGCGCTCGCCGCGCAGCCCACTCCCCCAAAGCGCGTCTATTTGCTTGGCCCGTCGCACCGCAGTTTCTTCATGGGTGTGGCATTGTCAGAATACACAGCGTTCAAAACCCCGCTGGGAGACTATCCCCTGGACACCGCGCAAATTGAACGCCTCGCCGCGTTCAGCAGTCTGTTCACGCGCGACAGCGAACCCCACGCGCCGGAACACTGTCTCGAAGTTCAAATCCCCTTCTTGCAGACGGTCTATCCGGCGACGCCGCTCATCCCCATGCTCTTTGGCGACGTCAACCCGCATACGGTGGGGCAACTGTTGAGCGAGGTGCTCGAACCGGACGATCTGATCGTGGTCAGCTCGGATTTGAGCCATTATCACGGCAATGACGTGGCGCACCAGCTCGATCACCAATTTCTCGACGCACTGATAGCCGGGGATGAAGCCGGCGTCCTGAGTGGAGAAGCCTGCGGGAAAGCTCCGGCGGCGGCATTGATGGTCGTGGCCAGGGCGCATGGATGGCAGCCGCATCTGCTGGACTACCGCACATCCGGCGACGTCACCGGCGATTTTAGCAGAGGTGTGGTCGGCTACGGGGCAGTGGCCTACACCGAACCTGCACATGGCAGAGATTAAGAAAGGTTTCTTTGCACACGGGGTACCGTGTGCAAAAATACCCCTCTTTAACATGGTCGTTAGAAGCGGCTGTGGACTTTCGACTATTTTCAAGGAGCACCGATGAGCGTACAACCATTGAACGAAACCGAATGCAAGTATTTGCTCACGCTGGCCCGCACGGTCATTGAGCAAGCAGCCCGTGGAGAAAGCCCCCTTCAAATACCGGCGGCGCCGGAGTCGAAACGGCTGAGCGCACCGGGCGCGGCGTTCGTCACATTGCACACGCGCAGCGGCAATTTGCGCGGCTGCATCGGCACGTTGGAAGCGCACCGGACACTCGTCGAAGATGTGCAGGACAACGCGCAGGCCGCCGCTTTCAGGGATCCACGCTTTCCTCCGGTGAGCGCCGCCGAGCTGAGCAATCTCGTCGTCGAAGTGTCGGTGCTCACGCCGCCGGAACCGCTGGCGTTTGACGGCCCTACCGATCTCATTCGCAAGTTGCGCCCCAATGTGGACGGCGTGTTGATCGGGCGAGGATGGAACCGCGCCACGTTTTTGCCGCAGGTGTGGGAGCAATTGCCCGATCCCGAAGAATTTCTTGCGCATCTCTGCAATAAGGCCGGGTTGCCGGCCAACGCCTGGCAATGGCCGGATCTGAACGTGTCCACCTACCAGGTCGAGAAGTTTACCGAACAGCATTGAAACACCAACATGAGATGTCTTGCCTGCCGCAACCGCCCCCAGACGTTTGCCGTATCCTACCATAGTGTTATCTTAGCTATGGAGGCATAAAAATGAATACAGAAAATGATTATTACCAAGAGGATACGGACCAGCCCCGCAATTTCAATCCTGGGGGAGCGGCAGAAGCGGCGCCCCTTTCCCCGACCGACGAACGCACCTGGGCCATGATTGCCCATCTAAGCGTCTTGCTCAACCTGGTTACGGGTTTTCTGGGAGTTGGCGCGGCTTTGGGCATTTACCTGGTGTACAAAGATCGTTCGCGCTATGTGGCCTATCAGGCCATGCAGTCTTTCCTCTTCCAGCTCCTTTTCTGGGGCGGCGGTGGATTGTTGATCGGCATTATGTGGGCAGGTGTCGGCATACTTAGCACCATCTTGATTGGAATCTTGCTGATCCCTGTTGCGGTTGTCTTGACTATCATCTTTGCGGCTTTCCCGCTGATTGCCCTCGGTGGCGGTGTCATCGGTGGGATTCGCTGCTCGAACGGCGAGGATTTCCGTTACTGGCTGGTCAGCGAGTGGGCTTTGAAACTGCTGTAAATCCGGGCGAACCGACGTCCAACATCGCGGCGACGCTGCACAATGCAGCGTCGCCGCGTGTTGCATGCACCCTGATGGGCGTGCCGATTCACGATGTCACCATCGCAGAGACCGTCGCTGACGTGGCGCAGTGGCTGGACACGGATATTCCCCATCAGATTGCGACGGTCAACCCGGAATTTCTGATGCAGGCGCGGAAAAACGCGGAGTTCAGGGCCGTCTTGAATCAGGTGGCGCTCTGTCTTCCCGATGGAATCGGAGTTGTGTGGGCGGCGCGGTTGCGCGGGGTGCATCTGCGCGAACGGGTCGCCGGTTCCGATATGGTTCCCCGGCTCTCCGCCGAGGCGGCGCAGCGCGGCTGGCGGGTCTTCTACCTGGGCGCGGCGCCCGGCGTCGCCGAGAAAACGGCAGAAATCCTGACGCGGCGGTATCCGGGATTGCAGGTTGCCGGATGTTACGCCGGATCCCCGGCGCCCGCCGAGGCCGACGCCATCGTCGAACGCATCCGCGAGTCGCGCGCCGACCTGCTCTTTGTGGCGTACGGCGCGCCCAAACAGGATGCCTGGTTGCAACAGCATCTTGCGCGCACCGGCGCCAGAGTGGGAATGGGAGTCGGAGGCAGTTTTGATTTCATCGCCGGGGTTGCGCAACGCGCCCCACAGTGGATACAACGTCTGGGCCTGGAGTGGCTCCATCGCCTGATCACGCAGCCGTGGCGCTGGCGACGGCAACTGGCGTTGCCACATTTCGCCGTATTGGCGTTGTTGCGCCGCGACGCGCCGCGCCCCCACACTCCCGAAAATTGAAAGCGCCGTTTACTTCGGACGATCCCCGGTTTTTCCGCTAAGATAAAACAGCAATCCCAGCGTCATCCCCGCAAGCAATGCCAGCGCGACCAGTTTGTAGAGTCGTGATGAAATCAGCAGAGCCAATACGCCGGAAAAAGCGCAGAATCCCCAGTAGATAAACACAATGGTGCGCGTAGAGAGGCCAATGTCCTGTAAACGGTAATGCAGATGCCGCCGGTCGCCGTTGAACGGGCTGACGCCATGGCGGATGCGGTCTAAAATCGTCCACGCCACATCCACAATCGGGATGCCCATCACCAACAAAACGGTGGGGGCGCGCCCACCGGCAATCAACCCCAGCGCGCCCAACACATACCCCAAAAAGAACGTGCCATTGCTTCCCAAAAACACGCGCGCCGGCGACACATTGTAGACCAGGAACCCCAAAGAAGCTCCCAACAGGGCCAACGCCTGCGGCACCACACTGTATTGCCCGACGATGTACATGTGCAGGCTCAAAACCGCCGCCAGAATCGCAGCGACGCCCGCCGCCAGACCGTCCAGGCCATCCAGCCAATTGACCGTTGTGATCATCCCGGTCATCCAAAAGAGGGTTAAGGGGACGTAGACAAACAGAGGAAGCACCACCAACGTGTTCGTGAACGGGTTATTGAAACGCTCCAGAATGATGAGCGTGGCAATCGCGACCCCGGATGCCAAAAGATAGATGGGATACTGCACCCACGGCGGTAGATCGTAACGATCGTCCAGGAACCCCGCCACCACCATCATCGCGCCGCCGATGACCACCCCCCACAATCGCCGGATCTCGTTGGGGTCGCCGGTAGGGATCGGCTGCCACCGCGAGACGGCCAGAGCGCCGAAGACCCCAATGACCAACCCTATTCCGCCCAAACGGGAGACAACGCCCTTGTGTTGTCGCCGCCCACCCGGCACGGCCACGATATGCCAACGCCGGCCCAACCAGCCACCCACAGGGGTGATCAAGAGGGCGATACCAAATCCGGTCAACAGGGTCAGCAAATACTGGCCTAAGTAGCCCAAAACAGCATCCTGGAGGCGCCGTTAGCCTGTGCCAAACTGCCGGTCTCCGGCATCGCCAAGACCGGGCATGATGAACCCCTGTTCATTGAGCGCTTCATCCATCGCGGCGACATAAATATCCACATCGGGATGCAGGCTGGACAGGCGTTCAATGCCTTCCGGCGCAGCGATCAGCCCCATAAACTTAATGCGGCGCGCCCCCCAATCCTTCAGAATTTCTACCGTCTTGACGGCGGATCCGCCGGTTGCCAACATGGGGTCCAGAATCAGGCAGACGGAGACGGTCGGATGCACAGGCAGGCGGTTGTAGTATGCCACAGGGCGCAATGTGTGCTCATCGCGGAACAACCCGATGTGCCAGACTTCCGCAGAGGGGATCATCTCCCAAATGCCTTCGACCATGCCCAACCCGGAACGCAGAATGGGAATCAACCCGACAGGTTCTTTTAATTTGTAGCCGGTCGTGATCGTCAGAGGCGTTTCAACTTTGATGGGTTCGGTTTCGAGGTCTTTGGTTGCTTCATAGGCCAGGAGTAGAGTAATTTCGCGGATAAGTTCACGGAACTTCTTCGGTTCGGTCTCTTTGTTGCGCAATACGGTCAGTTTGTGTTTGACCAGAGGGTGATTGGAAACAAATACCTTAGCCATTGTCTTCTCCCGTGTGGTGATAGCAGCACTGGCAGCATTGTACTTGGCGTTGGACGATTGTCAATGAGATCTGGTCTGGGAGATGGTCAAAAGGCTTTATTTCTCAGACAGCCAGCGTTGGAAAAGCTGCTCGATGGTGCCGTCCTGGTTCATTTCTTCGATGATCTGACCGATGGCCTCAATCAACGCTTTATCCTCCACACGCGCGGCGATGACATAAGGGTTGTCGTTGACAGGGGAGCCCACAATGCGCAGCCCGGTATCGGCGGTGACATGAAGGCGAGCGGAGACATTGTCCACCAGCGCAGCGTCGGCATACCCGGAAGCCAGCACCGCGATGATGGTTTCGGGCGCATCGCCGGGCAACAGCGTCACCGGCGGCGAAAGCGTTTCCACCCATTGTTCTGCAATCAGGTGCGCCTCGGTTCCATAAACGACCATCACTTGCTTGCCGGCCAGACCGTTCACATCGTTGATCGTCGAGTCTTTTCGGACAATGAGCATGTCGCCGGCCTGGAAATAGGGAGGGCTGAACGCAAACGCCTGGGTGCGCGCGGGGTCAGGGTAGAGTGCGGAAATGATGATATCGGCTTTCTGCGCGGTCAAAGCGTCGTAGAGACCGTCATAACTGGTGGCGACAAATTGTATCTCCACGCCGATACGCGCGCCAATCTGCCTGGCCAAATCCACGTCAAACCCGACCGGTTGCCCATTGCCGTCCACAAATTCAAACGGCTCCAGACTGGGATCCATGGCCACACGCAAGACGCCGGCTTCTCGGATACGGTCTACCGCATCTGAAGACTGACATGCCGTTACGCTCATCAGCAAAACCAGTGCCAACCCCAAAACGTGTAAATACTTCATGTTTCTCCACACTGATCTCTTTACTGTGAGTCCCTCAGGTTCAGGTTTTCCTCGTTTTCATTTCGGCGCACAGGGACATCGAGCTGCAACGCGTGTTTCAGTTCACGTTCCAGCATATCGCCCATCATCAACAACTGAAGCAACTCTGACTCGATTTCCGCGTCGCCTGCGGGGCGCAAGTTCCATGCCGCCTCAAGCGCCGCATTCATCTCTTTGAGGTGATTCAAAAGGTCCTGCTGTACAATTTCCGGCGATGTTCCTCGCCGGCGCAGCATGACCAATGGGCCGGCCAACAGTCCGTAGACGTTCGTGTTGTTAAGTCCGTCCAGACGCAGCAGTTCGGCGCCGGCCAATCCCTCGAAAATATCAAAACGGTTGTCTTCAGAAAGCAAATATTCAAACATTTCCGGGCTGGTCCACACCATCAGCCCCTCTGTTGTCAGATTGTGATACAACTCGCTCAACGGCATCAAAATATGCTTTGAAGTCGCGAGAATTTGTGCTGCTCGTTCGCTAATCGGATCCATGCTTTCACTCCACAATACAGTCTCGTCTGCTCCATTTGGGCTCACTGTGCCCACATCTCAATTTTACCTCAGTCCGAGCTATTATTTCCTTTTAATTTGTTCAGGTATTCGGCGATTTTCTGTTCATAGCCAATCGTCTTGGGCCGGTACCAACCGCCGGGCACGCCCTCTGGCAGATAGCGTTGTTTGACCCATCCCCCCGGATAATCGTGAGGATATTTGTATCCCGCAGTCTGCCCTTGCTCACCCTTGAGAAGCGTGTTTTTGTCGCGCAAATAGAGCGGTGGGGGGCGGTATCCATGTTTCTCAACATAGTCACGCGCTTCCCAATAGGCGCTGACGCTGTTGGATTTTGCCACCGTCGCCAGATACAAAGTCGCCTCCGCCAGATGAAACTGCCCTTCGGGCATGCCGACCCACTCGAAGGCGTGAGCGCAATCCATCACGACGCCGACGGCCATCGGCGAGGCCAGTCCCACATCCTCGGCGGCGGCAATGATCAAACGGCGAAAGATGAAGCGCGGGTCTTCCCCCGCCGCAACCATCTTGGCCAGATAATAGAGCGCCGCGTCCGGGTCGGAGCCGCGAATAGACTTGATCAAGGCGCTCACTGTGTTGTAATGTTCATCCCCCGACCGGTCGTAATCCATCGCGCGCTGTTGAATGGATTCCTCGGCCACGGCCAGAGTAACGTGACGGACGCCGTCCTCGTCCGGCGCGGTGGACTCGACGGCCAGTTCCAGCGCATTGAGCGCCGTGCGCACGTCCCCATCGGCCAGATCCGCCAGATGATGCAAGGCGTCTTTGTCGGCGCTGATGGCGCGTTTGCCGTAGCCGCGTTCTTCGTCGTGGAGCGCGCTTTCGAGCAACCCGACAATTTGCTCAACCGTCAGCGCTTCAAAATGGAAAATCCGCGACCGGCTGAGCAGCGGCCCGATGATGGAAAAGAAGGGGTTTTCAGTCGTCGCTCCGATCAGGGTGATGGTGCCATCTTCTACTACGGGCAGCAACCCATCCTGTTGTGCCTTGTTCCAGCGGTGAATCTCATCTATCATCAACAAGGTGCGCTTCCCATACATCGCGCGTCGCTCTCTGGCGGCTTCGATCAACTTACGCAGGTCGGCGACACCGGCCAGCACCGCATTCAACGTTTCAAAGTGCGCCGCTGTCGTGTTGGCAATGACGGCAGCCAGCGTAGTTTTACCCACGCCGGGCGGCCCCCAGAAGAGAATAGACGAGAACAGGCGGTCGCTCTCGATGGCGCGGCGCAACAGGCGCCCCGGCCCGATGATTTTCTCCTGGCCGATGAATTCATCCAAAGTCCGGGGACGCATCCGCGCAGCCAGCGGCGCCTCGCGACGGATCTGTTCCTGGCGGCTATGTTCGAAAAGGTTCATAGTTATGCTCTCATTTTAAGTATAATCGAGTCGGCGAATCAAGCAACTTTACAAGTAAGTAAAGACGTTGCAATACAACGTCTCTACTTACTTTTGTAAGCCTATCGTCATGTGGTATACTTCGGAATGGCCTGGATTTCGACCCTGGTCTAAATCTGCCATCATAATTCACCCTGGCATAATTGGCAAGTTAACACCATGATTCACCAAAGCAACGGCAAACAGCAAAAATGACGGGTTGGCATATCCTGGGATATTTCTTTCGCGGATTGGTCTTTTTTACCCTTGGGCTGACCGTGACGTTTCTTCAATACCGAAGCCGGCGAGTTCTGCTGGCCCGGCGGCTCCCATGGTTAGGGATCTTTGCCATCTGTGAAGCGTTGGCCGCGTGGAACGAATCGCCGGCGCTCCTGGCGGTCAAAGCTGCCTGGATATTGCCGCTGATCCAACCGGTGTTGATGGGAGTTGGCTACACCTTTCTCCTATGCTTTGGCATCCAAACTTTTTGGGCAGAGGATTCGCCACGTCTGAAACAATTGCCGTTCTGGCTGATTCTGTTGTGGGGCAGTGGCTATATTGTCGCGCTGGTCCGCGCCTATCCGCAATGGGAGGCGACTTCGGCGATAACACAAACCTTGTTCCGTTACGGGCTGGCGTTTCCGGGCGGCGTAGTTACCGCGATCGGGCTGCGGCGACAGAGCCATTTGACGCTGCAACGCGATTGGCGCCGTCGCATCCAACGCTATATCCATCTGATTGAAGCGATGTTGGGAGCATACGGGGTGCTCAACCTGATTCTTGTGGCGCCCACGAACTTCCTTTTCGCAACCTACTTGAATCGCGACAGGCTCGCCCCGTTGCCGTGGGAATGGCTGTGGGTGCTCGTCGGCGTCGGCCTGACCTGGGGACTGATCCGCGCATTGACCATCGTACAGGAAGCCATCGAGCAGTGGATCGAGGGCGTCGAGCGGTTGCAGGCATTGGCCGTTGACCGGGAGCGTATCGGGCGCGAGCTTCACGACGGCATTATCCAATCCATCTACGCTTCCGGTTTGCTCCTCGAAAGCGTGCTGCCCATCATCCCCAACGATCCGGTGCGCGCACAGGCGCAGTTGGGGCGGGTGATGGACAATCTCAACGAGACCATTCAGGACATCCGCCGCTACATCTTCGATCTGCGCAGCGACATGCCAGACTCCGACTTGCGCTCAGGCATCGAGCGATTGCTGCGCGACTTCCGCATCAATACGTTGTTGGAGACGGCGCTTCAGGTCACAGGGACTCCGGTTGATATTCCTTCGATGGAACGCCGGCGGCACATTTTCCAAATTGTGCGCGAGGCTTTGGCCAACACGGCCCGCCACGCCAAGGCGCAATGGGTCAACATCCACCTGGACTACAAGACCGAAGCGCTGGACATTACCATCGCCGATGACGGGATTGGGATGGAGACGTTGCTGGTCAGCAAAGGCTACGGGTTACGCAACATCCGTGAACGAGCGCGACTGCTGGATGGCACGCTGAAAATCGAAAGCGCTCCCGGCGAAGGAGTGACGCTTCACCTGACGGTGCCGATTATGACTTAGCTGATCTTCAAGGGGTTTCGCCAACGAGAATCACCCGCAAACCCCTTTTTCTGTAACCTGGAGGTGTGAACATGACACTAAGAGTTCTCATTGTGGATGACCACGAAGTTGTTCGGCTGGGATTACGCTCTCTGTTAAGCAATCAACCCGACATTGTCGTTGTGGACGACGCAGGGTCGGCCCTGGAAGCGGTGGAAAAGACCCGCCAACACCATCCCGACGTGGTGGTGATGGACATTCGGATGCCGGGAATGAACGGCATCGAGGCCTGCAAGGCCATCAAAGCGCACTCTCCCAGCACGGCGGTCATTATGCTGACCTCCTATGCCGAGGACGAGATGTTGTTTGACGCGATCAGCGCCGGCGCCGCCGGCTATGTCCTCAAACAGGGCGGCGGGGAAGAACTTGTCCGCGCCATTCAACGGGTGGGCCAGGGCGACGCTTTGCTGGACCCATCGGTGACGCAGCGCGTGCTGGCCCGCGTGCGACAGGCCACCCGCCAGGAACAGGCCGCGGCATTCACGGATCTGACCGAACAGGAGTTGCGCGTCCTGGGGCTGGTCTCGGAGGGGAGCACCAACAAGGAAATTGCCAAGTCGCTCTTTTTAGGGGAGGGCACGGTGCGCAATTATGTCAGCAGTATTCTCTCCAAATTGGGGCTGACCAACCGCGCCGAGGCGGCCGCCTACGCCGTCCGGCACAATTTACACGAATTCCTTGAGACGTTGAGCTGATTACGTTTCACGCCCCGTCAGGCACAACCGCCGCCAACTATATCACCAATCTGATCCGGCTCTTTTTCGGCAACCGGTTGTTGCAACCGCTAGTTGTCGCCTACACTCCTACCACACAGTGTAACCTCAACTGTGTCTACTGCGAAGACTTTGGCGCGCGGCGCAATGTGGATCAGCCGTCGCCCCTCGCCCTTGACGATGCCCGGCGGGTGCTGCGCGTCATCCGCCAGGCCACCGACAGCTTGATGATCACCGGCGGAGAGCCGTTGCTCTACCCCGACCTGGACGCCCTGTTGGGTTATGCCCGCCGCGATCTGAAATTCCGCAGCGTGACATTGTTGACCAATGCCACGTTGCTGGCAGAGCATAAAAATATCCTCAAACCGATCACCCGCTTGATGGTCAGCGTGGACGCGGTTGCGCCCGATGCGGTGGATGCAACCACCGGCGCGACGCCGGGAACCGCCGGAAAAATCCTGGACAACGTGGCCGAAGCGGCGGCGCGCCAAAAGATGGACGGATTCAGGATGGTGTTGAACTGTGTGGCGACGCCGCAAACGCTGGCGGGGATTGAAGCGGTGTTGGATTTTTGCGCCGCCCACGAAGTCTTTTTTTCGCTGTCGCCGCAGTCGCTCAACAACTGGCCGCGCTACGAGCTGTTGGTCTCGGAGGAATACCGGGCGCTGATCGCACGATTAATCGAACGCAAGCGCGCCGGAGCGCCGATTTTGGGCAGTATGGCGTATTTTGAAATGCTGCGGGATTTCGATCCGTATTCGTGCTATCCGCTGCTGGTGCCACGGGTGATGGCCGACGGGGGACTGGCCTATCCTTGCCGCCCTATCGAGCGCGAAGGCACGTTGCAGGGCGGGCGCGCGGTCAATTTGCTGGAGGTAGCGAGTTGGGCCGAAGCGCTGCGCCGCGCCGTGGAGTTGTACGGCGATCCGCCATGCACTTGCGGCAGTTGTTACCAACAGTGCTACATTGAGTCTTCGCTGATGCAGGCCCATCCCTGGGAATGGGTCGTTGAGTGGGTGCGCTACGCCCCGTCACGGCGGGGACAGTTGTGGACATACGCGCCGGGATAACCGGCGCGCCTTCATTCTTTCCGGCGGCGGGGCCGCCAAAGAATCCAAAATCCCACGATTACCCAGACCACTGCGCCCAACCCTAACGCCGCCTGCGATCGCCAAAAGCTGCGCAGGTCCGGCCTCACCGACGACGGCGCCCCGCCGTCCCCGGCAATAACCCAGGTCGAGAATTCGCTCACGTTGCGGCACGTGACTTGCCGGGCCAGCACGTCAAGAGCGCGCTGCGACACGGGGCAGTCCACCCACTGCGCGCCGTCCCAACGGGTGAGGTAAAGCGTGTTGCTGGCGGCCTGCGCGAGGGCCAACTCTTCGGGAAGGTAAGAAAGCGTCAGATCGCCGGTGAACGTCGCCGGGGCCGGAGCCACGGCCAGGTGGTAGGTGCGAGCGACGGGCCGTTGAGTCTTCTGAAGGGTGGGGAACGCGCTAGGGAGCACACTCACGGTGATGGCGTCAGCGGCGCCGCCCGTCAGCGTGAAGACCGCGCCGACGCCGGCGAAGTCGAGTCGCCCGGTTCCGGTCACAGTTTTTGCCTGAACGATGGGGCACGCCGAGCGCAGCACCCGCTGGCCGTCGGTGTAGTTGGTGGTCCAGGCGTAGAGGTAGCCGTTGAACGCCGTCATTTGCGCGGCAAACGTGTCGGCGTCGCCAAAGCCGTCGGCGTTGACCTGCGTCCAGGTGGCGCCCTCGGTGGTGCGCCAAAGCTCGACGCCGGTCTGTACGTTCATTGTGGAGACATACAGCGCGCCGTTGTAAGTCGTTGCGCCGTCAACGATCGTGCGGGTGTTGTGAACATCGTCCTTGCCAATGGTGCTGACACGCTCCCAGGTTCCGGGATCGCCAGACGCACTGCGATAGAGGCGAATGTAAAGAAATTCATTGGTGGTGGTCATACCCATAACGCCCGATGCGATATACAGATCGTTGCCCAGACTACCGACAATCTCAACACGAGCGCCACTAGCCGCAGTAAAAACTTGTGTCCAGGTTAGCAGATCGGCAGTGCGCCAAACGCTGCCGAACTGTCCTTCGTGGGCCACGCCAACATAAAGTTCGTCCCCGAAAACGCCGGTAGAAGCAATCAGCGCGTTATTACTATTACCAAATCCCGAAACGTTTTTTTGGAACCACGTGACGCCATCGGTCGTGCACCAAACTTGCGCGCCGGTCATGCCATTGGCGGTCCCGCCGCACAACCAATCCGTACCCTCCACGTTGAACACGACCATGTCCTTGAAATTGGTGTTGTTCACGTCGCCGAAGCCATCCGTGATGACCGGCGCCCACGAGTTAGCGGCGCCGGTGGCGCTGCTGTAGACGCGCGTCCCCAGAGAGTAGCCGCTGCGATTGGCCGTGCTGGCGTAGAGCACGCCCTTGAAGACGGCGAGGCTGTCAATGTGATCGTTCTGCGCGATGACGGCATTGCCGAAAGGCCGGCCCTGGGTGTCGGCGGCGACTTCTTCCCAATCCGATTGCCCGGCGGGGATGAAGACGCCGGCTTGCGTGCGCCAGAGCCGCGCTCCGAATTTGTTGTCGGCCTCCATGCCCACGTAGAGTTGCCCGTTGAAGGTCACTACCTCGAAGCCGTCTTCAGACTGATAGGGGATAGCGGTGGAGATAGGGTTGCCGTTGCTATCAAAGTTGCTCGGCATACCAAAGGCAGGGTCGTTCACCGGTTGCCAGGCGGCGCAGTCGCCGGCGAAGGTTCCGGGAGGCAGGGTGTCGCCGGCGGTCACGCTCAGGCGAACCAGCCCCAGTGCCAGGCCGGCCAGCGCTAACGACAATCCCAAGAGTGGGAATCGGCGATTTTGAGAATTCATCGGAGTTCCTCCGCTGCCGATGTCGGGGGCTTACGGCGCCAGAACTTCAATCTTGCGGGCAAGATCGAAGTCCTTCCTGGTCAGCCCGTTGACGGCGCGAGTTTGCAGGGAGAGCGTGACCTGAGAAGCGGTGACCGTCAGGGCTGGCGTTTGATTTTCCATCTCGCACAGATGGCCGACGGCGTTGAAAAACAAGATGGCGTGCACGGGGGTCTTGAAAAAGAAAGTCTTGCGCAAAAATCCAGTGTCCCATTTCCATCCGGGCATCTGGGCCAGGTTTTTTACAATTTCTTCGGTCGAAAAGCGTTTCAGTGAAGCTTCTTTGAAAATAGAGTCGTTCATTATCGTAAATTCCTAAAAGAGTGATAATTGTTCGACTTCCGGCGGAGCGACGTGTTCCTCAGGCGTGATTTTGCCGTCAAGGAGGTCGCGCAGACGCACGAAGTCGGAATCTACCGTGCTGCGCAGACTGGGTTGGTGCAACGCAGCGGACGGATGATACATCGGGAAGTACACCCGGCCATCCACCCGCCGGGGACACCCGTGGACAACCGAGATTTTCTCTTCGGGATAGGCGCGCGCCATGGAGTAACGCCCCAGGGTGACGATGACTTGGGGATTGACAAGCGCAATCTGCCGGTCGAGGTAGCCGTGACAGGCGGCGACTTCGGTGGGCAGTGGGTCGCGGTTGCCAGGGGGACGGCACTTGATCACGTTGGTGATGAAGATACTGCGACGATCAATCCCGGCCTTGTCCAGCAGCTCATTGAGCAACTGGCCGGCGGCGCCGACAAAGGGAATGCCCTGTTGATCCTCGTGAAAGCCGGGGGCTTCGCCGATGAACATAATGGCGGCATCCATCGGCCCGGCGCCCGGCACGGTTTTGGTGCGCCCGCCGTGCAGCGAACATTGTCGGCATTGCGCGATCTGAGCGTGAAGCATTTCCAGAGTATGCTGGCGATCGTCCATGAATGGGTCCTCCTCGGAAAATAGCTGTTGGCCGTTGGCGGTTAGCCTTTAGCCGGAACTGCGACCTGTTGTCGCAGCCGCGCCACGAGGGCAGCGTGATTGTCGTTCAGGTTTTGCCGGTAGGCCATATCCACCGGGCCGCTGCGCATCAGGTAGGCGTCTTCGCCGTCGGCGTAGTAACTGTGCAGGCGCGATGTGCGCACAAAGCCGTATTTGTTGTAGAGGCTCTGCGCGACGTGGTTGGAGATGCGCACTTCCAATGTGACGCTCTGTGCGCCGTCGTGGACGGCCTGTTCCAGCGCGCTGATCAGCAACAATTCCCCCAAACCACGCCCACGCCATTCCGGGCGGAGAGCCAACGTGCTGATGTGCCCGCGCTCGTTTTCAACGCGCATGCCGACGAAACCCAAAATCTGTTCTTCCTGGACCGTCCGGCGGGTAAACCAGCGCCGCGTCGTCGTTGACGCCAGGTGCGACTCCAAAACGAAGTAATGCGCATTGGGATTGAAGTAGATTTCCTGGACATAAGTGGATTCCGGCCACGGGTCGCGGAAGACCAGGCGATCCACCGTGACCACGGCAGGGACGTCGCGCGGCGTGAGCGGGCGAATGACATAAGGATGGATTGGATTGTTCATTTTGCGTAAATCGGCAGCAAAAGCGCGGGATCGTCAAGCTGTCCCGCACGAATTCTTTCCCAGGCCAGGTCGGCCAGGAAACCGGCGCGGCGCAGATGGCGGGCGGGCGGCGGCAGTTCGATGGGCGCGTCCAGCTCGTGCAGGGCTTTGCGACCTGCCGGTTCGATTTCCCCCAGAACCAACGCGGGAGCCTGAACCTGTTGTAAAAACTCGGCCCAGGTGACCACGAAAACCGTGGTCTCGGCCTGCCAGCCGGCGCCCTCCCAACGGTAACGAGCGTATCCCACCCGTTGCCGCCCGGCGGCGAAGAGCGCGTACAACGGGCGTTCGTCGCGGGGTTGCGCCGAGGTCAGGATGTCGAGCGTGCTCACGCCGACCAACGGCAATTGGCGCCCCTGCGCCATCCCTTTGGCAAAGGCCACGCCGATACGCACCCCTGTGTACGATCCCGGCCCGGTGCAGACGGCCAAAGCCGTCAATGCGTCAGGCCCCACTTCCGACGCGGCCAGCAGTTGTTCGCTGCGCGCCGCGAGGGTGACGGTGTGACGGTTGGCCGCCTCCCAGGTACACTCGGCGCGGAGCGTCGCGCCGTCGTGCAGCGCGATGCTGGCGCGCGCAGTTGCGGTATCAATAGCGAGTAACATCAGCGTCCCATGATCTCCTTGCGCAAAAGATCGAGCAACTCGCGGTGACGTGGGCCGGATGCGCGAAACGTCAAGGAGCGGCGGAATTCGTCCAGCCAGCGCAGGTCAACCCACAGAGCTTCGGCAGGCATGGCGTCCGGCGCGCGGTCGGCCCATTCCACCAGGCACACCGAATCCGGCGCTCCCAACATTTCATCCAACCCCAGCCCGTCAATCTCCGGCAGGGATTCCAGCCGGTAAAGGTCAATGTGATAGAGGTACAGCGCGTCCTGAGGGCGCGTGTGGCGGCGCACCAACACGAAGGTGGGGCTGAGCAGCGCCGCCGTCGTCCCCCAGCCTTTGCCGATTCCTTGAGCCAGCAGCGTCTTGCCGGTTCCCAAACTGCCGGCCATCGCAACCACATCGCCGCCCCGCAAAAACGTGCCCAAACGCGCGCCGACGCGCTGCGTCTGCTCCGGGCTGCGGCTGATGAATTCTATCGTGTCAGGGTCAAGTATTGGCATGGAGGGAATTATACACCATGTTATTGTCAGGTCTGCCCCCGCAGCGTTTCCAGCAGAAGCCGGGCAGCCTCTTTGGCGCCGGATTCGGCTTCGCCGGCGGGGCCGACGCACGAAGGGCAACCGGAGATGCAGGGGCAACTGCGAACGCGCTCCAGGGCCGCCTGCGCCAACGACTCCCACAGCTCGACCAGGCGCGGGCTGAGGCCGACGCCGCCCGGCACGGCATCGTAGACGACGACGGCGGGCAGCCCCGATTCGGGGTCGCGGGCCTCAACCGAGGCGCCCAGATCGCCGGGGTCGCACATCAGAAAGACGGGCGCCAGGTTGTTCAGAAGATAGGCCAGACCTCCCAGCGCCGTCCGGGCGCCCTGCGCCCGCTCGATCTGGCGGTGGCAGGTCGCGCAGAGGGTGATCAGGTTTTCGGGGGCGTGCGCCAGCTTGAGCGCCGCCTGGCGCGGATGCTGCGACAGAAAAACGCGCAGCGGGGTCAGGTGGTGCACTTCCAGCGGGTGATTGGGCTGGGCAGCGGCGCCGCAGACCCGACAGTGGCCCATGTCGCGCGCCAGAATTTCTTCACGGATTCTGGGCCAGTCGGGGCCGTAGTCCAACGGAGCCACGAGCACGCCGATGTCGGCCAGCGCTTCAACGACCGTCTCGGCCAGCGTCAGGCGAAACGCCTCAGTTTCCAGGAGCGTCTCCGGCAAGTTGACTTCGCCCCAGCCCAGGGTTTCGTGGGAATCCTGGTGGACGCGGCGGTAGGCAACGGTGCGTGTGTGAACCAGCACTTCCTCGTCGGTGAGCGCGCCGGTTTCGGCGCGCAGCGGCACGGTTTGCCGGATTGACAGGCGCTCGACTTTGGACGTCGTCGAGGCCATCGTGTAGTAGTCCAGATCGGCGGGGCGGGCCAGGGCCAGGCCCTGTTCCCAGTCCAGCGACTCGATCAGGTAGGATTCCGCCGCGTGAAAGTAGATGGCGCCGGTGTGAGCCAGCCGCGGCGCGCTGAGCCGGTCCAGCGTGCCAATCACACCGCCGTCCACTTCTTTGATCACCACGTTGTCGGGGGTGGCAGAACGCAGCGAAATGCCCTGCGCCGGGTAGCCGTCGCCGACCCAGGTGAAGCGATCAGCGCCCTGGTGCACCATGCCCTCCCCGGCCAGGAACTCCAGCAGCGCGCCGGTATCGGCAAAGCGACCGAAGGGCTCGCCCTGCGCAAACGGCAACTCGAAGGCAGCGCAGGCCAGGTGCGAGGTAAGCAGGCTGAGTGTATCCGGCGCTACCCGCGCCGCTTCCGGCGAACGGTCGAAGAAGTATTCCGGATGCGTGACCAGGTATTGATCCAACGGCGTCGGTGTGGCGATGAACACGGCCAGCGACACGCCGGCGCGGCGTCCGGCGCGCCCCATCTGCTGGCGCGTCGCCGCGATGGTGCCGGGATAGCCCACCAGAATGGCGGCGTCCAGCGCGCCGATGTCAATGCCCAATTCCAACGCATTGGTCGCCACGACGAGGCGCACCTTTCCCGTGCGCAATCCCTGTTCGATGGCGCGGCGCTCCTGGGGCAGATAGCCGCCACGGTACCCCTGGATGGCTTCGGGCGAGAATCCGGCCTGCGCGGCGCGCTCACGCAATTCGCGCAGCAAAAGTTCCACCGTGATGCGCGCTCTGGCAAAGATGATCGTCTGTACTTCGGCGCGCAGGAGTTTGAGGGCCAGCGCGATCGCTTCGGCGGCGGCGCTGGCGCGCAGTCCCAGGGTGGGATTGAGCAGCGGCGGGTTGTAGAAGAGCACATGGCGGACGCCGGTAGGCGCCGTATCATCGGCGATGGCGGTGACGGGCGCTTCCCAGAGGCTTTCGGCGAGAGCCTGGGGATTGGCGATGGTGGCCGACGCAGCGACGAACTGCGGGTTGGCGCCATAGAACCGCGCCACTCGTTGCAAGCGCCGCAACACATTGGCGACGTGGCTGCCGAAAACGCCGCGATAGGTGTGCAATTCGTCCAGCACCACGTAACGCAATCCCATAAAAAAGCGCATCCATTGCGGATGGTGCGGCAGGATGCCCAAATGTAGCATGTCGGGGTTGGACACGAGGATGCGCGCCTCCTTGCGGATGGCCGCCCGGTGATGGGTGGGCGTATCGCCGTCGTAGGGGCGCAACGCGATGGGCGCCTGAAGCGCCGCAATCCAGCGTTCCAGCGTGGCAATTTGATCGTGGGCCAGCGCTTTGGTGGGGAAAATCAACAGCGCCGTCGCCGTGGGATCGTGCAGCAATGTGTTGAGCACGGGCAGCGTATAGCCGAGCGTCTTGCCGGAGGCCGTGCTCGTCGCCATGACGGCGTTCTGGCCGGCAAGCACCGCCGCAACGGTTTGCGCCTGGTGAGTGTAGAGCTGCGCGATACCGCGAGCCCGCCCGGCCATCTCCAGCTCCGCCGCCGTCTCAGGCCACGGGCCATAAACCGCTTCGCGCGCCGGCAACGTCTGCCAGGCCGTCACATTCCGAATAAACCGCGCGTCGGCGCGCAGAGCGGTCAGCAAAGAGTCGAGCATAGTCTTCTCCAGAAGTCAAGTAGTCGCGTAGTCGTTAGTCAGCGAGTCAGCGAATTGTGAATTGGTTACTGTCATAAAGTATTCGCCATAGTTTGTCTCAGCGTACTTGAGCAAGTCCCCCCCCTTTAATTCCCCCCCAATGGGGGGGAGGAAAGTACTGTACCTGTCAATAAAGTCATTCTTCAATCAATTCCCCCCACAATGGGGGGAGGAAAGTACTGTACCTGTCAATAAAGTCATTCTTCAATCAATTCCCCCCAATGGGGGGGAGGAAAGACTCTATCGCGTGCATTCCCCCCCGTTGGGGGGGATTAAGGGGGGGGGGCGTCTTGGCGTCAGGCGCGGTGAATACTTT
Source organism: Anaerolineae bacterium (assembly GCA_034429675.1). Lineage (GTDB taxonomy): Bacteria > Chloroflexota > Anaerolineae > B4-G1 > SLSP01 > JAKQHY01. The sequence goes on along the minus strand of DAOUFX010000450.1, from coordinate 28,600 downwards.
AAGACACCAACCAAGTTGAAAGTTGGGAGTTTTGCGGATATTTTTTTGTGTTAGATGCTTGCTTATTCCTTGTCGCATAGTGCTTCGCGCAGGGTTTGTTTGAGGTGGGCGCGTTGGCGGCGGTAGTCGGATTCTTCCAGGACGTTGTTGGCGAAATCCTCGTCTAGCGCTGCGATGGCTTGTACTTGCGCGCGCAGTTCCTCCGGCGGCGCGAGCGGCGCTTTGTCATTGCGCGGTGTGGCGGCGTTCCACACCCGGTAGGCGATTCCCAATCCGGCCGACAGGGCCATCAATCCCAGTCCGCTCTCGGCGATGAGGTTGCGACCGGGCGCCGCGTCCGGGGTGGGCGTCCGCGCCGGCGCAGCGCCGGCGGCTGACGGGCCGGCCACCGCCAGCAGAATCAGCGCCAGTGCGATGGGCCAGCGTCTCATTCTTTGACCTCCCTGATCACGATCGCGCCGCAGCCGCGACAGAAGCGATGTTGGGGTTTGATGCGCCGCCCGCAATGGGGGCAGATGTTGGGATCCTTTTTGCTGCGCGCCAGCCGCAGGCGCGTTTCCTGCGCGATCCAGCCTTCGATGGCCCGATCGATGTCGTCCGGCGCTCGCCGGAATGGGCGCGCCACGTAGGCCGCCACAACGACGGCGATGGCGAGGGTGCAGAGCAGGGTTCCTGGTGTCATTTTTGAGCCTTTAGCTTTTAGTTTTTAGCGATTAGCCGGAGTTATCGCTCGGATGGACGGATGCGGCGGGTTCTTCGGTTTGCGTTTTGGGCCAGGAGGCCAGCAGACCTCCGGCGAGCAGGACGAGTCCGCCCGCCCACAGGAAATTGATCAGGACGTTGCGGGTGACTTTGAGCGTGATGGTGCTGGTGTCGTCGTTCCAACCGGTCAGAATCAGGTAGAGGTCTTCGTTGATGCCGGGACGCAGGGCCGGCGCGGCGACGTTCTGTGCGCTGTCCGGATAATGTTCCAGCCCCGGGTGCAGCGTCGCCAGGCGGGTTTTTCCACGCGAGACGGCGACGCCAGCGCGGAACGTCTCGTGATCCGGCCAGATTTCGCGGCGCAGCTCTTCGTAGATCAACGTGTATCCGCCCACTTGCGCCGGTTGATCGCGGGTGAGGGTCACATCCTGGCTGAAGGGGTACAACCGCGTGCCGATGACGCCTACCGCCATCAGAACCCAACCGGCGTGGACGAGGTATCCGCCGTACCGGCGCCGTTGGCGTCGCCGCAAGCGTCCCAACGTGGCCAACGACGCGCCGTAGGTGCGGAAGGCGCGGTAGATTTCGCGTATCGGTTCGGCGAGGGCGACGGCGCCGGCCATCCCCGCCAGCGCGAAGCCGGCGAGGGCGGCGGGGTGTCGCAGGCCAAGCGCGAACGCCGCCAACGTCGCAGCGAGAGCGCCGGCGACGAGAATCAGCCAGCCCCAGTTTTGCAGACGCCGGAGCGCCGTCGTGGCATGCCCCAGCAGCGGGCATAATCCCATCAACAGCAACAGCGCCGCCCATTGCGGCCCCGTCACGCGATCGAACCAATCCGGGGTGGCCGTGAGGCGTTGCCCGGAGACTATTTCGCTGAGGACCGGGAGCAAGCTGCCGACGAGGATGGAGGCGGTCAGCGTCGCCAGGAGCGTCAGGGTGACGAGGAATGCTCCCTGGCGCGAGAGCAGGTCGAAGTCCATGCCGGAGTCGCGCACCGCGCTGCGGTTGAGGATGAGCAGGGGCAGCGCGCCGCCCATTGTGACGATGAGGGCAGCCAGGAAGTAGCCGCCGATGCCGGAATCGGCGAAGGCGTGGACGGATTCGATTACGCCGCTGCGGGTGGCAAACGCGCCGAAGAGCGTGAGCGCGAAGGCGGCGACGGCGAGCAGCAGGTTCCACCAGCGAAAGCCGCGTTGTTCATCTTGCATCGCGGCCCCGTGCAGGAGCGCCGTCGCTGCGAGCCAGGGCAGCAGCCCGGCGTTCTCGACGGGGTCCCAGCCCCAGTAGCCGCCCCAGCCGAGCACGTCGTAGGCCCAGCGCATGCCGAGCAACAATCCCGCGCCCAGGCTCAGCCAGCCGAGCAGAATCCAGGGGCGCGCGGCGGCGGTCCAGCCGGCCACCTGCCGGGTCAGCAGCGCGGCCAGCGCGAAGGCGAAGGGCACGGACAGGCTCACAAATCCCACGTAGAGCGCCGGGGGGTGCAGGATCATGCCGACGTGTCGCAGGAGCGGGTTCAAGCCCTGTCCGTCAGTGGGCGCGGCGGCCAGCAGGACGAAGGGATTGGATTGGAAGTGGACGACGGCGACAAAGAACGCGGTGATCAAATTGAGGAAGACGGCGGCCCAGGGCGTGAGGGATTGCGCCTGTCGCGAGGGCCGGCCAATGGCAATGGCAGCGCAGAGCGCCTGGAGGAAGCTCCAGAAGAGCAGCGAGCCCTCCTGTCCGGCCCAGAGCGCCGAAATTTTGAGGTGGAGCGGGAGCGCGGCGGCGCTGTGTTGCGCCACGTAGCGCACCTCGAAGCGATTGCCGACGAATGCGCCGATCAGAATCGCGACCGCCGCGCCGAGCAAGCCGGCCAACGCATAGGTGGCGTTTCGCGCGCTTTGGCGCCAGCGTTCATCGCCGGTGTAGAGGCTCCAGCGCGCAGCGCCGGCGGCGTAGATGGCCAGCGCCAACGACAAAATGATAAGCATTGCACCGATTTCACTCAGCATGGCTCAGTCACCTGGGGTAGGGAGCGCCTCTTCGTAACGGGAGGGGCACTTGAGACGAATCTCGTCGGCGTAGAAACGCCCATCGTCGGCCAGCCGCCCGCTGACGATGGCCTGCGCTTCGGGCTGGAGCATCTCCGGCGGGCTGCCGTGATAGACGACGGCAAGGGTAGGGGCGGCGGGGTTGTTGACCGCCGCGTGGATGGCTTGCTCAATCCCGCCGGCGCGCTCAATGTCGCGGGGATCGCCCGGTATCTGGACGATGCTGAAGGTCAGGACGTTTGCATCGTAGGCGACGCTGCCGCCCAGGACCGCGCCGGAGACGGTGATGGCGCGTTGGCGCGCGGCGGCGTCCAACCGGCGCGCTTCGGCGATGGTGAGGAAATACTGCGCTGCATCGCCTGTGCTGCTGACGAGCAAGTACAGGACGGCGGTGAGGATCAGCAATCCGGCTACGATGAGGGTTGTTTTACTGTGCATTTTTGTGGATCCGTTTGCCTTCGATGTGACAGCCGCTCAAGGCCGGACGAGCCGTTCAAAGCCGGCCACCGGCGTCGCCTGGTTGAGGTCTGCGAGATTGTCGTAGAGCATTTGCAGGACGTAGTGCGGGTTGTGCGTGTAGGCGCCGGGGTCATTGTGAACGTAGTGATAGTTATAGGCCGCGCGCAACAGTCGCGGCGTCCACGTGGCGTAGAGATTGTCCCGGTTAGCCTCGTCGGGGTCGGCGACGCCGTTGGCGTTGGTATCTATGAAGAAGTAGGGGTGGGTGTGTTCCTCGTAAGCGATGGGCGCGCCGGCGATTTGCGCGGCATAGGTTTGCAGCGCCACGTAGAGCGCCGTGTGCAGCGCGGCGATCTCGTCGGCGATGGGTTCGCTTACGTCGCCGTCGCCGTCATAATCCACCGGACTCTGCCGGATCTCGCGCAGATCGCCGAAGTTCACCACGTTGGCGTGGCAGGGGCTGCACGTGTTGGGATCAATCGCTGTGCTGTGCGGATTGTGGCATTGCGAGCAGGTGCGGTAGTCTGCCACGTGCTCAAGGCGTCCGGCGTAGGATTGCCCTTCATACTGGTAGCCGCCCTGCGCGTCGCCGCCCATCAGCGTGGCCGCCGCGATGGCGTAGTGGACGTTGATGAAGCTCAGGTCTGGGGAGACGGCGTCGGGGGCGATGCCGGCGATGGCTTTGTTGACCGTGGCGGCGGCGGCGCGCCCCTGGTGGCACTGCATGCAGTTCGCCGCGTAGGAGTTTTCCTCAAGTTCCGCGCCGGAGGGGAATTTGACCATGGTCAGTTTGTGCGCAGACGGATTGTGACATGTGTGGCAGTAGTGCACGGTTCCGGTTTTCGCCGGGCCATCCACCTGTCCCACCACCGTGCCATCCTCTCCCAGAAAGTCGGTGTAGCCGGTCATGCTGTGGCATTTGGCGCAATTCTGTGGCACCACGGGCGGATCGTCCCCATCCCAGTTGGTAAACGCGGGGGAATTCTTGTCGGCGTGGCCGGATTGCGCCCACTTGGCGGCGACGCTTTCGATAGATTCCGGCGCAACGAAGAACTGGTATCCCCACATGATCAACCCTGTCAGGGCCATCAGAACCAGTCCCAGGGTCAGAATAGCGGACCATTTCATTGGAAATCCCTCCCTGAAAGAATGTTGGAACGTTCAACTCGTTGACTTGCGCGATTGCCACGCTCAGTATACACTAGCCTCAGCGAAACTCAACAGGAGAGGAATGGCTTTATGTTGAAGCAACAGACCAAACAACGTTTGTGGATTGCCGTTTATTTCGTTTTGATCTTTGCGCCGTTGCTGATTCTGCTCCTGGCGCCGCGACCGGAGGGGCGCACCTTCTGGCGCGATCTTTCGGTGGCGTTGGGCTTTGCCGGACTCTCGTTGATGGGTTTGCAATTCCTGCCAACGGCGCGTTTGCCGCTTCTGAGTGAGGTTTTTCCACTGGACACGCTCTACGATTTCCATCACAAGCTCTCCATTGCGGCGTTTGTGCTGTCGCTGTCGCATCCGGTGATCCTTTTCGTTCACAACCCCCACATGCTGCGTTTGCTCAACGTGTTCACGACGCCGTGGCGCACGAAATCTGCCGTGATCGGGGTGGCGCTGCTCATCCTGCTGATCGTCACGTCGGTCAAGCGCCTTTCGTTGAAGCTGTCCTACGAAACCTGGCGGTTGCTGCACGACATCTTCTCTGCCGGCGTCGTCGGGCTGATTCTTTTTCACATCTTCAAGGTGAACTACTACACGTCCGTGCCGCTTCAGCGCGGGCTGTGGATTGCGTTGGGCTGCATTTGGGCGGCGATGATCCTCTATATCCGCGTCATCCGGCCGTGGCAGTTGCTGAAGCGCCCCTACCGCGTCGTCGAGGTGATCCCGGAGCGCAGCCAGACTTGGAGCCTGGTGCTCGAACCGGTGGGACATCCCGGCGTTCCCTTCCGCGCCGGGCAGGTGGCGTGGTTGAGCGTGGGGCATTCGCCTTTTAGCATCGAGGCGCACCCGTTTTCCTACGCCTCCAGCGCCGAGCACCCGGAGCGGGTTGTCTTTGCGATCAAGGAACTGGGCGATTTCACCGCGACCCTGGGGAAGATCAAGCCCGGCACGCCCGTTTACGTGGATGGGCCGTATGGCACGTTCGATCTCGACCACCATCCCGGCGGCGATTGTGTCTTCATCGCCGGCGGCATCGGCTCTGCGCCGATTATGGGGATGTTGCGCACACTGGCCGATCGCCGCGACGAGCGCAAGATTCAGTTCTTTTACGGCAACCGGAGCTGGGACGACGTGGCCTTCCGGGAGGAGCTTGAGACGTTGCAGACAAGACTGAACCTCGATGTTATCCACGTTTTGCAGAATGCGCACGAAGGGTGGCAAGGCGAAAGCGGCTTCATCACCAAAGACGTGTTGCAGCGGCATCTTTCCGACGACTACCGCAGCCGCATCTATTTCATCTGCGGCCCGCTGCCGATGATCGTGTCGGTGGAGCGCTCGCTGGAGCAACTGGCGGTTCCGCGCAAGGAGATGTTCGAGATCAGCCGCAAGCGCGCTTTCGAGGAAACGCGCCGGCGCATTTTCTCTGAAAACTACAAGATGGCGTAGCCGCGTCGGTATCTTCTCAAAATCCGGGGGTGGGGGGCTTGGAGGCGGGCTACACCGCCCCCAAGCCTCCACTTCTCCCCTTTTCATTGAAATGATACCCGCGGCGCTGTGTGAAAGGAACTGAAATGCAGAGGATTCATGCTCGACGGTTGTTGATCGCGACTTTGATTTTGATCGGGGTGTTGGCGTTGGCGTTCGCGGTTTTGCAGGGTGGGTTGCCGTGATACCGGTGAATCCTTTTGGGCGCGAAGCGGCGCCGCGCGGAGTGTGGCATTGGATCCCAGGTATACGGATTCTGCTTGGATACAAGCCCGAATGGCTGGTGAAAGACCTGACCGCCGGGCTGGTGCTGACGGCGATCCTCGTGCCGGTCGGTATGGGGTACGCCGAGGCTGCCGGCCTCCCGGCGATTTACGGGCTCTACGCCACCATCGTTCCGCTTCTGGCTTATGCGGTCTTCGGGCCAAGCCGCATTCTGGTGCTGGGCCCGGATTCGGCGCTGGCGGCGATGATTGCGGCTACCATCTTGCCGTTGGCAGGCGGCGACAGTGGTCGCGCGGTGACCCTGGCGGGGATGCTGGCGATTTTGTCGGGCGTGCTGTGCATCCTGGCCGGGCTGGCGAAGTTTGGTTTCATTACCGATTTGCTCTCCAAGCCCATCCGTTACGGATATCTCAATGGCATTGCTTTGACCGTGTTGATCGGCCAGTTGCCGAAGATTGTGGGGTTCTCGGCGAAGGGCGACAACCTGGTTCAGGAGGCGCTCGATTTGGGGCGCGGGATTTTGGCCGGGCAGGTCAATTGGGCGGCTTTCATCATCGGCGTTGCCTGTCTGGCGATCATTCTCAGCTTCAAGCGCTGGCTGCCCAAGATTCCCGGCGTTCTGGTGGCCGTGGTGGGCGCGACACTGGCCGTAGCGCTGTTCGACCTGGCGAATCGAACCGGAATTTCCGTCGTCGGGCCGCTGCCGCGCGGACTGCCGACCCCCCAAATCCCCACCGTTTCCTTTGAAGAGTTTCGCACGTTGTTTGCCAGCGCGGCGGCGATTGCGATGGTGTCTTTTGCCGACATGAGCGTTTTGTCACGCACCTTCGCGCTGCGTTGCGGCTACGAAGTGGACGGCGACCAGGAGTTGATCGCGCTGGGCCTTTCGAACGTGGCGGGGGGATTTTTCCAGGGATTTTCGGTGAGCAGCAGCGCTTCGCGCACACCCGTGGCCGAAGCCGCCGGCTCCAAGACGCAGCTCACCGGCGTGGTCGGCGCGGTGTGTATCGCATTGCTGTTGATTGTGGCGCCTACGTTGTTGCAGACCTTGCCGCACGCGGCTCTCGGTGCGATCGTCATCTCGGCGAGCCTTGGGTTGTTCGAGATTCCGGGGGTTTTGCGGCTGTATCATTTGCGCCGCGGCGAGTTCGTGTTGTCGCTGGTATGTTTTTTGGGCGTGGCGCTGCTGGGCGTCATCCAGGGGATTTTCCTGGCGGTGGGGTTGGCTTTGCTCGCTTTCATCTGGCGGGCGTGGCGACCCTATCACGCCGTTTTGGGGATGGTTGACGAGTTACAGAGCTATCACGACATTGTCCGGCATCCCGAGGGGCGCCTCATTCCGGGGTTGGTGCTGTTTCGCTGGAACGCGCCGCTGTTTTTTGCCAACGCCGAGATTTTCTACGAACACGTTCTGCAGGCCGTATCCGAGGCGCCGACGCCGACGAAGTGGGTGGTTATCACCGCCGAACCGGTGACGGACGTGGACCTGACCGCCTCCGATATGCTCATTGAGCTTGATCAAGCTTTGCATCAGGAAGGGATGGAGCTGTGTTTTGCCGAAATGAAGGGGCCGGTGAAGGATAGTCTGAAGAAGTACGGGTTATTTACCCGGCTTGGCACCGAGAATTTTTACCCGACTATCGAGCAAGCGGTCGCCCAATACTTGAAGGCGCATGCGGTTGAATGGAAGTAGCGCCGCCGGTCACGATGCGGCGTTTCTCTTCCAGGGGCCGTTGTGGCGATTGAGCCAGGCGATCAACCGCGAGCGTTCGAGCCAGTTTTGTGAATGGCGCAGCGCCGGGTTGTTTGCGGCGAACCACGCCTCGTCGGCGATGTCGTAGGCAGCGCGCGGGTGGCCGATTTTCCGGGCGTTTTCGGCCCGTTTTCTCATCTGGGCGCCGCCGTAATTCAACCAGTGGTAGAGCGTCTCCAGCGCCCCGACAGGGGTTTGCACCCATTCCCCCGCCTCGTTTTCGATCACGTACTCCGCGTTGCCGGTCTCCTGGCCGGGCAAGACGTCCACCAGCAACAACGGCAGCCCACAGGCCAACGATTCGGAGACGATGAGACCCCCGGCTTTGCACATGATGATGTCGGCAGCGTGCATCATCGTGGGCAGATTGTCCACGAAGTTGTACAGCCGTGTGATCATGTGCCACTCCGTCTTTTGTAACTCCTCGTAGAGTTTGTCGTCGCCTCCCGTGACGATGATGGTTTGGATGGGCAGCGCCGAATGATTGAGGAGGTGCAGGATTTCGCGCAGTTTCCCGACGCGCTTGCTTCCTACGACCAGGACGGTGATGAGATCGTTGCGCCATCCCAACGCGGCGCGGATCGCGGCGGGAGAGCGCGTTTCTGCGATGATCCGTGGATGCACCGGGATGCCACAGAGGCGCACTTTTTCGGGGGCGAGGCCGTGCTCCAGGGCCAATGTCTGCGCCGCCGTGGTCGGCACCAGGCAGAGGTCGGCGGCCTCGTGGAACCAGATCCCGTGGATGGAGACCAGATCGGTGACGACGGTGAGCAAGGGGATGCGGGATTGCCGCAGCTGGCAGGCGACTTTCAGCGGGCCCTGGTACAGCGGGTAAGTGGTGACGATCGCGTGGGGACGAATCTTTTTGAGCAGATCGTCCAGCGCGTCGAACAGCGTCAGGATGAGCGTGAAGTCAATCATCGCGATGGGGACGGTGGCGTCGCTGATGTCGTAGCCGAGGCTGTAGAGTTTGGGGGCATTCTTGACGATCGTGTCGTAGTCTGTTTGCGTATCGCGGAGGACGGTGGGGACGCTTTTGTCGTTGAGCGGATTGACGATTTCTACGGCGCAGGCATCCCCATATTTTTCGGCGATGGCGGCGCCAATGGCGTTGGCGGCGCTGCGATGTCCGAAGCCTGCGTCGGCGGTTAAGATCAGGATTCGTTTGACCTCTTGCATGTCTTTCATTATATGCAAGATGACTATTGGCGCTATCTTGTGTGGGGGGTAGAGACGCAAGATCTTGCGTCTCTACGCATTCACGGATGAGCGCACTGCAAAAACCCGGAAAAAACCGGGATTTTCACGTCGCGCCTGCGCTACGCAGTTAATCCCGATGGCGCAGACGCCTGATAAAGCAGGTTCGTCGCTAAAATCCCGGTTTTTGCAGTGCGCTCACGGATGCCTGATGTGGGGGGTAGAGACGCAAAATTTTGCGTCTCTACACATTCATAGATGCCCCGGTTTACAAATCGGCCGGCGGGTGGAACCCTGCATCCTCATCGTAGAGGGCGCGGATCGCGGCGAAGTCGTCGGCGAGCGTGAGCGCGGCGATGCGATCCATCAGCACGTAGACGGATTCGACCTGCTCCGGTTTGAGCTCCGACAGATACCCCCAGCCGCCATCCCAGGGCAGGATCTCGACCTTGCTGAACGAGAGAAAGTCGCGCAGCAGGTCGCCGCGCACGAACTCGATGCCGTGCCACTGGAAGATGCCGAAGTCGTCGGGATTGGCCTTGCCGCTGCGGCAGAGCTGCCAGGCATCCCCGCCGACGATGAAGCGGTTGCGGGGCGTGTCCAGCGGGTCGAAGTCGAGTTTGAGGGCTTCGACCATTATGGCGTCGAGCTGCGCGTCCACCAGCACCCAGCGGTTCTGTGTGGCATTCCAGTACTCGCACACCCAGTGATCCTCGTAGTGGCCGGGGATGAAGTAGGTGCCGAACCCGCAACGCGCCCGCGCCGGGACGCCCTGGTGGCGCAGGATGGCGGACAGCATCACCGAGAAGTCGCGGCAGTTGCCGACGAGCTTGCGTTCGTGGGGGCGCGCCTCGGTGAGCGGGCGGTCGTCCAGTTCAAGGATGCGCGCCAGTTGTTTCTCGACGCGCCGCAGGTTGACCTCGCCCTTGCGCTCGTCGGTGAGCTGGAGGCCGTAAGCTTCCGCCCAGAAGATGTGCACCATCACACCTTGCAGTGTCTTCACCAGCGCCGGGAGGTCGGTGGGCAGGGCATCGAACAGGTGCGCATAAGGGCCGGGATCTGTCGTTGGGCCGGCCTGGGTGTAGTAGGTTAAAACGTCGTCCATCGTTAAAGTCTCCTTTGAGAGGGATTGGGAATTGGGTGATTGAGGGATTGGGATGAATCATTCAATCCTTCAATCGTTCCTTCCTTATGTTAATGATGTCCGGGATGTTTTTGTGACATCTCGTCGTCTCGCTGCTCAGGGTTCAATGGCCATCCATTCCGCCTTTGCGAGGCCGAATTCGCCACGGGCGATTTCTTTCAAACCCAGTCGTTTGAGCAAGCGTACCGAATCTGCGTTGGCCGGGTTGGTGCCGGTGAGTATACGCTCCGCCGCCAGGGTGTCAAAGACGTATCCCAGCGCCGCCCGGCAACTTTCCGTGGCAAATCCTTGCCCGTGATAGCCGGGGTGAAACACGTACCCGAGGTTGTGCACACATCCCTCTTGTTCTTCTCGCCGTTCGATCGCAACCAGCCCGATGAGTTTGCCGGTGGATTTCAGGCAAACTGCGAGATACCCGTCGCCGTTGCCAAACCACGCCGCCATACTTTTGACCTCTTCCTCGGAGGTCGGCCACGGTTCTTCGTACTGGGCCCATTGGGAAGCCCGGTACTCGATGGCCAACTCTTGCAGCTCTTGCCAATCGTCAGGGCGGAAATTGCGGATAATGAGCCTGTCGGTTTCTAATGTTATCATGGGTTTCCAGGGAATGTTGGCGTTACTATGCTCGAACTTCGATGTGCAACCCGATGACGTTGTTGGGCGAGGCGTCGCCCTCGAAATGGTAGTACCACTCGCGTCCCATGCCGGTTTGTTCCAGGCCGGCCTCTTTGATGGCGGCCATCAGGACATCGTAAGCTTCTTTGATGTGCTCCAGGCTGCCCCAGTAGAGCAACGCGGCGCAGCGATAGGGCGGCAGGGTTTTGACTTGTGCTTCTCCGGTAGGAAGTGCGCCTGGTTTGACCGGGATGCCGACTTCCATCGCAAACTCGCCCGGTTGGCCGGCAGGGTAGTAGTTGATAATAACCGGCGCGCCGTCGCCGACGTGCGCTTCGGCTTGCGCGGCTTCGAGCAGCGGCATCAGGCGATTCAGCTCTTCGTCGAGGCGCTCCATTACAATCGGTGGGCAAGCTACGTAAAAGAACGGTTGCTCGGGCATTGTTTGCACGCGCATTTGTCCGATGATATATTTGGGTTCTGTTGACATTACTCTATCTCCTTTTGGGAATAACGGCTTTCCGTAGCCGGCAAACTTTCCGCATACGTTTCCAACCACTGTGCGGCATCGTCAACGCTCAGATACACAGCTTCGGCAGTGCTTTCAATCACACCGCGATACGCAGGCAAATCTATGGTCGCCACAATGCCGGGTTGCCGGCCGGGATAATGACGCATGGTTAGAATGACCCGATTTCCCGCCTCGTCCCACTGTTTCCATCCTGGTTATTCTCAAAGCGCCTTATCCTTGCCAGTAACTGCCTTCAATGCCTTCTTGATCCAGATACGCCGCCAGCCGACCAATGTGGTATTGTGCGTGAAACAGCGCATACATCAGACGATGATAGACATTCCGAAAATCGCTCTCATCATAATGATCGGGGCCACTCAATTCATCGAGTGTCATGGCATCGAAAACTGCATCAATGTGGGCCTGGGTTTGCGCTGCGTATTCGAGGGCTGCCGCGCGCTTGCAGGTGTTGTTAGGCGGCGCAAATGTGCGAGGATCAATGTCTGCGCCAAAAGGCTGCATGGCGAAGGTTTTGTCTTTGCCGCCCAGGAAATTGTCCAGCCAGAAGAGGGTGTGGTAGGCTTCGCGCCAAAAGGTCAAAAAGGCGGCGCCCTCAAATTTCTTTTCCCAGATTTTATCTGTGCATGCTCCGACCACGCCTTGATACATTGTAAGGGTGGTGTGGTATTGGTGTTTCAATTCTGCGACCATGGGTTCTATAGTCATGTTCCTGCTCCTCAATTTTGATGTAAATATACTCAACAAACGGAGTATGTTAACTTGCCTCGTTGCACAACACCGACATATCCGCTCTGGCAAAACGCTTGAGCGCGTCCTTGCCGTATGTTTCGTCCAACCTGGTCACATAGGTTCGTAGCGCGTCTAATACGAGTTGGCCTCCGATCGCCTCATCAAAAGCCAGCTTCAAATACCAGCCATGCTTTCTGAGCACCTCTATCGGGGTCAGCCACCCTGCTTCCACCAACGGGATAAACTCAGCTCGCGCGCCGCACTCACCCAACGCCGCGAGATATTTCTTGACGTATGCATAATGGCTATGTATCTTTTGTGCCAGATAAGTTTCGCTATCCAGCGTCAAGTAGCGGCCATCTTCTTCCTTCAATTTGCCATAGCGTCCAAACGACCATAGTAGCTTGACCAGGTTATGTCTCGTTTTTTGAGCGTTTGCTTTGTCAATATATGCGACATCATCTACGTGCCCGACTTGGGCCAGCAAACGATGCAAAGTTCTGAATGCCATCGTCACTTCTGCCGAAAAGGGTAGATCGTCAGGAAAGGCGGCGACTCTGGGTGAGACGGAAAACCTGACCATCTCGACGATCTCGCCGGGGTCCAGTCGCGCGCGTATCCCGTCCAATCGCGTTTTGGGATGTTCCACCATAAAAGGCTCGAATGCTTCGGGAACCGGCTCCCCAAGCTGGATCACTTTTTCCGCTAAGTTTGGTACAACTTTGTGAATCCTTTTCAGCGCCCCACAGCGATACCCGGCGCAGTGCGCACAGGTCCGGACACCATTCTTGATCGCACACTGGTGGATGTTGCACCCGCGTCCACCATAATATAGAGATGGATTCTTGCCGGATGCCTGGCAGCCGTCACAGGGTATAACTGACTCCGGGTTGATGCGAAAGCCAAAATACTTAAACCAATAATCACTGGCTCGCTGTCGGTCCGCATCCGTCAGGATGTAATCTTTGTAGGAGGGGCAACGGTTACATGTGGCCCCGCATTTGGCAATGTGGTCTTTCATCGTGTATTCTCCTGGTAGATGGATTCTGCAAGCCGGTTGAAATGCTCCGGCACGTAGTGTGTTTGTCGCAGATGATCTGCAAAGGTTTTTTTTAGCTTGTCGTTCAGCCGCGTACCAACCGCCGCTGAGCGTCAGTTAATGGATAGTTCCCTTTTGTCGCGGTATTGGTAAGCCAAGTAGGTGTAGAACGTTATCCATTTGTTCGGCAGGCCCTTTTGGCCGGGATTGAAATACGTCGGCGGGTGCCAGTCCAGGGGATACCGTCCGGACGGATCCTGTTTGCTTTCGAGGATGGCCCACGCAGGTTTGAGGCGCTCGTCCCGCCCATAGCCCATCCGGCTCAGCGCGTAAAGCGGTTCCAGCAGGCTGCCGCCGATCGTAAAGGGGAATATGGTTTGCATTAACTCTTTGCGGATGATTTCCTCCGGTCGCGTGCTACGGAACAAGACGCGGCGGCGCAAAAAGTACTCCACCAGTTGGCGGCAGCGCGGCGTTTCCCACAGCTCCGGCAGAACGGCAAAGGCCATCAGCGCCTTGACGCTGCCCCGGATGCAACTTTTAGTGGTGGGTTTGAACGTAGCCCGGTCGCACAGATATCCGCCGTCGTGGCGCTCGTCGGCCAGCAGCACGGCGATGCGTTCCCGGATGCGCGGATCGTCGCCGTAGCCGAACATCACGAAGGTGCGCAGGTTGTAGGCGTACAGGCACGATTGGTGATTGCGGTAGTCGGGCGGAATCTGCCAGATGTTCGGATTAGGAACGTCCGGCTCCGTCAGATTTAAATAGCGCTCAACAGCTCGCGCAATTCGCTCGTCCTGCCGGTCCAGCCCCAATTCGGCCAGGATTGCCAGGATGAAATGCGTGGAGGACGACATTGCGTACTCGATGCCGGCGCCTTTCCCCTTGTACAACCAGTAGCCGTCGGGATGCATTTTGGCGAAAATCTTCTGGACGGGCTTGCTTTCCAGGATTTGTGCCCTGGCCTGCCGGACTTGCGGGTCATCGGGGGCGACGTCCAGCAGCTCGGTCAGGGTGCGGTAACGCACCGAGGGGTTCTCTGTTTCCAATAACCAATCCAGGACATTGTCTGTTGACGCCATTTGAATTCCTTTGACCGGGCGTTATTTCCAGTTGTGAAGTCTGAGCCTCAGGCGGCGACCTCGTAGTGATCGTCCACCCAGGCGTACAGCGCTGTGACCGCGTCGAGCATGGCACGGGTCAGCTCGCGCGTATGGATGCACTTGAAATAGTAACACATCTTGACGGGCCTGCCCCGGTAGATCGTCGGGATATTGTTGTACGGAAGCCTGCGGTTGGTCTGGTTGCAGAACCCGCAAGCCCGGCACTCGCCGGTGAAGTGGTACACGAGGTCTTGCAGCGGCTCCGGCAGGGCGTCGAGCTGTTTCAGCAATACCCGGAACGTGGCTTTGTCTTCGACGAAGGTGTAGCGGATTTGGCGGTAGTACCGCGACTCGAACTGCGTCCTAAACCGGAGCATGAAGGGTTCATCCGGTCCGGCGTAGGTCTTGGTGAAGGCCAGGTTGATGAAATTCGTGACGTCCAGCCCGCTGCCCCAGTCGGAGCTTTGTTGAAATCCCTGGGCGAGGAGCCTATCCACAAACTGCCGGTAGGTTTCGGGATCGTCGCTGAGTCTGCTCATCATGTCCACTGCGTAGTCATACGCAGGGTCGAACATTGCGCGCTTGAAGATGCGGTTTTTAATCTGACCGAGGTAACGCAGGTGCGTGGTGATCTGCCACTTGGGAAGATCGCCCTCGTCGCCGGCCTTCTGGCGCCATCGGGCGTCATAAGCGTCGGCCTCGGCAGCGCCGAGGGCAGCGAGCAGCTTCCAGGCGCCCCACATCTCGGGATGCGCGTTGCTCTGCAGGCACAGGGTCCGGTCGTTTTCTGAGCATTGCAGATCCAGGGCGGTGAGGCGCTTGACCAGTGTGGTATAGGCGCGCTGGTTGAGCCCAAGATCGTCTCGCTCGATCACCAGCGCGCCGTCGCGAACCGCGCCCAGCTCACCCAGGCGTTGCAGGCTGTCGAACAGGCCCTCGACGATGTCCTCGTTCTTACGCCGCAGCTTGCGGGCCTCCAGGTACTTCTTCGCTTCGTCCTTGTAGGTCCTGTCCGGGTTGGGGCGGTCCTCCGTCTCGTCGGCATCCGTCGTCATCCCGATGAGCGTCGGGTCGTGGTAAAGCGCGGTGTAGATTTCGGCGATGAAGTCGTAGAGCTGGCGCTGCGCGGTCTCGCTCGCCGCGCCCGACGGGATGGGACGGAAGTCGGGCTGTGTGGCGATGTAGTTGTAGATCAGGCGCTGTGAGACATTGTCGAAGTCGGTACCGATACGGTTCGCGAAGTCCATTTCGCTCTCTTTTTTGTGCCTACGCTTTATTGGTGGTCTGAGCGACGTGCTGCACAAACTGAAGCGGCATCCCGGTGCGTCGCGCCGCGTCCTCTGCCGACATGCCTCCGGCCATCAACCTCAAGATCACGGAGTCCATCGCTTCGCCGATCTCGACGATGTGGCCGTCGGGGTCGTAGAGGTGGAAGACCCGTTGCGCCCAGGGTTGCTCGTGCGGCGGGCGGATCAGCTGCACCTGCGCCTGAGTTACGCGCGCCAGTACCGCGTCCAAATCGTCGGTCTCGAAGCAGAACTCGAAGTTCTTGCGTCCTAACGGGCTCGCGTCATCCACCGGTGCATTGAAGATCATCTGATAGGCATGCTCTATGTGCCAGAGGGCGAATCCGCCCTGAAAACTCACGCAGGGGCCAAAATCCATCAACACTTTCTGGTCGAGCAAATCCTCGTAGAACCGGCGCGAAGCCGCCATATCCTTCACGAAAATCACGGGGGGTTGGCATTGAATGATCATCCTTTTTCACCTCTGTAGGCAATGGCGTCTATCTGTACCGCCAACCCTTCCGGCCCGCCTACATGGGCAAAATCTGTACCGATGGTCTTGCGCGCCGGGTAGACGCCCTTAAATCTTTCCTTGAATACTTTCTCCATAACCGGAATATTCCACACATCCCTCATGAGAATGTCAACTTTTACCACATCGCTCAATGTGAGATTGACCTTTGCCAATCGCGCTTCCATATCATTCAGGGCGCCGTGGACCTGCTCCTCTACCGATTTCCCGACGTTGCCCACGCAGAAGCCCAGGAAGACAAAATCGCCGGCTACGACGTACTCGGAATAGGCCCAGTCCTCGTTGACGCCACCTCGTATGATCGTGTTCACAGTTTTTCTCCTTACTGGTGTTTTTCTATCATTTCTTTGAGCTTATTCCAGCTCAAGGCTTCTCCCCAATTTAACAGCGGCACCTTCAACAGGCTTTTTTTCTCCGCCGGGTCGCCGCTGTACGTGTCCACGCCTTCTATCAGGAATTTGACCGGATATCCCCGAAAACTCAATTCTTGCCCCGTACACATAACACAACAATCCAATGTCAGCCCAATGAGCACAATGGCATCGGTCTCTTCCGGTCGCCCAATCGTTTGATGCAGCCATTCCGAAAACGCTGCGGTATTGGGGTGGGGCAGGCCGGGCGTCTTGTCTTCTTGCCCGCCGTTTCCCCGTATCCAGACCGGCGAGTTCATGCATTTGACCCACACCCGTTCATCTTTAATATCGGGCGGAATCTCGGATTCGTAGCCTGCCGTGCCCGGCACACAACATTCGAATTCATCTCCGGGGCGAGGCAGCCGATAATCTGAGATAATTTCTGTTATCTTTATGCCATGTTGCCGGAAGTAGGGGGTCAATTCGTCTTTGATGAAATCAATACACGGGCGCTGTCGGTAGCATTTTCCTCCAGGCGCGGAGAAATCCTTTTGAAAGTCAACCGAAATAACTTTGGTGGTGCGCATAAATCCTCCGGTGAAGGAGCTGTTGTCGCGGCGGCGCCGCCGCTCGCGATAGCACCCCCTTATTTAATGCAAGTTGCCATTTGAGGTTCGTAGTAACGACTTTAGTCGTTCTGCGCCTTAGGAGACGGCTGAAGCCGTTACTACAAACCCATTTGGGGCGTAAGGGAGCAACTTGGGGTATTTAGATTTCTCTGGTTCTCTACAGTGGTTGACATGTTGAGCAGACGCGGGTGTGCGTGCTGCCGGTTTTGATATTTTCGACGGGCGCGCCGCAGACCGGGCATGGTTGGCCATCCGTCAGGTGCAGGATGTGCATGAAGCGTTGATCCCATTGCCCTTTGACGCCGTAGAGGTTTTGTTCCCAGGCGCTGCCGCCGTGATCAATGCTCTGCTGGAGGTTTTCACGGAGCGCTTTCCAGAGCGCCGCGATTTCGTCGTCGCTCAGGGAGGCGATGGAGCGCATGGGATGGATATGCGCCAGGAAAAGCGGATCCTGCACGTAGACATTGCCGATCCCGGCGATGCGTTTTTGGTCGAGCAACAGCGTTTTGATGGCGCCCTTGCGTCCCTGCAGCAGGTCGCGGAACTGATCCAGGGTCAGATCGAGCATATCCGGGCCGAGTTGCGCCGTCATCTTGTGGTCGGCCAGGGTGGGGGCGTAGTGTGAGTAGCCGAACCACCAGAAGTTGACGGCGATGGCGGCGCCGTCGGTCAGATCGAAGATCAGGCGATGCTTTTCCGGCAGGCGCCGGCGGTCGGTCAGGATGATCTCGCCGCCCATTCCCAGGCAGAGCAACAGCCAGCCTTTCGCCAGCTCCACGCGCACCCACTTGCCGCGTGGGGTCACCTCGCGAATTGCGGCGCCGCGCAATGCGGTTTGGAAATCCGCCACCGGCACATTGAGGCATTTGGGTTGCAGTACCTCGATATCGCCAAAGGTCCTGCCGACCAACTCTTTCCGCATATCGCGGGCCATCACATAGATTTCAGGAAGTTCGGGCATAGGTTTTACCTCGGTGTTTTCTCAAAAAGTTTGGCCGCTGTATTTTATAACTCGAACGTCACGTTGGCCAGCGCGTGATAGTAATTGCCTTGCTGGGCCGTGAAGCGCAGCACTGTGTAGTCGGGGTCGGTCACACCGAGGGGGTAATAGCGCTCGTAACCGTCGCGCCAGAGCCGTTGCCGGGATTCGGCGTCCTGGAGCACTTCCATCTCGCCCACCAGCAGGAGCCCCATCCACTTTTCCATGTCCACAAAGTAGAGGGACGCTTTGGGGTCACGCAGCAGTTGCGCTACCCGCCGGGATGATGTGTTGGTGCTTAACCAGACCGTCTTCAGCCCTTCATTTTCCATTTTGATCATCGCCTTGATATTGGGCGTGCCGTCGTCGCCGTTGGTGCCAACCATGACGATTCCGGCGCGGTCGGCCAATGCAAGCGCTTGTTGGATGGCTTCTTCTTTTTCCATAACGAGTTTTCCTGTAGTGGCTATAAAGCCTGGTGAATCTGGTCGAGTGTGACTTTTACGCCTGGAACCATATCGAAAAACTTCTGTAATTGATCGCAGGGATAGTCAACGCAGTGGGCGCAGTTGGCGACGCCGTGCTCGACGCCGCAGGCGCGGATGTTGCACTCGCCGCAATGGCTGCACTTGTTCGGGCCGGCCAGACAGCCGTCGCAGCGAACCGATTCGACGGTGATGCCGGGGGCATTGTAATCCTGGCGCCACTGAGCGGCGACCGCTTCCAGCGCCGCCTGGTCGTTCGCCTGAGTGGCGATGTAGGCCGGGCAGTCGCTACACGCGAGTCCGCAGTATGCAATGATCTTTTCCATTGATCGTCTCCTGTTTTAGAGTGTGAGGCGAATTTGCTCAAGCGTTTCTTTCGCCGCCGGAGCCATCGCCCAGAAGCTTTGCAGCTTTTCGCAAGGGTATTCGGCGCAGTGGGCGCAGTTGGCGCCGCCGTGTTCGACGCCGCAGGCGCGGATATTGCACTGGGCGCAGTACCCGCTTTTGTGTGGGCCGGCCAGACACCCGTCGCACATCGCGCTTTCGGCTGTGATGTCGGGTTGCCCATACTGTTCGTGGGCATCCGCTGCCATTTTCTCCAGCGCCGCCCGGTCGTTTGCCTGGGTAGCTACATAAGCCGGGCAATCGCTACAGACGATTCCACAATACGCAATGATCTTTTCCATTCTGAGAGATTCCTCCTGTTTGAGTAGGCGTGTTTTGACGAATTGGTGGTCGCGACAAAACCATGGTCAGTATAGCGGCGGTATTTGTCATTCTATGTCATATATAGAAAATTAGTTCTATTGAAATCCACAAGGTTTGATGTTGAATGGAATCGGTGTATAAGGTTGAGTGTGGTACGACAGCTACGCAAAATGATGATCAAACCATTTTGAGGAGGGATCGAAATGTATTTACCGAGCGAATGGATGTTACCGACGCAAATTAGAGAGCGCTTTGGTTTGAGAAGCAGCGGGCGGCAACGGGCGATGGTGTGCGATGGACACCTTCTGCTTGTGCTTCACAAGGCGCCCGGGCGTGAAGCGTCGAAACGGGAGGGTGTCTTCTTTTGGCGCCAGCCGGGCGGCGAGTGGTCAAGCAGCGGCAGTAGAGATGGTTTGGCAGCTCTTCAACGACATCTGCAATCCTTCACTCAGGTCGAAGAGGAGTACAGCAAATTATACGATCGGGCGACGACCGCCGAGGACTATTTCCATATTCTGGAGACTGTTCCTGCTTTGTGCCACACGGCCAAGAATCTGCTGGCGACGTTGCAGGCGGCGCGCGAGGCTATCCCGGGCGATCGCGATTTGATTGATTTGCGAGATTGGGCCTATGACAACGCGCGCAGTCTGGAATTGCTCTACGAAGATACCCGCAACGCGCTGGATTTCAACATCGCCCGCAAGGCGGAGGAACAGGCGCGGTTGAGCCGGCAGGAGTTGGTGAGTTCGCACCGGCTCAACATCCTGGCGGCTATTTTCTTTCCGTTGACCGCCCTGGCCGGCATTTTTGGTATGAACTTGCCCAGTGGCTTAAAAGATGCGACGGATACCCTCTTCTGGTTCGTGCTGGTGGGAGGGCTTGCCCTGGGAATCGGCATTTCCCGCTGGGTGTTGGCCGGCTCGGCGGCGGGGGCGGCTGATGCCCGTAAGTCCCCACCGTCTCGGAAGATGGATGAGTGATTGTTGAGTGAAGCCCTTTTCGTAAATAACTAGGAGTTGCAATGTCAGTGAAAGATTACACTCACACAAAGAGTTCGTCAGAAGATAAGCCTGCTTCGGCTCATGAGTCGTCTCCAAGCGAGTCCGCTTTTCCGGAAATTTTACCTGTGGACATTGTTCCTGGAGTGAGTTCGGACATCGGCCAGTCTGGGTCTTTGGATGCGCATTCTTCTGTATTGCACCGTTTATCGCCCAGTTATGCGCATACGATGGTTCGGATGATGAACCAGCGACATGGGAATCGCTATATGCAGAACGTTTTGAATCGAGGGGCGCGCCAACCTGCATTCACTGATGCCATGGGCGTGGCAAATGAGATGGCGATTTCATTTGATACTGCCGAGGCCGCGGCGCAAAATATATCAGATTCTCCGCCGAGTGATTCCGATCGGGAGACACTTACTAACCAGCATGTTTCTCACGCTGCGGCAATAGATTCCAAACCTAATCGTTGCGCCGATGCTGTTTGTCAAGCTGAAGAAGCAATGGTTAAGAATGCCTCAAACCTCGCCCGTCCGGCATCTTCTGGCGCCGCCAAGACATTGCCCAATGCTGCCTCTCTTACACCGAATTTAGCTGCGGAAGAATCAACCTTGCAACCGGAAGAACCCGGCGAGCCGGCCCAGGAAGAGACCGCTGCTGCCGTGGAGGAAACTCCACAACCAGAAGAAGCGGGCAAGCCGGCGCCCGATGAAGAGACCGCCGTTGCCGGGGAACCCACTCCGCAACCGGAAGGCGTGATCGAGCCGGCAACTGGACTCGGTGCGATTCATGTACAATCTGCTACATCTATCGCCGAGCAGCAACAAGTTCATCAGCAGGCGCAATTGGAAACGCATTTCATGGAGCGCAAAGACGCATTGGAACAGGCGCGTCTCGCCGCCGAGACGTTGCCGTTGAACGAGTTGGGCAATACTTTAGGGCAATTGGCGGAACAGGCGTCTCCATCTGAGATAGCCCTGCCCTTGGGCGTTGCCTCGCGCGAGACTGTTTTGGGCGGCGCAGATTCCTTGCCGCCGGAGGAAGTGTATAGCGCTGCTTCCACGTCCGTTGACACATTTTCCGCCATTGCCGAAGCCGATGCGGCAGCGCAAGAGATCGTAGACCCTGACATCGAAAAACAAGCATATCAAACGCAAACGCGGGAACAAACCCCGCAACGTGCCATGACCGACCCCGGCGCTCCGCCTACGATGGGGGTGACTCGTGAACAAGACGAGACGGCGTTATCTTTACAGAGACAATCTGCCGACGCGCATTTCCAGTCTCGTTCTGTTACGGCTTCCACGGTGCTGCATGCTGATTATGGACAGCAAACTCTCTACCCTGATCAGGCGCCTGAACCGCTTGTGCTGAGTGACGAGACTGGATCAGGCGACTCTGATCCGGGGTTGCAGCAATTGTCTGATCAGGTTGATGCTGCGACGCCTTCTGATACGGATCCGAATGCGCCCTGTCGCCCGGCATGGGACAAACAACGCGAACAGCTCGAAGAGCAACAGGTGAAACTCGAAGAGGCGTTCGAACAATTGGACTCAGCCGATATCCAGCAGCGCCAGGAAGTGAAGGCGCAGGCGGAGCAGCGCTGGCAACATCACCTTCAGGAATCGCAATTGCGCGAGCAGGCTGTGGAACTGCGTTTCACTAAGGCGAAACTACAGGGGCAAAAGAAGCAGCTTGAAGTCAAAGAGGAACAATTGACGCGCAAAGAGAAGGAAGCGGAAGGCAAACAGCCGGCGCAGGAATTGCAGATGCAGCGCCAACAGATCGAGGGTGAAAAGGCCCAACTGGCGGCGCAAGAAGGCGGTGTGCAGGCAGGCCAACAGGACAATCGCGCTCGGACCACGCAAAATCGCGCTCAAGCTGACCAACTGGATCTTCAAAAGCGCTATTACCGGGATCAGGAGCAGACACTGTTGGAACGGCGCTGGTCGTATGAGGACAACGAAGAGTCGCTGGATGAAGCGTGGAAAAACCTGGAAGAGCAGATGGCCCAGGGTTGTCCTCAATCTCAGGCGTCCGGCGGTGGCGGCGAGGCTGCTCCGGTGCCGCAGCAGGCGGATGCGGCGCTCGCCGCTCAAGAGCAGGCCGTCGAGGAGCAAAATCAGGCGATTGCGAATGAGACACAGGCACTTCAGCAGGAACAACTCACCATTCAGTCCGGCGTCACCGATGAGACCTCGGCTATCTTGACGGCGGCTGAAGTCCAGACCGCGGCCCTGTCCGCACAGTACACGGTTCAAACAGCTGACATTGAAACCACGGCGCAATCCACTGTAACGCAATTGACGTTGGACGGTGAAGCGCAATCCGGGGCCATTCTGACACAATCCGAAGCTGAAGCCGAAACGCGCAAAGCGGCAGGCGACGCAGAAGCCGATCAGGTTTTGGCCGATGCGGATGCGGAGGTTAATCGCTTGCAACAGGAGGAAGCGGCGGCAGCAACGGGTGATTCTCCGGCTGCTTCCGGCGCCGGTTTCTCGTTCCACAGCTTCCAGGGCATTCTTGACCGGGCGCGTGCGGCTGCCGATCGCGTCCGCGCCGATGCGGCAGCAGATGTTGTCGGCATTATCAGCGCTGCTCATAACGCTGTAGAAGCGGTGCTAAACGATACAGCGCTTGAGGCCGAAGCGGTTACAACGCAGGCGGAGGCCGATCAAGAGATGACGGCAGAGGACATGGCTGCGGCTAATGATGCGATTGCCGTGCAGGCGGCGTCTGACGTGCAGATGACCACCGAAGCAGGACAGGTGCAACTGGATACGGCGGCGGATGCCAGCGATGCGCGGGTTGAAGCCATCGTTCAGACGCCGGTTGAAGTACCTGAAATTGTGGCGGCCGCTCCCGCCGAGTCACAAATCCCGTCTGTGGTGCCTTTTTTGCAGTGGCCCGTTGTGGAAGAAACCCCCTCCGATTTGCCGATGTCATTTCCTGCCGGGGAGGCTGATCCGGTTGCCTCTCCGATTATGTCAGATGGCGCTATGTCGCTGAATCCGGCGCTTGCTCAGGCGTCCTCTGCCGTGCCTTTCGTACCGATGTCCTTTGCGCCGGACGCCTTGTTGACGACAGCCTCGGTGTTCAACGCCGGCGATGAGTTCTACACAGCTGACCCTTCAACGCGGACGGCGCTTTCGGATACAGGCGACTTGGAAGATTCATCATCGCCGCAACAGGGATCACGCGATCCTGTCGAAGAGGCGCGTGAGAGAGTGCAGGCAGTGATTAGCGGCAGTAACCCCGATTGGGAAGCATTGGCGGCAGACCCGGAGGCGCAACAGGCGCTGGTTTCTGAGGTACTGGTGGCTATCCAGGACGTGCAAGCTTTCCAGGTTACGGAAGGCAACACGGCCATGGATCAGGATCAGGTGCGCATGGTCGCCGCTTCATTGGTGAATATTGTGGGCGAGGAAGAGGTGGCGCTGTTGCCAGAGGCGCTGCAAACCGAGATCGTCCGGCAGGCCGCCGGCTTCGATATAACCCAGGTCAACCAAACCGTGGACGTGACATTGGGAACTCCAGAATTCCGCAACGGGCTGCCCACGGAGCAAGCCGACATCTTGTTGACCACATTGCAAACTTCCCCTGGCTTTGCGAACTTACCTCCCGAAGCGCAAGCTCTGGCCATGGTAGATATGGTGGACCAGATGAACGGCGTCTCGCCGGTGGTCCAATCCATGGTGGCGATGAACCTGATGCAAGGTCTGGAAACCACTGCTATGAATCAGGCCTATACCGCCGCTGCCGCCCAGGACCAAGACGGTTTTACCACCGCACAGGACGATTTCGAGTCGTTGGCGTTGATTCACGAGGCCATTGGCCCGGCGATGATGTCTCAACTCGTCGGGGCTAACGCCGAGAATGTGGGGGATTATCGTACTCATTCGGGCCTTTTGCTTATGGGGATGTCAAAGCATCTTGATATCCTTGCCGATGAGGCGTTGAACTCGGGTTCGAGTTACGATTCAGTGGATGATATGGTAAACGACGTGGAGGTCTTTGGAGCAGAGGAATGGATGGGGGAGTTGCAGATGCTTTCGTCCGAGACCGGGTTGACCATGTCGGCAGATCAGGTGGTGAGCAGCATGGACGCGCTGCAAGGGATGGGAAATTATCCCGAGTTGGCGGCGGCGTCTGAACAGGCGCGGGCGGATGCCGGATTTGATACGGCAGAGGTTCAAGACGGGTTGGATGAATTGACTCAGGGCGCCCTGTTCGAGACCGGCTTGCCGGGTGAGCAGGCCGATATGCTGGTCGGCGCGTTGCAGGCGGACGAGGGTTTTGCGCAGTTGCCTCCCACACAGCAGGCCCTGGCGACGATTGAGTTGCTCGATCAGTTGGAAGTGCCGGTTGACGTGAGAAATATGGCGGTGATGACCCTGATGCAGGATCTCGAGAGCGGGATTGCCACCAATATGGTGGGCAGCGTCGTTAATTACGACCCTAGGACCGGGACTCCCGATATGGCGGAGGCGTACCAGACTGGTTTGGCGACGGACCAGGCCGAGCTTGATGAATTGTTGTTGATACATCAGGCGTTGGCGCCCGCGCTCATATCCCAACAGGGCGGCATGACGCCGGATTTTGCCCAGGCGCAGATTGAGCAGATGAACACCTATTTGGAAGATATGCGCACCACCTCCGCAGACCTTGTCGAAGGTAGCATGATGACTGCCTTGTTTTTCCAGACGGGTTCGTCCATGTTCGATTTGGATAAGCGGGAGGCGATGGCAAGAATGCTCAATACATTGGGATCAAGCGATCCGGCTTTGACGGAGCTCTTCTTCGACGAGGCCGCTCCACTTGCAGGTAATTTGAGCAATGTCTCCTATCAATTGGGGTTGGCGGCGACCCCGGATATTTTCGCGTTGATGACCGGGCAGGAGAATTCGGATGCCTTACAGATCGCGTTCGATCCAACCGGCGCCAGCGGAGCGGCTCCACTGGACACATGCGGTCTGAACGTGCCGCTTTCCGGTCTCGTCGAGGTTTACCGTGAGCATCTGGACCTGGTAGCGCAATTCCCGGACAGTTCCCCGCAGGCGATTTGGGGTTACGTTCATTGGGTGGGGGACGATTTGAAGAACGACGAACGCGCCGCCGACATGACGCCTGAGGAATTCCTGGAGACGCAACGCAGCCGTGATAGCTTTGACGCTTACATTGCTCAGTTTGCGCCGCCGGATGCGCCTGCGATAGACACGCTTGACTTGGTGTTGCGCTTCCCTGAAAGCACTCCGGATACGTTGTACGACTATGCGATTCACGTGACCGACGAGGTCAAAGCCGCTAATCCTGATCTTTCCCCAGAAGCAGCTATCATTGCGCAGCAACAGTTTGATTCTCTCTCGCCGGAATTGCTGATGCAGCTTGGCGATCAGCGCAATGCCGCTGCCATTGACGATTTGTGGACTTATCAGTATATGGCGCCTGAGGAATTCCGCACTTGTAGCACGTTTGCCGATGAAGATTTGTCGCCGTCCGAGATTGGGAATCTCTATCAGCAGTATGCCGAAGTCATGCGTGGCTTCAACCCTGAAATTTCGCCGGACGAAATTAGCCAGACGTTTATCAGTATTTACAGCTCTGCCACAGATGAAAGCAGTATACATGAGGACGCTACCGCGGAAGACCTGGAGGGTAGAGAGCTATATGACTCGGCCTATCTTTCTGATGAGGCCAGGGCGCAACTCAACGGTCTGCTGGGCCCGTTGGTGATTGGAGAGCGCTCTGAAGATGAATTAGGAGAACATTCTGAATATATTAATCAGTTTATGGATGACCCTTACTTGATGGCGCTCAATCCTGCCCAAATTCAAAATACTTATTACATGATGTATGAATACGAACCGTCTGCTTTCGCACAAGGTTTTGACGATGTGGTCGAGGGCTTTTTCTTGGGGAACTTTGTGTCGGCTGAAGATCAAACTCTCTGGCATGTTGTAGGGCAAACGTTGGGTGGATTGACGCCCTGGGGATTGGCGGGCGACGTGCGTGACGTGGTTGCGACCGGGATTAACGTTGTTCAAGGAGAGGCGGGTTTGGGAGACCTGTTTTTGGATGTGGTCGCCGTCATTCCCGGTTTGGACGCGCTTAAGGCCACACGGATTGGCAAACCACTGCTTAATTCTGAGCTGTATCATACCATGCGACAGTTTGCCGAGGTTGTCCTGGCCGCGGATGACGCGCGGACTGCAGTAGAAGCCGCTCAGATCGTTCTTAGCGGCGGAGACCTGTCGGACATTCAGAAGTTCGAATTGCTGATGATTGCGCTTGAACGCGGCTCACAGTTGGTGAGCATGCGCCCTCGGCAAACGGAAGGCCCTAACGGGGAAAGTGGGATCCGGCAGCAACACTACGACGGCACCGAGAGCACAACTTATTACGACGCGGATGGCAGTCTGCTGCGCGAAGAACGCGACTTGGGTTACTGCACGATGGTTAACTACCCTGATGGACGGCGCGTCACGACGTATCCCGATGGGCGTACGGTAATTCGTGAACCTGATACAACCGGCGGTGACGGCTATACCGTCAGAGAAATCAACGTGGTCCGTGATGACGAAGGTGCGATGACAGGATTGACCGAAACGGTGACGGACGCCGACGGCAATCAAACTCAAGCGACGTATGGCAATTTGCCTGATCTTTACAGTTGTTTTAGCAACCCTGCGGAATTTTCGTCGGCGATGGATACCTATGGCGGCGCGCAGGGATTTATTACCATGACCGATCGAATGGCAACTACCGAGAATGGCGTGGATTTTCCCACGGCAATGGGAAAGTTTGACAATTTTGCGCAATTTGTTGCCGCCGGTGAGCACCTGACTACTGAGCAACTTTCGCAGGCCTTAACGCATTTTGATGATGGGAATAACCTGACGGCGAGTATGGATCATTTTGTGGATCATGGCAACTATCCCATCATTGTGTATATGGATACTCTCGAAGCATTCCCCGGGAATGCGGATCGTATGGGCGTTGCCATTTGCCGTTTCACGAACGTTGACGATTTCTTCTCGCTTTATCCGCAGTTTCCTGCCGGCGGCAGTGAGTTTTTGCACATGCTCGATATGGTTGATACGCCGGACAACCTTTTGAAGGCGTTACAGAACTTCGATGGCGATCCCGTCGAGTTACAGAATGCGTTGGATATTTTGTATAGAGGCGACGCTACGGTGCCCGGTTTTGGCTCATACGCAGGTTCCATCCTGCCCCACATTACCAGCGTTGAAGACGCTCGGAATGTTATGGACAACTTACTCCAGTTACAGACGGAAGGGCTGGCCCAGATGTCCCCTGAATTTGAGCGAATCCTCAGCAGTACGATTCCCGACAGCGATTTGACGCCGGAAATGCGCGAACTGCGCCGGCAATGGCGAGAGCAGTTTATGGGGTTAGATGCGGGTGACGTAGATTCTGTGGTTTCCTACTACAGCGCCCCGTGGAGCGCTGAGGATCCGACAAATTTACCCGCCACCATGCGCGTTACAATTCTGGGAGAGACACCGGACACTTTCGCCAGCGGCGGGGCCGGTGGGCGCGTGTTGTTGATTCCGGGTTGGACGACGCAGCTTAACTTCCAGTTTGTGCAGGATGCGATCAGTCATGGCGACGCTATCTATTTGGGAACCGATATCAACGCCAATACAGTCATGAACGATCAATATGGAATTTCAATGTATGGCCGTGAGCTGAATCTTTTCAAGGAAGCTGGTTATGTTCAGGTAGGGAACTATTTGTTGCCGCGAGAGACGGCGCAGAATATGGGATATACTGCGCCTTAATCAGAAGATGGAAGGAAACTTACAATGCACCTGGGATCAACAAAATTGACGATAGAACAGGCTACGGCGTATTTAGACACGCTTCCGAAAGAGTATCATTATCAAACTCTTCCCGGGCCGGTGGATCATCGCATCATTCAACTGGTGGAGGATTATATGGGACTGAGCAAGGCATACCAGGCCCGCTTTAGTACATTGCTGACGCAATCTGCCTGTTCGCGTCTGAGCATGTTCGCCGAACGGATGGCGATGTTGAGCGTTCGCAAGAAAAGCGCCGCTCATCTGGAGAAGGGATTGATGGCGTTACTGATGACGGATGGTCGTCTGGATTATCATGATATGTTGATGACGTTGTCGCTCGTTGTCCGCAGTGCGCAGAAATTGGCGCTCGACGAGGATCTCTTTTTCACGCAGGTTACGCGCCATGCTTACCGCCCGACAATTGTCGAGGACTTCAAGGCTTTTTTACGGCGCAGACCGGAGGACAAGTCCATTCAGGCGATGGGCTTTCAGGAAATCGAAGGACCGCGTGGATTTGTTTATTGGCTGGGATATAAGCCGTTGCCTGAGGATATTTTGTAGCGCAATTTGGGCGTCGGCGGCAAAGACGCCGGCGATGTTTTGAAAAGACGGCGGCCCGATCGGGCC
>DAOUFX010000449.1:0-3409 GCA_034429675.1 Anaerolineae bacterium | reverse complement strand
GCCGCCGGCACGGCGGACGGTTAAAAGGGGGGTGTTTTTTAGTGCGGGGGGACCCGCACGCAAAAACACGCTTCTTTTATCTTTCCGTTGAATCACGATAGGCGGTGGTTTATGGTTCTCTAACGCAGCGGTAGCTGTGACGTGGGTTGCCGCCCAATTTATAGGTCGCATTGACCGTTCCGTTGAAAGCGACGAAGTATCCCCTGTCTTGGCTGTAGGAATCGGCCGTCCAGTAGTAGATAACGGAATGATCGGTGGCCCAAAGCGGCGATTCTTTGTCCGGCAGAATCTTGCACGACACTTGCCGGGCGAATTCTCCCTGCCAGCTACAACCGGCATTCTCGCCGTGCCGGCCGAGCGACCGGACTATTTCATCGGTGGTGGGCATGCGCCAGATATTCTGCGGCTCGGCCATGAGGGTGGCGCCGTCGGCGCTCAGATAACGGCAGAGGTTGGTTTGCGCCATGTCCGCGGCGGTGGCAAAGACTGCGTCCGCGTAGCCCGCGCCCTGTCGGCCATACCCGGGTTTTTCACCCAGACCCACCGGCGAGACTCCGTACACGGCAATGCTTTGCCACGAAGGATAGCCGCCCCACGATTGTTGCCAGTTCCACCCCGGCCCTTCCGGCGCCCATACGAGCGTAACCCCGTTGCCCTCAATCAGCCGGGCGCTGCGGTCGCCGTCATCCACGCGGGTCAAAACGACCGGCAGCATATAAACGGAGACGCCGGCAAAGACAATCAGAGGCAGGCCTACGGCTAAAGCATAACGCCAATAGCGACGCCACCAAGAAGATGAAAGCGATGTTTTCTCGGATGCGCCTCGCCGATTCGTGAGACCATCCATTAGAAAGACAAGACCCACCAGCGCGATGGCGAGGCCAATATACGCAACATCGCCGGCGAAGAAGAAGAGCGCAAACGCGCCGATGGCCATGATCAAGCCGCCACCCGCGATAGGCCACCTGAACGTTATCAACGTGGGGATAAGCGTCACTGCAATCGGCGCCAGGTAAGGCAGACGGTTGTACCACGCGCCCCACCAGCCTTCGTGATACATTTCTCCTGCGCTCCAATAGGTCCAGAACGTGGTAAAGAAAACCATAAGGAGGGAAGCTATCCATCCGAAAAATCTGGGGAGCTGCTTTTTCAGGAAATCGCCCATCTCAAAATTGCCTGACTTTTCCAACATGGTCAAACCGACAATTCCACCATAGTGGTCACGATTATGCATGTATGCTGGGGCAAGGGCGCAAACTTCCAGGCAAGCTTTGCCTCATAATCGTGCAGCATGGTGAGGAATCCCAGCCCTGAGCCGGAGGGATGCCCCGCAGTCATATTTGTCTGAACCTGCTGTACATAAAGCTCAAACGGGGCTTTGGTCAACAAACTCTGAATACGCGACCGGAACGAAGCCGCAGCCGACCGTGCAATCGCATTAGCGGCGTAGAATGTAAACGTATCATTGCGCAAATACAGAGCCAGCTCGACCGGATATTCCGCTGCCGGATCGTTATACTTCATCTGGTTCTCTAACAATTCGTTGGCAATGTAAGCGATGCTTTCCTTGACTCGCGTTTGTCGCTGTCGCGAGCTCTCATCGTGAGCAGGAAAAAACGGCGTCCAATAATCGGCCAGGAAGTTGGCCGACACGCCGTTGTTGCGCCAACGCTGCTCCAGGGGCGCCGACGCAGGCGAGAAATGGATTTTCAGGTATTCCGAGCCGGCGTCATCCGGTTCGACAAAATGCCCAAATATTTCCTGCATCACTGCCTCCACATCCAATGCTACGCTGCCGGAAATTCTCAGCTATACCGAACTTTCGACAGTCCGGCAAACGGATCCACCGCGATGGTATCACGACTATCCCAGTTTATAGAAACCGCGGGAGGGTTAAAAGAGGGTGTTTTTTTCGTGCGGGTACTCCCGCACGAAAAAACACGCTTCTTTTAACCCTCCCATTGTCATTATTGTACGCCAAAAATGTCTTTCCAGATATTCTCGACCACCTCTGCCAGCGACAAGCCGGTCGTGTCTACCGGAACTCCAATGAAGCCTTTTTGCGCGGCCTCCGTTTGGATGCGCTGAAGTTCGACAAACCGGGTCAATTCCCAATTGAGATCGTTGCGTTTCCGTCCCCGGATCCGCTCTGCCTGTTCTTTCTCATCGCAGGTCAGCCAATAGACGTGGATGGAGGCATCGAGGGGGCGCAGGAGATTGAGCAACTCTCGTAATGAATCCGGCGACTCAAAGATGTAGTTGATGACAAAGTTGTGATAGCCGTTCTCCTGATGAAAACCGACGAGAAGCGCCAAAGTGCGATAAAGGTGAGCGATACGCGCGTCGTCGTAGATTTCAAAGGGATGGACACTGCCGACGGCGTCGCCGTCGAGATAGACCGATTTATCGAATTTCCAGTGCAATTCCTCGGACACGCTGGATTTTCCGACGCCCAGGGAGCCGTTAATGATAATGATCATTTGCTTTTGCCCGGCCTTATTCTGAACGTCATCCCGATACACGCTTTAACTGCCCGGATGCGAGCAACCACAGGCAGATTCCGCCAAGGGGAATCCAGCTCAAAACCCCATAATAACTCACCCACGTCCAATTTGGCCCGCCGTAAAACAACGAAATCATCAAGAGCGATCCCAAACTATTCGTGGCGGCGTGCGCGACGCAAGCGCTCCACACCGATCCCGTTTTCAGGCGCAGCCACCCCCAAATGATAGATAACAACATTGCCGTAATCGGAAATACCAGCAGACCCAACCAGGGGGTATCCGCATATTGGTCGCCGGAGGCCAGAATCATCGGCGCGTGCCAGACGCCCCAAATGAGCCCGGTTGCCATTCCGGCCCACAGCGGTCGCTCTGCCAGGAGCCGTACCTGCAAATATCCCCGCCAGCCAAACTCTTCGCCCCAAATCAAGAACGTCGTAAGACCGGTGAGAAGCAGTGGGAACACCGGCAGCGGTAAATTCAACAGGAGCGGCGGCGGCCCACTTTCGGGGGAGAGCACATTGTAAGCGCGTTGGAGGGATGGGTCCGGCATGCTGACGCGGAAAATCACCGCTAACCCCGTGATAAGAGAAGCGATCGCCAAAGGCGACAACCAGGCGAAGAGATAATAGCGCCACATCCGCCGGTCAGGCCGAAGGCCTGAATCGGCGAACCCTTCGCGCGTCACCCACTTCCGAACGATGATGGCAGCGATGGCAGGAGCAAAGCCGGGGAGGGTCCCCCATCCTTGAAACCGTGGGGCGCGCGGCGTAATTCCGAGGCTGAACAGCACCCCCCACAATCCCCACGCCAATCCAAATGCTATCACCAAAAAGACGACGATACCTTTTGTAGTGTGACGCATGTTTGCTCTCCCTTGAAAATAGCCCGCTAAAGCGGGGGAATTA
>DAOUFX010000448.1:0-3533 GCA_034429675.1 Anaerolineae bacterium | reverse complement strand
CCCCAGAACTGTACCGGCAGCGGTTTGCCGGGATCGCCCAGCGGGAGGTAATCCAGGTACCCGCGCAGAGGTTGGTAGAAGGTAGCGGCGACGCTCCAGAAGTCATCCTTGGTTGTAGTCCAGCCGATGAGAGTTTTGTTGACGGCGACGCCACGGGCCAGCGCAACAATTGAAAATAGAACAAACAGCAGATTTTTACCCCCCCTTTTTATGTCATGGATTGGCACCCAGATTCACAATATACATTTGCGGGGAAGATGCATCAGGGCAGAATGTATCTCCCTTGGTCGAATCCCGTGCGGTAAAAATAATCCGGTTTTGTTCGTTGTTATAGACTTTTCCAATGTAAATACTCTCTAAACCAAGACAAAAATCTTTATTCATTGCTTTCATTACATTGATATTTGATACCATATCTCCGTCACCCCAATCGTATAACTCACCGTTGCTTGCCAGAATTTCGTCCTTGCCATCATTGTCGGCATCTCCTACGGCGAAATATTTAAGCATATATGTCGTTGATGGTGTAGAAAAGTCAACATCGGCGCTATGGATCAACTGATAAACATTTTGTTTTTTCTGAAAAACTAGCAATGTTAGAGTGCTTGCGGGGATAGTTGTGTCTTGTGCTTGTCCAGCGGTTAGCGTGACAATTTCCAAAGTCCCATTCCCATCTACATCGGCTGTAGTCATTTGCATGATAGGATTTTCTATTTCTAACATTAGAGTTCCTGGCCAAATCTCTTCAGTGTAGCTCAAGACCTTTGTATTTTTCCAATCTATCATGTTGGTGTTGGACGTATATGAACCACGGATAAATTGAGTTGCATTTGAATCATCCATATTGATCGTCAGGATTGTGCTAAGATTACTATCTAATTCCAGTGATCGGGTTGCATATTCATCTTCTTGGGTAGCATATAGCACATACAAACCTGTTGTAAATTCATCGGGGCCTTTGGGGTTCTCTGGGCATATATTCCGATCATATGCTCCATATCCGATTGGACGTGAACTGGCAGAAACTATCACTGACTTTTCGTTGTTAATAGTATCTATCCGGTTGATTGCCCCTAGACAATAATCGGAATATTCTGCTTGGAAACGTTGTCCATCCCAGTGAAAAATGTAAATAGCTCCTTTAAAATCGCCAGCGCCACGAGAGAT
The DNA here is from genome assembly GCA_034429675.1 of Anaerolineae bacterium. Taxonomy (GTDB): domain Bacteria; phylum Chloroflexota; class Anaerolineae; order B4-G1; family SLSP01; genus JAKQHY01. The sequence goes on along the minus strand of DAOUFX010000448.1, from coordinate 2,366 downwards.
AGTCCCCACAATCAGTTCACTGGTATTGTCTTGATCTATATCGGCAATGATAAGCGTCACGGGTGTGCCCTGTGCGCGATAAACGGATATTTGAGGCGCATACGATTGTATTCCAAGCCATTCTGCTTTCAATTGTTCAAAGTTTTTCCCATTCCAGGAAAAGACAATGGGGTGGCTATAGAAATAGCCTTCCGATTCTGCTGCGGTATTTGGAGGCACCCAAGCACCCATGGCTAAACTAATTTCCGGGTAACCATCTCCGGTTAGATCTCCCACTGCAATTTGAGGAGTGTATCGTCCCCCGGATGCGTTGATACGCCATATCTCTTGTGGCTCACTCACAAACTCTACTGATAGAAGTTTCGTGGTTTGGAGAAGAGACTTCTCAGAAGTATTTATCTCATGTGTTTGCCTGCATCCTGCAATGCTTAAAACTACGATTAGTAAAATGAGCCTCCTTTTCATCGTTTTTTCGCCTCCTCTCGTGGATCGGGCTGCAACAAACTACGGTAAAAAAGATAGTGATTCCCTTCTCTCCAATTGATGTCAAGTCCTGTGTTGTAGACGGTTAAAACGTCCTTTACTTTTGCTCCTGCTGTGTCCCCGCTATAACCAGCAAAATAAGCGTAGGCTTTATCCCACCCTGCTTGTTGAGCGTCTACTTCAAATTTGTACATCAACCATCTTATTGCTCCGGCTATATTGTGGGAGGGTTCATTGATATTTACTACATTAATACCCCCCCACTGTACTGAACCAACACCGGAGCCTAACAGAGCCGCCTTCTCAGCCTCAGCGCCAAGTTGTGCTATTCCTATATAACTCTGATTAGTCGGATCCATTACATACCCTAGTGCTGTTTCAATATAGGCAATCGCTTTGAAGAAATTCGGGTCAAGTTGGTATGACTTTCCGGCCTGGCGCGCACGCCAATTCCAGTAGTCCACCCAGCCGGAAATCAACCAATCATACTGGTTATAGTTCCTGTCAGGGAATATTGCCTGGGTAGTATATCCAATCATGTCATCTGGATACTTGGAATTAAACAGAGGATCTCGTATACAAGTCCCATATAGGGAGGAAACTAATAAGATTTCTAGGGGCAAACCCTCATAGTTTGGATTTCCCTGAAAATTGAGTTCTATTTTTGTAATGGCTTCAAGAGCAATTACTGTATCAGTATTTTTGAGATCATTGATTATGTCAGGATCATTTTTACTCAGTGATCTGCCATAATTTTGATAGTATATGTTCCATGGAAGAATGCCGCGAAAACCCGACGGATCAACAAATTTAACCGGGTTATTGTTAGCATATAAATAGGGCGTAAAAGCAAATAACGGGTCAATCTGCGTGAATCTTCCCGTCGCGCCGTCATACCACCGGGCGCGCAGATACGTCAGCCCCACGCCTGCATCGAACCACTCGCCGGTGTACCCCAACCCGGTCTGTCCCCCGCCAATCTCTTCGCCGTATGGCGACCATTCGCGGGCAGCAGATACACCACCGTTGGCGTCTGCCTCTTGGCGCACGCTTCCCAGGGCGTCGGGCAGCGCGTAGGTCCAGCCTATTTGTCCCATCGGCGAAGGCGAACCATGCCAGCCGACGGTATCTAGCCCCACCAGGTAGGTGTAGCGACCATCGTTCAGCATTTCCGGCACGCCCGTAGCCCAATCCCAGACGTAAGTTTGGGCGCCCGGAGCGCCTACATAAGCTTGCGCCACGCGCAGGCCGTCCGCATTGTAGGTGTACACCCGCGTCACGGCGAGGCTTTCCGCTTGCACCATTCGCCCGGCGGCGCTGTACGTGTATGTGAAGGTACCATCGGAGAGCAGGTTGCCCCGGTTGTCCCAAGTATACGTCCGGACGCCAGAACCGGGAAGCGTGGCGCTCGTCAGGCGGTTGGCGGCGTCATAAGCGTAGGTGGTGACGCCTGATGTGGTCGTCATCGCGGTGCGGTTGCCGACGGCGTCATATTGGTAGGCGTAGTGTTCGCCGGTGGAGTAATCGGCGGAGGTCAGGCGGTTGAGCGGGTCGTAGATATAGGTGATACTGCGCCCGGTGACGGTGATGGCATTGCTCCACGTCTGGACGGCGGATTCGCCGCTGTCGGTGTCGGTGATGGTCAGGGTGACGTCGAATTGGCCCAGGGAGAAGGTGTGTTGCGGATAGCGGGTGTTGGCCTGTCCGCCATCGCCGAAATTCCATTGCCATGCGTCGGTGATGCCGGCAGGCGTGGCATCGCCCCAGAACTGTACCGGCAGCGGTTTGCCGGGATCGCCCAGCGGGAGGTAATCCAGGTACCCGCGCAGAGGTTGGTAGAAGGTAGCGGCGACGCTCCAGAAGTCATCCTTGGTTGTAGTCCA
>DAOUFX010000447.1:0-9331 GCA_034429675.1 Anaerolineae bacterium | reverse complement strand
GTCGCGGCGCGCTTGTAGGTGCTGGTGTGGTGTAAGCCGAGTTGGTTGCTCATAGCGGGTTCTCGTCCGTGTAAGTGCCGCTGCCGATCAGCAGCAGCTCGCCGCCCAGGTTGTGCAGCGCCGGGACGTGCAGCGTACCGGCGTGCGCGACCATCGTGAGCGGCATAAAGGTGCTGAAGGTTTTGTTGGGCCGCAGCAAATCTATATATTGCGGCGCCGGATTGTAGGAATACTGGCTGCGCAGGTCGTAGTAGAGCAGATGGGCGCGCCAGTTGAGGATACCGAAGTTTTGGTGTTCCTGCGCCAGGCCAACGCTGGGGGTCTCGGCGATCAGCTCGATCTGGCTGCCGTTGAACTCATAGAGCATCAGCGAGTCGGCGTTGCTGCCGCCCCAGATCAACTCGCTGGCATGCTGGATGCCCGGCGAAAAGTAGAAGTTGTCGTCGTGGACGGCAAAGAGCGAGCCATACGCCAGGTAACGCCCCGATCCCGCCACGCTGGCGATCTCGGAGATGCCCGCCGAATTCAAACGATAGATGTCGAGGCTGCCATCCGGGCGGCTGGCGGCGTAGAGGATGTAGCCGCGGAAGTGCGTCAGGAATTGCGGATCGAGCGGATGCGCCGGCGTATAGTAGGCTTCGAAGGCTGTTTCAGCAGCATTCAGCCGCATCACCGCGCCGTTGGCGCGGAGCAGATAGACCTCGTTTTCGACGACGGCCAAAATCCTGGCGTCGCTGCCAACGTAGATCTGGCTGTAGGAGGTCCCGGTGTGCGCGCCGGCCCACACGCCGCTGGTGCTGATCAGGTAGATTCTGCCGTTGTAGTAAACCGCATTGCGTTTCGCCTTCCCGGCCACATTCCCGGTCACGTTGGTAGTCTTCACATAAAAGTCCTCTTCGAGCAAGCTGGTGATGTAGAAAACCTGCACGCTGTTGGTGTTGTAGTTCTGCCCGATGAAGGCGTAAACGCCAAAGTATCCCGCGCTGATAAAGACTGCCGCATGCTTGTAGAGCCAGTCCTGCGGCAGCAATACCTGATTGGACCAGGCCGGAGCCAGGCGCAGGCGCGTCTTGGTCTGGTCGAGGTAGAGGTTTTCGGAGGAGTAGTAGTCGCCGTCGTGGTCGTAGTGCGTCACGCCGGCGTTCTTGAAGGTTGTTTGAACGAATTCGCAGACTTTGACCGCCATCACCAGCCTCCGTTTTCCCAACGATCAAGCGCCGGCGTCGTTGCAATTCCCGCCGCCCGCGCCGCTGCCTGGCGCGCCAAACGCGCCAGGCCATTCCGAAAATCACGCAATTGCTGCTCGCCCCACTCGTTCATGCGCTGCGAAGTCCAGCCGTCCACGTTCACCCGGTCCGCCACGCTCAGCGCGCGGCTGCGCGCCGCATGTCCTGTGGCTCCGACCACAGTCAGACTCACATGTTCATCCGGCAGTGTGGTTGCAGTCGCCGCGTCCAGACCGTTCAGGGTATGCCGCGCGGTGTAGAAGACCCGCACCACGTCGCCGGCCTGCGGTTCCAACCCGTCGTCAATCCACAAGACTTTGCCGGGCCACTCCTCGAACTTGCGCCAGGCCGGAGGGTAATCCGTGGCGACATACTCCCACCACACCCGCTCCACGTGCAGCAGCGGGGGCAGCGACGCCAGGCTAACCTCGCGCCCTGCGCTCGCCAGCGTCACCGACCCCACCGCGCGGTGCGGCTGCACCTGCGAAAACTCGTCCAGCGCCAGCCGGATCGCTTCATCGAGCGCGCCGGTAGTCCAATGCGTGTTGCCGGCGTCTTCCAACACCTGCTCCACGCGGTCACGCAGATCGGCTAACGTCGCAGCCATACCACCGCTTTGATCTTGTCGCCGTCATTCGCCTGGGCCGCCACCAGCTTCAGCCGTCCGTGGACCACGTATTCCCCGTAACCCGTCAAAGCGCCGCCCACATTGTCATTGAGCGCGCGCCGGGGATACAGCTTGGCATCGGCCGCCACGCTCGCCCGGTTCACAATCGCCTCGCCAGCCGGATCACTTTCGTCCGCCAGCGTCACATCGGTCGTGGCCGGATCGTCGCCGGCATACGTCACCATCACCGCCAACACCTCGCCGGCCACCGGCGCGCTAAACGCCGTCGCCCCCGCACTCCCATCGGCCCCCGTGCATACCGCCTCGATTTCAACCCTTTCGATCATTCCCGGCTCCCCCTCTGCGTCTCCGCGCCTCAGCGCCTCTGCGTTGTAAAATTCCGGGGTAGGCAGCGGGCTAATCCCCTGCTCCCCGATCCCCGAAACGAAATCCACCGCCACACTCCCCGCGATGGAAAGACACACCAAAATCAACCCGATTAAAGCGGTTTTTAACCGCGCAATGTCTTCCGGCTTCAAACTCAAATACATGGTTTCACTCCCCTTTCTTGAGTACGCGCGTACTCAAAACTTAACTTTCAACAACCAGGTGCAACGCATTTCTCACGCCTGCCAACATCCTTACCAGAACACAGACGCCGTCGCCGATCGTAAGCCCAAGTGCGTCGCACCTTCCTCTTCTCCCCTCTGCAACTTTCAACTTGCCAACTTGCGACTTTCAACCCTCCGCAATGTAATGCTCCCGCAGGTACTTCCGAATCTTCCCCAGGGTGAACTCGCTGACGCTCGCCACGTTCAGCAGAGCTTCATCCGTCGCCTTCACCAGGTCTTCGCACGTCGCAAACCCCGCCGCGTGCAACGCCCGCGCGATCTCCGGCCCCACATACGGAATCGCCGTAAAGTCATCCTCCTGTTTCCCTTCAGGCTGAGGGGCTTTCTTCTTCTTTCCGACTTCTGCCTTCTTCCCTCTGCCTTCTTCCTTCCCCGGCCTCCACTCCACCGCCCCGCCCGGGAGATGCAGCGTCAACCCTCCATCTCCCTCTTCCTCCACGCGGTACACCGGCCCGCTCAGGCCCAACTCGGCCAGGGCCAGGTCGAAATTGCGCGGCAACGTCTCCATCTTAGGCCGCGCAGAACAAGACCACGCACACATTCGCCATGTGGCTGGCGTGATCCGTGATCGTGACACTGACCACGTCCCCATCCTCGACAGCGGGATACTCGTTACCCGGGTTGCTCAGCAAAGCGCCGTCGAACTGCTTCTTCTCGTACTCCGCCGGCGCGCCGCTCACCCCGAACGACTTGGCGACCAGGAACCCATCAGCATCTGCCGCAGTCCCCACCGCAATCGTGCCGGCGTTCGCGCTCGTGTTCACCGCGCTCACCCCCAAAATCTGCAACGGTCGCTGCGCCTTGAACGTGAACGTATGGTTCGCCGCCAGCGTCCCCGGAATCGTAAACGTCATCGCAATCTGATCCACAACTTACCTCCTATCTCTCTCTTTCCTAACTAAAAAACTCTCTGTGTCCTCTGTGCGCTCTGTGGTGAAAATCTTTCTTACACGTTGTGCTTAAAGAGCCCCCGGTAATCCATCGGCCCGGTCGCAAAGAAGAACCGCACCTTCACCGGCAGCACGTCATTCGTGAACATCAGCCCGGCCGTAGGCGATGCGACGGAGAAGATCTCCGGAGTGCGCCCGTAACGATACCCGATCCCGATGCTCGGATACAGCGCCGGATCGGCCTGCGCCATCCAGTTGGCCGTGTTGGTCCAGAACGGGCACACCACCAGCCGGTTGCGCGCATTGCGCAGCCGCGTCTCGCGCGTCTCGCCCTCCGCGTCCACGTTCACGTCGTTGAAATCCGTCCCCGGCTTGCCCTCCGAGGCCAACGTCTCCAACCCCAGGTCTTCCAGATCAATCGGCACCCACAACAGCCGTGGCCGCAACACCGCCCCCAGGCGCTCCCCAGAATTCGTCTCGCCCAACTTCATCATCGCGATCTTGGTGGCGCGCCAGCTCGCCAGGCTCAAAGCGCTGGTCCCCAGGTTGCCGTTGGAGGCGTGGAAGAGCGCGCGTTGATTCGAGGCATCGTAGTAGATGTTCGGCCCCACGCCGCTGTTGGCGGTCGCGATCCCGGCGATGGCCTTGCCCAGCGTCAGCCAGGCCGCCTGCGCCAGAGCGCCGGGGGCCGCGACGACCTGCTGGGTATCGTCCTTGTCAATCGCTTCCAGCGTGATCCCCAGGTAGCCGCCCTTCTTCACGAAGTCTGCCCGCTGCGCCAGGTCGCCCCAGGTCAGCTCAGCGTAAGCCTGCCCGGCCGGCACGGTGGGGAGCTCCCCAACTCCGCCCAACGTGATCCAACGGATTTGCTGCAAGCTCCCGAAGTCCTGTTCGGTGACCGCAGATTCCCACCAACGCGGATACGTGTTGAAGCGGTTGACCACCACCTTGTTGAGCACGTTCGCCACCAGATTGGGCATCGTGGCCGCCGAAACGGCGGCGAGCGTTACCCGGTCCGCATGGAACATCCCCGTCATCTCGTAATCGCCCGAAAGCAAGACGTAGGCTTCGCGGATGCCGGTCAGCGGGTGCACATCGGCAGGCGGGCGCGTTCCCGAAAGCAACGCGGTCAAAGCGACCTCGACCTGATCCAGCGAGCTGCGCATCCCGTGGATGCCGGCAGCCGGTGGATTGTCAATCACCGCGCTGGCGACGGCATCGGTCTGCGCCTGGCGCAATTGCTGCACCTCGGCCGTCAGCGCGCCGATCTGCGCGGAAAGCTGCGCCAAAACGGCGTCGTTCTCAGACGGAACACTCTTCGCAGGAGCGCTTTCCGTTTGAGTCATCACCGGCGCGGCAGCCTCGGCTGCCGGCGCTTGAATTCCTTCCAACTTCGTCATGGTTCCTCCTACCAATGAATTGAGCACCCGTTCCACCTTGCCCCCGGCAGCCGGGAACAGAACGGTATCCCCCGACCAAACCTTCAGAATGTCGGCGCAGACACGCGGATCGTCCGGATTATTCCTGTCGGCCCACTGCACCGACAAGTCCGCGCTGATCCCCACCGGCGCGACGGCCAGCCCCGCTTCGCGGTCCGCCAGCCAGGCATCGAAAATGCTTTCCAGCACCCGCCCCGCCGGCGTGTTGGCGATCCTCAGCGTGGTTTTCACCGCGTCATCGGACAACACCGCGTCTTGATGCGTAGCCGCCCACTTCTCCACATCCGGGCCGATCCACATATCGGCGTGATTCAAAAGACACGGCACGCCCTCGAACAGCGCCAGGCGCCGCCCCAACACCTCCACGGGCATCACCCACCCGTTCTTGTTCTGGCCGGCCTCAATAAACGTCACCTCGTAGCGTTTCCCCGGTAAAGGCACTACGCTGCCGGTCAAACTCACTCGTTCCTCGTTCGTTTCAGGCATAAGCCCCTCCTGCGGATGATCCTGAATGTACTTTTCTGCGGCCTCCCGCAACGGCAAAAGAAACACCGGCAGCGGCAGCCCTTGCCGCAGCAGAAAACCCACGTGATACAACCAATGCTTTTGCGCGTCCTCGGACAACTCGCTCACGTCCCCCGGATGATTTACCGGCTCAGATGTCGGCACCACCAGACAAAAACACCCCGGATGCACCGGAGGCTGCGGCGCCGCCTCCGCCTCCCACACCGTCCCGATCAGCTCAAGGCACGCCGCGCAAATCGTGTCCGGGTTCGGGTTCGCATTCGCCCACCGGTAATTCATTCCCGCTCATCCTCATCTTCCGCTTCTTCCGCTCTTCCCGCTTCTTGCGCTTCTTTCGCTTCCGCCGCTTTCCTCTCCACCTTCGCCGCAGCGAGAATCTTCAACACATCTTCCCGGCTATACGCCTCCCCGGCGAACTTCAACAGCAGCGTCAACGCCGTCTCGTCGTCCACCCATCCTTGCGCCGCGATCGTCGCCAGCGCCGTCGCGATGTCCCGCGCCGCCACCGCCAGGTTTGCATTGTCCTCGCGCGCCACCTCCGCCACACTCGCCTGCAGCAACAAATTAGCCGTTGCCGGCAACTCCCTCACCAGGCAATACCGCCGATAGGCCAGCGTCACCAGATCGCTCAACATCCAGATCAACTCCTGCAGCCGGTCGGTGTAGAAGCGCGCGGTGGGCTCGCCCATCTCCCTGGCCGTCGCGTAATTCGTCCCCTGACCCTCGCCCAAATAGTGCATCCCGATGTTCGCGCCGGTAGCCACCGCCAGGCGCAGCGCCTTGCCGTCGTCCTCGGCCTGGCCGGCCTCAATCTTCAGCGAGGGATACGTCACTTTCTCACCCGGCCCGTGAACGTAAATTCCCGCCTCGACCGGATTGGAGTGGCGCAATTGCTGCCGCTTGGTCTCCACCTGCGTATCGTCGTTGATCTCCACATCCATCATTGCTTGTCGCGTGCGCTGCCGGTTCAGTCTCACCCGGTCGGTGAGCCATTCCTGGTAACGCCTGGCCCACGGCAAAACGGGAGTCAGATCGGACTCGCCGCGCGTCGCGTCGAGGGGGCGATTGATGGCCCAATGCAGCATCACCGGGTTGAGGTGGCGATTGGTCAGGAGCCGGTGGGAAGCGGGGTTGGTCACGCTATACCAGCGTTTCGCCGCCCCGATTGACGTCGTCTCGATGTACACCCGCTCATCCTCCCAATCATTGGCCAGCGTCTCGATCTCGCGGATCTGCCGCGCGGTGCGAAAGCGCACATAGCTCATCCCGTCGAGGTGGTTGGTGAACAAAATCGGGAACAGCTCCCCGTCGCGTGTCAGTTGGTCGCAGATCGGGCCTAAGCGCCGCTCCATCTGGTTCTTCGGGTGCGTCCAGAAGTCGTTGACGAAGGCGGCAATCTCTTCATTTCGACTGCCGAACGCGATGCCTTTCCCGACCACATACGAGCGCGTCAGGTTCACAATCCGCCGCACCAGGAAATTCTTGCGCCAGGCCTCCAGCGCGTCTTCGAGGTCGGCGTAAAACTCGGAGTAGGGCCGGTCGCCGGGAGCTGCGTTCAGATTTCCCCATCCGGGGTCGTCGTCCACCCGCGCGGAAATGGAGGCAAGGCGAGCATTGGCCTCGCCGAGCTGTTTCACCAACTTCGGGAAGAAAACTTTCGCCAGGGTCTCACCAAGCGGCATGGTCAATCGCCTCCATTGGGTCGGGCGTCGTTACGCTGAAGCTCTCGGTATTGCTCCAGGTCGGCAGATGCTTCTCCAAGACGGTCAGCAGCGACAATGCCACCAATAGATCATCGTGGCCACGCGCCACCAGGCCATCGTAGGCTGGGCTTTCCCACACGCCCCATTTGAGTAACTTCCCCGGACCGGGACGAATCTCTTTGTCGGCCATCTCCGCTTCATACCAGAACTGCCGTGTGTCGGCGGCCTGATCGTTAACGTAATCCCGCAGCCGCCCGGTGCCGATGATGCCGAGCAGGCCCCAACCGAGGTCGCTTTTCACGGCGGCGCTGAACTCGACCGGAATCACGATTTGTCCGGCCTGGTATGTGATCGTCTCGGAGCGGTCAATGCTGCGCCGCAAAAACGACGCCAGGCCCGCGCCCACGCCGGTCGCGTCCACAATGAAATGGCTGGGGCGCCACTGCTGGTAGAGCGCCAGCAGCCGGTCGTACAGCGCCGCGTGCGGCGTCCCGATCCACAGATAGCGCGTCGCTGTGCGATAAATGGGGAGCGCGCCGGCGCGCAGCTCGTATTCGACGATAGTCAGGGCGGTTGCATCACGCTTGGGGTTTTCGAGCAAAGCCCGCTCGATGGCCGTCCCTTCCTGCTCGTCTTCGCCGGCCACATCGAGGAGAAAAGCATATCGCTTGCCCGGTTCCAGCTCCGTCCGACGAGCGTGATCGCCGCGCAGCAAGGCCAGCAGATCAGCATTGAGCAATTTGCCTTCCGCGTCAATCGTTTCGAGGAAATACTGCGTGCGAATCAGGGGATGGTCGCGCCCAAGGCGCGCCACTTCGGAGGCGACGTACCGCCCGTAGTTGGGCACTTCCCGCGCCACTTTGTCTGCATCCGCCAGGAACACCCGCTTGATCCCGTCCTTGGCCGTCCGGGCCTGTAGCTGAGTGATGGTTTGCGCCAGGAGCGTGTTACTCGTCCAGGCGGTGCCCCACAATACCGTGGTCACGTTGGTCGAAGCCCCCATCGGCTTGAAATCCTTGCTCCACTTGAACGGATCAATATCCTGCGCCTCGTCGCCTTCCAATAATAGCGACGCCGTCGCTCCCACCACGTTCGCGTTCGGCTCGGCCGAGAAGAACAGCGCCCGCGCGTTATGCAATTCGACCATATACCCTTCGCGCCGGCGCCATTGATTGGCGTTCCAGGGATTGTTCAGCCGGTCGGTGAGCCGCAAAATGGAATTGATCGTCTGTGGTTTGAAGGTGGGGGAGGCTTTCACGATCTGCCCGCCGCGCCGTTGGTATAAATTCACCAGGTACGCTTCGAGTTGCCCGCTCAACTCGTTCTTCCCCGATTGCCGCGACATCATCACCGCGAACGTCTCGCCGCGCCCGTGCAACACGCTGTCCAATATGGCTTGCGCCGGTTCGAGTTGATACTGCCGTAGGGGCCGCCCCAGCACCAGGCGTGAAAAATGACTGATGTCGGAAAGCCAATATCGCAGCGCCGCCGCCAACTGCCCCATATCTACGCGCCATTGCGCCGCAACTCCTCGATGAGGCTGCCCAACTGCCCGTAACACGCATCGCCGGGATCGGTCCGATCTTGCAGCACATACAGGAGCAATTCCAACGCGCTGCGCCCTTGCGTCGCCTGGCGATCGTACAGCGCGTCAATCAAGAAGCGCGTCCGGTCGGCAGGGTTGTCCGCATTGGGGACCTGATCGTACCAGGGATGCAGCCGCTCATCCACGAACAGCGCCCGCGTCTGCGACTGGTTGCACGTCGGCCCGCAGACCAACAACGCTTCTTCAAGACGCCGGTACAAATTCGCCGGAATCCCCTGCGGTCGCGGTGTGGTTCGCTTCCGCCGCAGAATTGCCTTTACGACTGACCTTAGCCTTTCTTCACCCACGCCCATCAGATATCCGCCTGTAGTTCGGTGGCCAATTCATCCAACGCCTGCGCAATCGCCCCTGCGATCCCATCCGCCGCTTCGCCGGTGAGCGCGCGTTTGTCGCGCAATAGCCGTCCTAGACGTGAGGCTGTCTGTGCGTGGAGTTCAAACAGATGCGTGAGGGCTGAAAGGTCGGCGTCCGCCGAGGTGAGGTGTGCGTCAATGTAATCCGAAAGCGCCGCCTGCTTGGCCGCCAAATCGGCCAGCACGTCGTCAATCGTGATCCCCGCCGCGTCGTAGGAAGCGTAGAACCCGTGCTTACGCGCGTTCTGATTGCGCGCCGGCGCGCCAGGCTTCTTCCCCGTCCCACCGTGAGCCGCACAGCGCGGCGGATTCGATCCCGGCGTCGCCGCAGCCCGGCACGGCTTCCCCGC
>DAOUFX010000446.1:0-29662 GCA_034429675.1 Anaerolineae bacterium | reverse complement strand
GGTGTTTTTTCGAGTCGGTACCCCGATTCGAAAAAACACTACCCTTTTATCTCTTGGCCTGCAAGGCCGCGATTTTCGTCCAACCGCTGGTGAACCGCAGGTTTATGATGAATTCCCTTGGGAATGAAGTTTAAGCTCGAAGTCTAGAATCGAAAACCGGATAGTCAAGGGATGGGTTTAGCGATAGAGGCACATCGCGATCAGTTGCCAGCCAATATAGGTGAGAATTACCAGAGCAACGTAACCGACGAGGCTGGCGGCCAGCGTTGCCCCCCAGATTTTGCGCAGGGGCGTCTGGCGAGGTTCTAGCGCTGTGAGTGCGACGCCCTCGACCAGAAACGCCATGATGCCGGCCATCATAACACTCAATGCGCTCAATCCAAAAAAGTTAAGCGGGGAGCTCCATGCCTCAGGGTCCAAGTTGGGATCCAACCATTTGGCGAGCCATTCGACCATGGCGGTGATCAGCAGCAGCAGGGTCCGCGGGGTGATGAGCTTGCCAAAAATGGTTGAACTCAGGTTCAGCACGAGGGCGTCGGTGAAGGCGCGCTTTTTATCTACCCAGCGCTGCAGCAAAGCCCACTTGATCAGAACTGTCAGTATGAACGTTGCGATAGCTACAATAACCGTGCCTGTGTTGGTTAAGAGCCTCATACAAAAGTTATCCATGTATCTCCCTTGAAAATAGCCCGCTAAAGCGGGGGAATCAAAGGAAGGTTTTGCGCGGGCGGGGGTACCCGCCCGCGAAAACCTTTTACCCATAGCGCAGGTAGGAATAGAACGTTATCAGTTTCCATGGAACGTAGGTAAGAACCGCCATGGCGCTATACCCGGCAACGTTGGCAACCAATGCCGTCCACCAGATTTTGTGGAGCGGCGCCCGGCGACATTGCAGAACTGTCAATAGGATGCCCTCAATCACAACCGACGTCAAGCCGAACATGCTTACCGCTAACAGTGCGAACAGCAGAAAAGCCAAAGGTGGTTCTCCTGAGGGGATGTTGGCGTTGGGGATAAGTTTGAGGACCAGCGTCTCTATAGAGAGAGTGGGCAGCAGTTCCCAAAACGGCGTTGTGGCGCCGCTGTAAATGGCAAGGACTGAGATCAGATTCATTCCAAGCGCGGTGAGGAATGCTTCTTTGTTCTGCAGAAACTTGCGCACAATGCCCCATTTCACCAGGACTACCGGCAGGAAAAGCCAGACCGGGGCTATAACGCACCAGATGTATACGAAGGCATCCACTCCCATATCTTCCATTGCACACTCTCCTTGATCGGTTATGTCGTTCCTGAGTAACTGCTTGGCTAAAGGTGGGACGCACTTGCTATACCTGTATCGTGTTATTGACAAGCCTGTCGTTTGATCGGCGAAAGTGCGTCCCACCTGGGCAATTACGTTTTTGCTTTCTTATGCTAACAGCTCAATGCTCCCGAAAACCATACTTTCGACGCCGAAAATTCGGACTCCAACCCCGATTCCCTCATCCCCCATTCCCTCATCCCCCATTCCCTAGTCCCCTACTTCCTCAGCTTGCCAAATCCTACAATTCGGCGAAAATGAAACCGTTCTGACCTTGCCCAAGCCACATCCGGCCCCAGGAGTAAGTTTTTTTGAAGTATCTGATTCTCGTCAAACATTCGCTTCCTGAAATTATTCCCTCTTTGCCGGCGCATCGTTGGCATCTTTCGGATGTGGGGCGGATGCGCTGCCAACCTTTGGCCGAGAAGATTGCCGCGTACAAACCGGACCTCTTTATCTCCAGCGTTGAACCCAAAGCCGTCGAGACCGCTCAAGCGGTGACCCGGCAGCTCAATCGCACGTTCGCGGTGGTGGACGGCTTGCACGAGCACGAGCGCCATCACACGGCCTGGGAGTCGCAGGAGCAATTCGAGGCGCATGTGGCTGAGTTCTTCTGGCACCCGCAAGAGCTGGTTTTCGGCAACGAGACGGCGGCGCAGGCCGAGGCGCGCTTCGCCAAGGCGCTGGCCGGCGCGCTGGCGGAACATCCCCGCAAGACGTGGGTGGTTTTTGCCCACGGGACGGTCATCGCGCTGTGGGTGGCGCGTGCGACCGGGGTCGAGCCGTTCTCGTTCTGGAAACGTCTGGGATTGCCCTCGCTGGCGGCGCTCTCTTTGCCGGATATGGCGCTGGCGACGGTGGTGGAAACGATTCTATGACGCCGGATCCGCTTGTATCTCCCGCCGGAGAACCGGCTACTTCTGAAGAGCTCGCCGACCGCTACAACGAGGGCATCGCCGCGCCGCCGCCGCCGTTGCGCGTCGAGATGTTGCTGCCGCGCCAACCCATCTCGCCGTCGAATGCCGTTTTTACGCTGCGGCAGCGCTTTTTGGTGGGAGCCGTCATTTTCGGTGCGCTGCTTTTCTGCCTTGCGCTCGCCTATCTGCTGTGGGGGGCGGGATGACCTGGGTTCGCTGTACGCTGGCGCACACGGTGCATCTGGTCCTCGAACAGGCGCGGTTGCAACGAATGGCGGACGACTACCCCACGGTCGCGCCGCCCGAACACGCCGGCGTCCAGGACGATTTGAACAGTCTGCGCGACGCGGGCGTCCCCACCTATCTCTACCGGGATCGCGACGGCAATCTGGCCCTCACGTTTTGTACGCCGCGCTACGAGATTCGTTGCACCCCCACGGCCAACGGCGACGGTTACTATGTCTTTGCGCTGGCCCCGCTTTCTCTGCGCAGCCACAATCAGATCGCGCGTTGCGCCGTTGGGGTGGCGCCCCGGCGCTGGACGGTGCATCCGACCGCGCCGGCGATGTTGCACGCTTCGGCGATGTTGCGCGGAGCCTCGGCGGCTCGCACCAGTTTTGCGCAGATCCACGCCGCCTGGGAGCGGGCGTTGCAGGCTCCGCCCCCCGCTTCGCCCGTCGCCGAGGTGACGCCCGAACAATCCAGCTTTCTGAACACGATCGAGACGCTGGTGGACCTGGCCTGTGAGGTTGAACTGGCGCGCGCCGCGGCGCGCGGGTTGACGCCGGTCGCGAAGGTGGCGCCGACGGCCACGTCCGACGTGTACCGGATGCAGATTGCCGGCGACACGCCGCTGGGCGTCGGGGATTTTGTGCGCGCTGGGATTGGCGCGTTGAGCGCGACGTATTCCGGCGTGATCGTCGGCGTGTCGCCGCGCAGTTTGCTGGCGCGTTTCGCGCGGGTGGAGTGGGAGCAGTTGCGGCGGGTGGAGTGGCTGGCGCCTTCGGTTTCGACCAAGCCTTATCGCATTCAGAAAGATGCGTTGCAGGCGTTGCGCGCGCAGCGCGCGCTGAATCCGGCTTTGCTGCCGGCGATCGTCGAAGGGCAATTTGCCGCCTACAGCGCGCCCGCTTCGCCGCGCCCCATCGCCAATTTGAATGCGGCGCAGCAGGACATGGTCGCGCGGGCGCAGAGCGCGCCGGATTTGCTGCTGGCGCTAGGCCCGCCTGGCACCGGCAAGACGCACACGATTCGCGCTATCGTGCAGCAGCAGACGTCCGGGGGCGGCAAGGTTTTGATCACGTCTAAGAATAACAAGGCCGTGGACAATGTTCTGGAGGCGTTGGAGGGTGTGGATGCGTTGCGCATCGGGCGCGAAGAAGCCGTCGCCGCCAGTGTGCGCCCGCTGATGATTGACGCCCGCGCGGCCGGTTTGCAGTCGCAGATTTTGACGAATACGGCGGCGCACTTTGAGGCGCTGCAAACATTGGAGGCCGCGTGGCCGGACATCCAGAACGGTCTGGCGGCCCTGAACCGGGCCGGCGGCGCTCAACGCCAGGCTCAGGAAGGGCTCCGGCAGGCGCAGCAGGCTTTGCGCGAATGGCAGCAGGCGCGTTACCGCGACGCCGCCCCGGCGATTGAGCGCCAGACGCAGCGCTTCCGCGCGGCAGAGGCGCGGGCGCGCCGCGCCTGGCTGGCCGCCGACGCGCTTTGCCGCCAAATGAATGTGCTGCTTTCGTTGTATCGCCTGCCGTTGGCGGGCGCGCTGATCAAGGCGCAGTGGGGCAGGCTGTATGCCCGGTACCAGGAGAAAGTCGCCGACCACGAGGCGGCGTTGGCCGAGATGGCGGTAGCGGCCAGCAACGCGCAGCAGATCTGGCTGGCGTATTTCCGGTTGGCCTCGGCGAGCGCTGCGGCGTTGGCGCTCAAGCAGGCCGTGGCCGTCGCCGAGCAGGCGGCGCTGGCGCAGGCGGCTGCCGTGACGCAGGCGTTGTCGCAGGCGCGGGCCGTCCTGGCGCGCTTCCCGGACGCGCCGACCCTGCCCGCGACCGCGACGCCGGAGATTGTGGCGGTCATCGCACAGCGGCTCGATGCGTGGCGGCAGGCGGCGCAGGAGCGCCGTGACCTGCTTCATGACTGGCGCACGCTGATCGAAACCCGCCCGGAGGCGCTGTATCCCACGCTCATCCAGACGGCGGACGTGGTGGGCGCGACGTGCATCGGCGTGGCGACCGACGCGCGCTTCGAAGACCTTGCCTTCGACATGGTCATCGCCGACGAGGCCGGGCAGATCCAGGTGATGGACCTGCTGGTGCCGCTGGTGCGGGCGCGCCGCGCGGTGCTGGTGGGCGACGACCGCCAGTTGCCGCCCCTGGTGGAGGACGAGCTCGCCGCGCAGCTGGATGCCGACGATGAGACCCGCCTGGCCTGGCTGGAACAGAGCCTCTTCGAGCAGCTTTTCCGGCGGGAGAGCACGCCGGCGTCGCGCAAGGTGCGTCTGGACACACAGTACCGGATGCCGGAAATCATCGCGAATTTCATCGCGCATCATTTTTACGAGGATCACTATCGCACCGGGCGCGCCGTCCCGCACACCGATCCGTTCTTTGCCGCGCCGCTGGTCTGGGTGGATACGGCGCAGGAGCCGCAACGCCAGGAGCGGGCGGCGCTGGAGGCCGAGGGCATTCGCGGCTACGTCAACGAATGCGAAGCGCGCCTTCTGGCCGATCTGGTGCTGGCCTATCACGACGCCGGCGTGGAATGGGGGGTGATCGTGCCCTACAAAAAACAGGCGGAGCGCATCCGCCAGGAATTGCGCCGGCGGCGCGCGTCGCTGCCTGCCGATTGGGTGCAGGACTGGATCGCCACGGTGGATTCGTTCCAGGGCAAGGAGCGCGACGTGATCCTGTACGGATTCACACGCAGCAATCCCCGTGGGCACGTCGGTTTTCTGGCCGAGCTACGCCGCCTCAATGTCAGCCTGACGCGGGCGCGCTGCCAGCTGGTGTTGGTGGGCGATTCGGCGACGTTGACGCAGTCCGCCGACGCGCCCTTTGCCGAGTTGATGCGGGCGCTGCTGGCGACGGCGCAGGGTTTGCCGGGAGGGTATCTGGATGTTCCGGCTTTGCGCCGATGTCTCAAGGATTAGCTCTGAAAATGGTGAATGAGGGATTAGGGGATTAGGGATTGGCGCATTTTGCTCAGTCCCTAATCCCTCAGCCCCTAATCCCTTTCGCGCTCGCGCGGATTTTCATCCCATTGCTGGTGAATTGCAGGGTAATGATGAATGCTTCTGAAAGTGGCAGCCGCAGCGATTTTGAACGCTTGCTGTATAGCCCGCACCGGGCGCTGGACGCGACGCTGGACCTGGGCGCGTTGCCCCGGCGGCTGCTGCGTCTCTTCTATCCGTTGTGGCGGGTGAAGGTGACGGGACGCAAGCGGGTCGCGGGCGACTTCTCCGAGCTGGAGTGGTTCATCGTGCGGGGGATTCACGGCGGGTTGACCGCGACGGCGGCGCTGGCGCAGTTTTTCGGGTTGGAGCCGCGCTTTGTGGGCAAGCTGGTAGATTTCTTGCGCGGCATCGGCCACATCGAGGGCGACGATTACCTGGCGTTGACGCCGCTGGGGCAGGAGTCTTTCCAGGCGCGGGTGCGTTACCAGGAGTTGACCGAGGACGCCTGGTTGTACTTCGACGGGCTGGACAGCCGCCCGCTGACTCTGGAGCATTACGCGATCCCGGTCTACACCGATCTGGCCATCAACAGCAGCTTCCAGGCGTTCTATCGCTTCGGGCGGCGTTGGGACACGCTCTCGCTGGATGCGCTGATGCAACACCCCGACCGCGCCCGGTTCAATCTGCCTGACGAGATCACGCACATCGAGCCGCCGCGTGAAAACGACCCGGCGGCGGTGCACATCCCCCTCTATGTGGTCGAGCGACAGAGCCAGGCGGGTGTTGAGGATGACATGCCGTTCTTCGTTTTCAGCCGCATCCGCAGCCTGCGCGACGCGGTGCTGGAGGAGGTCATCAACCGCGATTTTCTGACGCTGGATACGTTGCGCCTGACCCCCGCCGGCAGCCTGGTTGCTGCGGTCAACGACGTGATGGCGCGGCGCGGGCTGAAGGATGACGAGTGGTATTTGCAGCCCGAAAGTCCGTGGGGCGCGCAGGTGATGGTGGACGGGCAGGCGGTGCGGCGTCTGGCGCGGCGCGGCTCCGGCGGCGACCAGCGCCTGTTGAGCGCGCGCGACGTGGGCGGCTATCTGTTGGCCTACGACTGGTGCGTCTGGCTGACCTGCGACGACGCGGAACTGCGTCACGATGCGGCGGCGGCGCGGCTGGTGGAATGGCTCCAGTTCACGCCCACGCTGCCCACCGCCCAGGATTTGGCGCGCCGGCAGGCGTTGCTGGGCGAGCGTCTGCACGTTCCGGCGCTGTCTTCCGAGGCGTTGACCGAGGTCGCCGCGCGCCAGGGCATGACGCGGGCGTTGGAGCGGTTGGATGCGTTGGTGATTGAGGCGTAGAGACGCAAAATTTTGCGTCTGTACGGGATGTGTGGCGTGGTACAGACGCAATATCTTGCGTCTGTACGCTGTGTACATTTTTCAGCGATGGAGGAAAAGTTATGAAGAACAGTCGTATGTGTCCGAAGTGCAATGCGCGAAATATCATCCGTGTGCCGGGGGCGGGGAAGGGCTATACTGCTCTCCCCATGGGGTTTGAGAGTATCACCAGAGTGCGGCTGGTCAGGTATGTCTGTGGCGTTTGTGGCTATAGCGAGGAATGGATTGACGATGCGGACGACCTTCGAAAGCTGAAGGAGAAATTTGGATAGCGTCAAAACTGCCGCTTCCCATCGCGCATCACGCATCACGCATTACTTCATTCCCATCCTTCTTGTCCTGCTGGCGGCGGCTTTGCGTTGGGGGTACATGGCCGGGGCGCCGCGCGGGATGCAGTTCACCCACGTGGACGCGCAAGGGTACCATCAGTTGGCCGTGAATCTGTTGGAGCGCGGCGTCTTTTCGATGAACACCGAGCCACCCTATCGCGTGGACAACATCCGCGCACCGTTGTATCCGTTGTTTGTGGCGTTGTGGTACGCCGCCGGTGGGCCGAATCCGGACTTTGCGGTGTGGGCCAATCCGTTGCTGGACGCATTGACCGTGGCGGTGCTGCTGAAGCTGGGGACGCTGGCGTTGGGGCGGCGCGGGGGGCGGCTGGCGGCGCTGCTCTATGCGCTCAACCCCTCGTCGTGGCGCTTCTGCAACGAGTTGCTCACCGAGATTTTCTTCGGGCTGTTGCTGACGCTATCGCTGTGGTGGTTCGCGCGCTACCTGAGCCGGCGGCGCGACCGCGACGCGCTGATTTGCGGAGTGTTCTTCGGCGCGGGAATCCTCTGCAAGCCGAACATCCAGTTTTTGCCGCTGGCCCTGGGCGCGCTTGTGGCGCACGGATTGTACACGCGCCAACGGCATTGGTGGCGCGGCGCGGCGATTGTGGCGGGCGTCATTGCCGTGATGCTGCTTCCCTGGTGTGTGCGCAACACCGTCATCTTCGGCGAATTCTTCTACACGCGCACTTTCGACGACAACATGGCGCACGTGAGCGCGGTGGCGACCGTGGCGCGCCTCAAGGGCGAGAACGTCGCTCCGTGGTCGCCGCGCTGGGAGGAGATTTACGACGAGATTGTGGTGCAGGCGGCGCAGCAATACCAATGGCCGCCGGCGCCCGAAGCGACGCTCACCACCCGCGACCGTGACCTGCGGCTGAGGCAGATCACGGCGGTGGCGCGGGAGATCGTGCGGGCGCATCCGGTGGATTTTTTCATCAGCCATACGACGAGCTGGCTGCGCTCTTTCATCCCGCAGGAGCACAAATTCTGGTACACGCGCCTGACGCAGCGGGATTGGACCGAGGTCGCGCCGGAAGGCGAGGCGTTGGGGCGCGCGCTGGCGGCGCTGGGACGCGGCAAAGTGGGCGAAGCTGCGCGCATTGTCTACGATGAGCGCCTGCGGGCGCTGCCGCCGCTGGCTTTGGCGTTTTGGGTGGGATGGAGTATCTTGTATCTAGTCGTTGCCGTGTCCTTCTGTCGCGGCGCGCTGCGGGTGCGCCCGCGTCTGCTGACGATTTTTGTGCTTATGACAATTTTCTACGTTACCTTCGTGCCCGGGCCGATCAGCCAGATTCGATTTCGATTGCCGGTCACGCCGTTGATTTTGTTGGTAGCGGCGGCGGGAGTGGTGGATTTCGGGGTTGGCCGCCGGAAGACAAACCATGAGATTATTCTTTCGTAGATATGGGTGCATGCAGTATTGTATGCTTGCGGACATCAATGAATTCTAAATCTATACTGATTGGGAGAGAACGATGAAAATTGTCAGCAGAGATTCGGAAAAGATGGTTTTGCGACCTGAGGGAACCATTTTGGCTATTTTGTTCGGGCTTGTTTTTGTGGTTGCCGGGTTAGGCATTGTGGCATTGACGAGCATTGAATATCGGCTGTCTTGTGATCGTGTATCAGGCGGCCAGGCTCAGTGCCGGTTGTCCCAGGGTTTATTTGGAATTGCGCTCAAGCAGGAATCTGTGAACGGTCTGCGTGGCGCGCGGCTGGACAGCCGCGAAAGCACCAGCCGAAGCAATGGACGCACCCGCACTACTACCGTCTATCAAGTGGTTCTTATAACTGCAAATGGCGAAAGATGGGTTGGCGCGAGCGGCAACATTGACGTCGCGGGACAGGAGCGTTTTGTCGGGAGTGTTGATGTCTTTGCCCAGAGCCCCAATCTGACTAACCTGGATATTGCGTATGGCGGGGCCAAACTCTGGTGGTTTGGCGCGATTTTCGTCCTTGTCGGGCTGATCATGGCTGTGAGCGGATTGCAATCTATGTTTACGACCTGGACTTTCGATCGTGAGCAAGGGGTTCTTGTCAAGCGTAGTGAGACTCTTTTGGGCATTAGGGTCTATGAATATGCGTTGCGTGATGTGGTAGGAGTGCAGGTTGCGTCGTCGTGTCGCACGACGACAACTCATGCCGGTGGGCATCATCACCATCATTCTCAACGTGTTCACAGCCTGGAAGTCTCACTTCGCAACGGTGAATCCATTCCTCTGACATACGGGAACAGTAGTGGATATAATGACATGGAACATATCGCTATGGCTATCCGTGAGTTCTTGCAATTACAGTGATCGGGGGACGTGATGAAGATTGTTCGACAAGACGAAAGCACTTTTTACGCTGACAAAGTGGGGCGACGGGAGCGCCATCCCGTTGACCTCGTGGTATAGCAGCGGGTATCAGGACAAAGAGCGCACTGCTAAAGTCATTCGGGAATTCTTGCAACTCCGATAACCGGCAAGCGCGGCGATCATCATCTGCAAGTTCCCGCCGCTTCAATGGTTGGGGGAAACGATGAAGATTGTCTACCGTGATGAAAACACTTTGATTGTACGTCCCGGCGGGACGCTGTTTTTAATTCTCTTCGCCCTTATTTTTATGGGTACCGGCGCTTTGACCATATACTCTATGTGTATGGAGCATCGCGTGATTTGTCAGCGTATGCCGAACCGGCAGGTGCAATGCCGGCTGACGAAAACCTTTTTTGGGGTCATGCTCGAAGAAGAGCCTATCGCGTTGTTGGGCGCGCGCCTGGATGTTAGCCCTGGCTACAAGAGCGATACGTATCAGCCCATTCTTATCACATCTGCAGGCGAACTTGAACTCGGTATGGGTAGCAATATCAACTACAGCCAGCAGCGGAAATTTGTTGAGAATGTCAACACCTTTGTCCGTTCTCCAAGATTGTCGAGCCTGGACGTGATGGTGGGCGGCATCCGGAACCTGTGGTTTGGTATGATCTTTTTTCTTATCGGCGCGGCATTTTTCTTGACCGGTGTGCAGGCCCGGTTCACTAGGTGGACTTTTGACCGGATGCAAGGGACTCTTGCCTATCGGAGCGAGACGATCTTCGGCGTAAAAACGCGGGCATACGCGTTGCGTGACATTGCCGGAGTGGAGGTTAGCCGATCACGTGGTTACCGGAGCGGCTCTAAATATCGCGTGAAACTGTGGACGCACTCTGGAGAAGGCATCCCGATGACTCCTTGGCGCAGTGGGCAGTCGGACAAAGAGCGGGCGGCAGCCGCCATCCGCGAGTTCTTGCAATTGCAATAATCGGAGGAGACGATGAAGATTGTTTATTGGGATGAAAATACACTGATTTTGCGTCCCGGCGGCGCGTTACCTTTTGTTCTATTTGGGCTTCTTTTTTTAGTGGTAGGATTACTTTTTATGATACCGCCAACGTCTATCCTCTTTTTTTTTGGCGCAATCCCTGCCGCTTTTGGGGCTGTGACCATGAATTATGGCCTGGAAGAACTGCTCACCACCTGGACGTTTGATCGGGTGCAAGGCATCCTTATCCATCGGCACTGGCGGCTTTTCGGTACCAAAATGGCTGAATACCCGCTAAGTGATATTGCCAAAGCGCAGTTCAGAGAGTTACATGGCTCCGTGGGTGACAGCGCTGATCGCGTCGAGATACGGATGCACTCGGGATCGGTACTGCCACTGACGATTGCAACTAACCTCGGCCTATCAAGTAAGAAACGCGCGGTTGCTGCCATCAATGAGTTCTTGAACATTCCTCCAGATATGGAGTAGACGAGTCTGGGATACTGGTTTAAGCCTGGATAACGAGCCGGCATCGCCGTCGTGTTGCTCAGCAATGAAGAAAGGGAAGCTGTGTGGAGCTTCCCTTTCTTCATCTTAGCTAACGGCTAAAAGCCAAAAGCTAACCGCTCATAAAACAATTTCCCGCCCCATCTCCGCCGAGCGATAACAGGCGTCAATGATGCGGGTGCGCGCCAGTCCTTCGCGGTTGGATGAGATTTCATGTGATCTGATTAGTTGACCTTTCTGCAAAACCTCCATATAGTTATGAGAGGAGCTGGCAATCGAAAAGCCAGTTGGCATCAACCGGCTGTGGCAATATCGACCAGTAACAAAGGGGCGCTATGGTCAACCAGCACTTGTTTGGAGAAGGTTATGACCCTCAATGGACAGATGTAGAGTACAAGCGTGTCGGAGGACGTGACTTTTTAGGTGTCGAGACCCTGAGCGAGAGTATCCTCGCGGACTTGTTACCCGGCATCAACAACCAGACCCGCCGCGCGCGCTACTATTCCTTCTGGGCCTGGGTTCTGCGCGACTTTATCCACGATCCCGATGCGACGCACACACAAGCAGGCTTCTATGAATGGCTGCGTTCGCGTGAAGCGGTCTTGATCCTCGCCAATCTCTTTCACAGTTGCTCAACAGGAGCAGCTGGCACGGACCAGGGCAACCAGATTTGGCAGAACGGTGAACCTGCATCTTACCCACTGAATTGGAAGTCGCTCTTGTCTGTAGATGGCGGCAGCTATGAACTCTACTATCGTGGCGCGTTGCAAGAAATGAATATCGTCCAGCAAACAGAAAACAGCCCCCATGACGACCTGACCAGGACAGTTGGCTTGGGACTGGCAGAAGCCTATGCAGAATCAATCGCACAAACGACGTATGTCCAAAAGTATCTGGACGCGACACGGCTCCGTAAGGCCGAAATTGAGAATTTCGCCCACTATGGCTGTCTATGTCAAGTGAAGGAACACGAGGCAGAGCGCCAGCGGCTAATTGATGCGTTTTTCCGTTTCGATACGCCGGATAGTTACGCGGTCAGACGTCTAGCATCGCTTTGTTTCTTCCTGGATGTTATCGGACAATCCGAGGGGCACCCGCTTAACCAGGAAGAGTTCCGCACAGTATTGTACTTTTGGGCCTATGGCTCCAAGCACCCCTATCAGCCCGAAGGGAACTTGTTACATCCAGCGCAACGCTGGCGGATATTTCAACTGCGGCAGTACTTTGTCTATTTCATCCAAAGCTTTTGGACACTCTTTTTAAACAGGGTCGGCATTGAAGCACTGAGCGCAGGGGAATACCTGGTCTGGCTACTACAAGAATTTGACTTAACCGCTTTGGCTGACAAATACCACTTTGATCTTCCCGACACAGATGCACAGCGACTACCGTTACAATGTCTTTATAAGACTGTGCGTGACGCTTTGCCCGATGGAGCACTTGATCCTGGCATTGTAGCACTCCAAACCAAAATCAACGAACGTGCATTGACATCGCACATCCGAAGCAAACGCACCAGCCTGGATGTGCAAACTCTGACCGGGGACGCGCTCTTGGGTTTGGTGTTGATCTATTGGCGCAGTCAACCCTGGGGCGACCAACCGGGTTGGCGCTATGCTTCAGAACGCTATGCCGCAGGTAGGCATCCGATAGCAGGCTACTTGCGCCACGTGGATCGCGCATTTGAAGAAAATTGGACATTAGCCGAGTGGTTAGGTTGGTTTTACCAGCGTTATCTGTGGCTTCAACATCGTCGGGTGGCGTTGGAGAAGCTAACCACTGGCGGAGTAGATCGCGCCATGTTCGAGCTTATTCAAGATGAATCCCCCGATTTTTTCGATTATCAACATAGTCTTGATAGCGCACGCTTTCGCGCCATCGGTACAGATGAACCCAAGATGAATGGCCCACGATTCCCCAGTGCCCTTAACATTATGACAGACCTGGGCCTGATCAAGCCGGTACAAAACAGTGGATACCAACTTTGCCCTGATGGTGCGGCCTTGTTGGAGCGTTTTCGCGCTTACGAAATACCCGGGTCAACAGAGGCGTAACGCGATGAAATTCCTGAGTGCACTAAAAAGACAAGCGGTGGATAACTGCATCATCCTTACCTATAATGCCAACCTGGTTTTCTTCGAGTATATGCTTTTTGAGCCATTGTACGCGGCTGGATGTCGTAATACACTGATCGTATGTGATCCTCGTCAGTATGACGCTGCACTGGCTGACGCTCCGTTGCTCCGTTACGCTGGTCAACGTTATCTGTTCATGCCAGGGCGCACCTCACCATCTGGGGCATTTCACCCCAAATTGGTTTTCCTTACATCCTCCGATGGTGGAAAAGTGTTTCTCCTGAGCGGTAATCTCACGCAGGCTGGTTACACTCGCAACTGGGAGGTTGTGACTTCTTTTGAGTACAATGTCAAAAGCCCCAATCCTATTGCCTGGTTAGCCTGTCGCTGGGCATTCGATACACTGCTGCGCATCGTGCAGACCTCGGAGGCCGACGAACTGGCCCACCAGCGGCTAGAGCGACTTTTAGGAACAACGGTTTGGCTACGTCAGGAACCAGTGATAGCCCCCGAGACAAACTCTTGGTTACTACACAACCTGGAAACATCGTTATTCGATCAAGTTTCAGCGCAGTATCATCGGGATGATGAAAGTCCAGTGCGTGAAATTGTCGCCATCAGCCCCTTTTTTGATCCCAATGCACGGGCAGTTGAAAAATTTCTCGCCGATTTTACTCCCCAACAATTGAGCCTATACACGCACAAAGATACACACGGTCTGAATCTACGGGCTTTGCGCACTGTTCTTGAGCGATACACCCCTGACTTCCAGATCAACCATCTCTCATTGGCAGACCGCGCACTACATGCCAAGCTTTTACTGCTACGCATACAGCGGGGAGTATGGCTCGCGGTAGGCAGTGCCAATCTCAGCCGGCCTGCTTGGTTGCATCCTGCTGAAACAGGAAATACCGAGATGGTCTTGCTGCGATTTGAGTCGGACCCCACCTATTTTGACACCTGGTTGAGCGAACTTATCAAATATGCCAGCGCCCTAGAGTTGGATTGGGAAGCTGAACATCCAGAAGAGGCGCGTCCCTCGCTTGGACCGGAAACTCAGATTCAACTTTTATCGGCTATGTTTGAAGGAGACCGGATTGTGCTGCATTTGTCTGACAGTCTTGGTGTCGTCGGTACTCTGAACTTGTGTATCACCGGCGAATACACTTACAATGTCGAGCAGACAGACTGGCAACAAAAGCCCGATCATTCTTTGACCCTGCGACTTCCCCACAAACTTCTGAACATCCTGGAACACCCGACGCTTGCCAGGGTGGAAGTCCTATGTGAACCGGTGAAGTTGGTATCCAATACGGTTCTCGTACACAACAGAAGTGCGCTCAAGCGGTTTCCAGCCCGTCAGGCGCACAGACAGACCGTCAATCCCCCCAGGAATGATTCCTCAAAGTTACGAGCATTGTGCGCAACTGCTGGAAATGTTGCATAACTTACTTGCTACGAACAGTGAGTTGTTGCGACGGCATCGAGGACGCATCGCGGTGCTTCGAGATACCGACCGCGATGAACAGAAGATGGCAGTCGAAGAGGAAGGCGATTATGATCCGGAGGCGCACTTCGTCGAAGAGCGCGTGGACGCCCCTGTGACTAACAGCGGCGCTGACCTCTACGAAGATTTCTATGAACGGCTGACTTATGAGGAACTGCTGCGCGCCGCGCTGGCTGCGGTTTACCATCCAATGCCTGAACCTCGTGAGCCTGAAGGCGCTGAAACTGAAAACGACAAAGAGACAAAGAAAGATATAGTCGAACCCCCTCCCAAACCTCCACCAGACGAGCTTACCCAACGGCAGAAAATGCTGACATCAATTGCCAGCCGTTTTGACCATTTGGTGAGTAACTTTGTTCAGGGTGCCACGGATTCTGAGTACTTAGGAGAAGCGCCACCGCAATACTTGATGGAGTTATTTGTCATTATCACCACATATCTCCGGGTCGTGTGGCGCGATGGTATGTCGAGCGATACACGCTTTGTGGCACATACGCTGCAATTGCTGCCCGCTTTTTGGGGACAAGCTGGGCAACCTGGTGCCTGGCAAACGCTTCGCAAACGTGTAGACGACGCCTACATAGGGCGAGAGGAAGAACGACTCGCCCTGAGTGCACAGACATGGTTGCATGTCTATATAGCCGCCGAATACTTGGATCGCCACAATGATCGTCGTGTTTATGATGTGGCTGCGTGGATGCGATATTTCACGCAAATTCGTGTTGCACCGGATGTATTATGCCAATTGCAGGAATCCATTTACCAAAGGTTGTGGCGGTTCAGTCTTCCTTCAAATGCGGAATTTCACACCGCATCCAAAGTTGTCGAGTATTTGCACAAAGTGCGTGAGCGTTATGATGAAGAAACATTATGCACAGAGCTACGTAGGTGGCCCGGTACTCACGCAGACATCACTTGCACCAATACTGGCGGCCTTATTGATGTGCCAACTTTGCAAGTGAAAATGCCCTTAACAGGCACGGATACTGATTTGAGAACAAATCTTGACAGATGTTGGAACGCTTTCCGGTTATTCTTGACATGGCCAGAACCCAAAGAAACTGCTTCGGCATCGTTCTTCAACTCGAATCCGCCTGAAGACCCAAATGAAATTAGCTCAATCAGGGCTTTTTATAGGGGATATCGAGAGTTCCTGGTTTTCGCTGTGGAGCGTGTTTCAAGAAGATTCGATCCAGATTTTGAAGTGTCTGGTGCAACTTTAGGAAAGTTAAACCAAATCCAATCATTTGATGCACTATACGCACTTTGTACTGACTGATGACAAAGAAAGCCAAGATATATAGTCGCCAAACTGTGTCAAGAATCAGATTTTAGTTTCGGAGGAATCAAATGACAGTCAAAATCTACGTCAGTCGTGACTCGCAAGAACAACCCTGGCCACCAGATTTTGTTCACGAAAATCAAGCCGTGATAGAGATTCTCAAACGTTGGTGGGTATTCCACCCGGCGGAAGCTTTGTACGTAGCGATAGCTAATCTCCACTATCCCAGTGCGGATCTGGTAGTGCTAACCCGGCATGGAATCGGGATAATGGAGTTAAAGCACTACTATGGCCATATCGAACGGCGCGGTAGTACCTGGTATGCTGGTCCTACACCGATAAAAAGTGGGGCAGAAGACCAGGGAAGGCGCAACCCGCACGAACAAGTCCAAAACTATGCGGCTAAGATTCGTGAAAAACTGCTCAATTCTCAACAGATTCCAGAGTGGTTGCCTGGTCGGCGTAGTGAGAAAGAAGCGTTCAAATTTCAGACAGCGGTGTGCTTCACACATCCAGACGCTGATTTCAAGAGTTTCAAAACAGATTTACGGCAACATCCTTTGCCTACTCAGGCCTGGGAAAGCTTTGCGGTGCTTGGATTGAAAGATACACCAGAATGGGTCGCCAGTTTGCGTTTTGAGGCTGACCAGGGCCGGGAGCGCCGCTTTGAACCTCACACCCTGACAGACGAAGCTATGGTGCGAATTGCCACGCGCTTGTTCCACGGTACTGAATGGACAGAAGTATATCCTCTCATGCCGACTGGCGAACCCTATGGCTATTTGACGCTCTTGGAAAATGGACAACGCATACAGGTTTTTGGGTTGGATCAAGACGATATGGTTATTGGACGCGATCCGTTATGTGGCGTGCCAATTCCCGAACGTTTTGCGCGAGTGAGCCAAAAACATGCCCGTATCTGGCGCGAATTGGGTAAGGTCTACATTGCAGATTCGGACAGCACAAACGGTACCTATGTGAACCGGCTAAAGATACGCGGCAAACGAGAATTGAAGCCCAGCGTGCAAATCACGCTAGGTGGAAATACCCCTGGCGAGAAGGTCTGCCTGTTAACCTTCTCTATGACGCCGCCTGTTAAACCTAAAGCCACAGAAGTTGAATAATTGCGGAGCAACGAAATGCCAGCGATGCTAGAATCCGGGATACTCATTGATGGGCGTTATCGGCTGGACGCGCTGATAGGTGAAGGCGCGATGGGTCAGGTCTGGCGAGCTGAGGACATCCGGATGGTGAATAAGCTGGTCGCAATAAAGTTTCTGATCGCACAGAGAGCCGAAGACGAAGTATGGCGACGTGAGTTTCACCGCGAGATGCAAACGCTGGTAAAGCTAGAAGAAAATCGTGGACCCTACAGCCATTTGTTACAGGTTTCGGATTATGGCCTAACAGAAGGTATCGGTCCATATATGGTGATGGGATACCTGTCTGGTGGGTCGCTCAAAACACGGCTGAGTGAAGTGCAAAACAATCCGACATTACTACGCCAGATATTGTCTGAGCTGTGTGATGCCTTAGATTACTTACACAAATGTTGCGGTATTGTGCATTTGGACTTGAAACCCTCGAATATCCTGTTCGACGCTGGCAATCATATCCGGCTGGCCGATTTTGGCATTGCGCGCACATTGGACAGTATACCTGGTGAGGTTATGCCCCTGGGTACACCCGGCTATCGCGCCCCGGAACAAGAGCAGGGGTGCGCCGCCGTTGACCGCCGCGCTGATATTTATGCATTAGGTATGGTTGTGCGTGACTTGCTGGAGCAGTCGCTTACGCCTCAGATAGAAAAACTGTTGGATAAAGCTACCGCGCCAGACCCGGCAGCGCGCTATACTTCTGCTAATGAATTATGGCGCGCATTGCAACCGCTGTTGCCACGTCACTATGCCGGTGGATATTTGCTGCCAGAGCAAAAGTATGACTTCCTGGTGAAACAGCTTCCCTATTCCGTCCAAGAAAAGGTAAGCCGCACCTTGGACGACTACACACGGGTATTCGGTGGGCGTCAGGCTGAAATGGAAGCACTGGATCAATGGCTGGATGAAGCCGATAAGTCTTTTGGTATTGTGCAAGCGCCGACCGGACGTGGTAAAACAGCCTTGCTTATTCAATGGGCGTTAAATGTGCAAGGGAACGGTTGGCATGTGATATTCTTTCCTATCAGTCAACGCTACGAAACAGCAGACCAGGGTGTAGTTGTGCGCAGTTTGACCTATGCTCTGGCAATGCTCTTTCAAGTTGATGCCCCAGGACTAAACACCGCGCCGGATTGGTTATTGGCGCAAGTCGCCGATTGGCTACGGCGTGGGTTGCCGGAAAACAAACGGCTAATAGTGGTGGTAGATGGACTGGATGAAGCGATTGGCGACTATGTAGGCGCGTTGTTTCCCAATCAAGTCGCGCCAGATGTAAAGATCTTAGTCGCAGCGCGCACGTTAGCTAACGAGGGCATAGGCGCGTGGGCCGCGCGTTTGAAGTGGGCGCTTGCTGACACGCAGTTATTTGATGTAGGGATGCTGGCGCGGCGCGACCTGCGCGACATCGTCAATGGATATGCAGACGACACATTACAAGCATTGGTCGCTGATGACAGTTTCATCGCCGAACTGTGGCGGGTCAGCGAAGGCGACCCGTTAACGGCGCGGATGGTGATGGATGATCTGGCGGCTAGATACCTGACGCCCCAAGACCTGTCTCGCCGGCCTGTGGGTTTACAAGCCTATCTCCAGGCGTGGCTAGAAGGGCTTGAACAGCAAGTTGAATCAGAATCCGCCTGGCAATTATTGGGGTTGTGCGCTACAGCTTACGGGCCGCTGACTACGGATGATCTAGTGGCATTGGATCCTGTTACATTCAATGTTGCGCGCCATGTGCGTGAAGCGGTACGACCGGTGGCACGCGTTTTGCTGGGCGATGGCGAAGAGGAACACGGCTATGTATTCAATCATCCGCGCCTGCGCGAGTTCTTTGATGAGCGTCTCTCAGAACGCGAACATACTTCTTACCAGAAAGCCTTTGTGGACTACGGGCAGCGTTGTTATGCGCAGTTGTCGGAGAACCCATGTCCCTCTTACGTGCGGCGGTTTTGGATAACGCACCTGGCAAGGGCTGGTGAATGGGATTTGTTGCATCAGGTTGTCGCGACTGGCGAAGAACAGCAGGTATGGGCGGAAATGCGGTATACGGCGGAAGGAAGTTATGCTGGTTATCTGGCGGATCTGCGCCAGCTATGGCACTATGCAGAGCAAATCCGTAATATCGCCTTACAAACTAAGTGCGCTTTGATTCAATCCAGCATTTATACGTTAAGCAGCAACTTATCACCAGAGTTGTTAATTGCCCTGGCCTCAACAGGCACGCCCGCGGGTAAGTGGGAAGTCGAAACCGCTTTGGAACATATACTGTTACTACAAGAGGATAGGCGAATAAAAGCATTGCAGCTATTAGTTCAGCGGTTTGAAAATCCCCCCTTTGCGCAAATACTTAAGGTTGTTGGCAGTATCCATAAACAAAAAGCCCGTGCAGAGGCTCTGGCTATCCTTATACCAGTTCTTCCTGATAACCTTTTGAGTGAAGTATGGCAATTTGATGATGACCTGGACAGAAATGAATGGGTATACGTTGTAGCCAGGTTGTTACCTCGATTAGATGAAGAAAAACAACAAGAGCTGTTCCAGAAAACTTGCCAGGATATTCAACATATACAAGATATTGACCAGCGGATAACTAGCGGATTAGATTTAGCAAGTCACATACCTGAACCTCACAAACGTAGTGTCTTGTGGGATGTGCGTAAGGCAATGCAAACTATAGGAGATGAGAAAATCCAGGCAGAAAAACTAAGGGATTTTTCAATCTTCCTGCAAAGATCAGGATACCTGGATGATGCTCTGACAGCGGCGCAGGCAATTACAAGTAAATTTGACCGTGTGGTAAGACTTGTACATCTAGCACCTGCATTACCGACAACATGGCAAAATGAAGCTATCCAAGATGCACACAATGCAGCACTTACTATTTCTGAGGCTTCCATACGGCATAAGGCGCTGGCGCTCATCAACGCTTGGCAAAGCGAGCTTCCTATGGAAGAAACAACTTTCTTAACGCCGGGATACGAGAGCGATTATTTGCGGGAATTTGATGATTGGGGGGAGATTGAAACTTTCGATTACGATTTGTCCGATAATCTTTCTCCTGAAAATGTCCTAGTGGCCTTGACCCGGGCGCGCTACATTGGGGATAAAGAAGCCCAACTAAGGGCCACAGGACAATTAATTCACTATTTGCCGGAAAATCTAAAAGACCAAGTCTCCTCTGAAATATTGGCTTCTGCATATACTATTGAGAGTCCACAAGATAGAGTAAGGACAATTTTGGAGTTGTTGCCACATTTGCCGCTTGACTTCCAAATGAACGTAATAACAGAAGCCTCAAAGTTGGTTTCCAGTACAGATGCAGCCCATGAAGATTTGCCTGGGATTATTGATCCAGACCAGGAAGCCATTTTTGAAAAGATAGCCGTGTATTCAGCAAAGCTTGGGGAATGTCGGCAAGCCATAGACACTGCGTGCAAAATCCAATATGAGTTACGCAAGATAAAATGTCTATTTGAAGTTACTCGTCACCTGCCTGCCACACTCCATCCAGAAGTTTTGGAGATCATCTTTGACATTGTGACAACTATCCAACAAGATGACGAATCTATGGATTTACAATATAAGGATTCGGCATGGGAAATCATTTCCGCTGGATTGGCCGAGTTTGGTTGGTATCAAGAAGCTCTCTCTATAGCACGTCAGATTAGCTTTGAAGTACCCTTGTCGAATGTTCTCATCAAGTTAGCCAGTTATTTACCTGCGACCTTACACCATGAGATAATCAATATAGCAAGGTCTTGTACACATCTTGTATATGATCTCATAGAAATTTTCCTGACCCTAATTCCTTATCTATTGGAACCTGTGCGTGACCAAATTATCAATGAGACATTTGAGTTGTTGAATAAACATTGTGGAGAAGAAGACCTTGCCAGTGGATTAATTCGATTGCTTCCTTACTACACGACATCGTCACAGGGCGCTTTACTCAAGAAAGCTATATCCTCGGTTAACAAAGCCGATTATAATGAGAACTTTAAAGTTCAGGTTCAAAGGCACTTGATACTTGACTTGGTTACGGCTAACTTGCTTTGGGAGGCTTGGGAAATGTTTGCGTCGCTTCCCAGAAGCGAACAATTAAGAATAACCCCTGATATGGCTCTCCGAATGGCGCAACTGGGTCATTATACGGAGGCATGGAACACCGCTAATAATGTTTTGCTAGAACAGCCTGAACGGGACGATTTGCTTGCTAAAGTATTTGCCCATGTAACAGCTGTCCTTTCGCTAGAAACAAAAGTAACAGGTAATGAGTCTGGCAATATCATACAAAAATCACTCGCTCTTTTGAACTCACATGATGGGTACAAATGGATATCGGTGCAGAAGAGTGTTTTCCCGAAATTGTTGGAAAGGCAATATTTCCAAGATGCCTTAACGATCGCGCAAAGTGTTGATGCAGAGACTCTAATTCAATTGCTAGAACCGTATGTTTTTCCTGGCGACTTGACCTCTGATATTGCAGAACAATTTTGGCTTCCTGCCATTCATACAGTGGCTCTTCAAAGACGTGAAAAACTGTTTACAAACTTACCCGTACTATTGCCACTTATTGTAGTTCTCGATGGAAGAGATATTGTCATTGAGCTTGTTAATGCCATTCAAGAAGTGTGCCATTGGTGGCCATAATAACCTTTGGTGCTAGTTTGAAAAATCACGGGGAACTCCTATGCTGAAGGTAGCAAACCAAAACGCAAAGGAGATTCCCCGTGAGCACAGTGAATTTTATCACAGAGCTTGTTTTGTCGAGTAGATGATGAGATGCGCGATGTCAAGAAGCATAGCCAGGCCAGCTTGTATCCCAGTGAAGTGGCGACCTTGGCCTTGTTGTTTGCGCTCAAAGGTGTCGGCAACCGGGCTTTCTACCGCTGGCTGATCCGGGACTATCGCCCTTTGTTTCCCAACTTGCCAACGCGCACGCGGCTGTTTCGCTTGTTCAATAGCCATCGCCATTTGACCGCGCGCTTCATGGCTACCCTCAGCCTGATCGGGGTCGTGGATACTTACGGCGTCGAGCTCATTCATCCGCGCCGTGAAGGACGCAGTGAACAGCAAATTGGCAAGAAAGGGCTGTCGAACCGCCGTTGGATTGTGGGAGGTAAACTGTATTTTGTGCTCAACCACATCGGCTTGGTGGTAGATTGGGATATGGATACCACCAATGTCTATGATGGCGCCGCCTTTCGTGAGATCGTCACCCGCAATGCTGAGGGCATGGTCATCTCTTCCGATGAAGGCTTTGCTGCCAAAGATTGGCATCCCGATAACCTCAAAATCTGCAAGCGCGGCGAGTGGAATTCGCGGATGATTGTAGAAACGATGCTGGCGATGTTGACTTTGATCAACCACTTCAAGAAAGTGATGCACCGCCGCTGGGCGTACTTCAAGAGTCGCCTGGCCTACACCATGGCGATGTTCAATGTTTTGATCCGATGGGATGCTTTGGACGTTGATCAAGATGGCGCGATCCATTTTCATCTCGTCCCTTTCAGCCTTTAAAACTAGCACCAAAGGTTATTTAGCAATTTCGACGTCCAGGGACAACAACGCTTTGTCGAGACGGTCAATGCGTTCGTTCAATACTCCAACTTGACCCAGTTGGACGTCGCGCATAGCGGGATCAAAATGATATGGTTTGGCGTAATTTTCTGTGTCCTTGGGTTGCTCGTAAGCATTTCTGGCCTGCAATCCACATTCACTACCTGGGTCTTCGACCGGATGCAAGGGACGGTCGTGCGACGCAGCGAAACGCTCCTCGGCATAAAAACAAACGAATACGCGCTGCGCGACATCGCCGAAGCGCAAGTCACCTGGACGAGCGGGCGTCGGGGCGGCAGAACCTCCCGCGTGGAACTGGTCATGCGCGACGAAACGGTCGTTCCCTTAACCTCGTTTTACAGCAGCGGGCACGGCGACAAACAAAATGCGGCGGCCATCATCAACCTGTTTCTGTAACAAAGATAACCAAATCCACTTAAAGCCTCCCGCAGAGATGACCCGCTGCCGGCGCAACAAAAAGGGGTAGACAAGGCAACCACGTCTACTCCTTTCCATTTACCACCGGCTAACAGCTAAAATCCAGTCACTTCACAAGACAATTTCCCGCCCCATCTCCGCCGAGCGATAGCAGGCGTCAATGATGCGGGTGCGCGCCAGTCCTTCGCGTCCGGTGCAGTCGCGCCAGTCGCCGCTGCGGATGCGCTCCACGAAGGCGCGGATGGAGGCCAGGTGGCCTTCCCCTTTACCGAAGTGCGGGAGGACGTCCACCGGCGTTCCGGCCACGTCCACGAAGACCTTGAGCGTGTCCTCCTGCACGTAGTTGACCACGCGAATCTCCGCGCCGCCCTCTGTGCCGTACAGCGTGACGCCGTACTCGTCGTTGTTGGCGCGATAGGCGGCCCAACTGGTTTCCAACAGCAGCGTCGCGTTCCCCTCCAGGCGGATGAAGGCGCTGGCGAGGTCTTCCACGTCGTAGGGCGCGCCGTCGGCCGGCTGCTTTTTGGCCCAGGGATTGCCGCCGCGCCCGCGCGGGCCGAGCTCGGCGTAGGCTGCGCCGCTGACGGCCAACGCGCGCGGCTCCCTCATCAGAAAGAGCGCCATGTCAAGCATGTGAACGCCCAGATCAATGAGCGGCCCGCCTCCGGCCATGTCCTTTTTGGTGAACCAACTGCCCATGCCGGGGATGCCGTTGCGGCGCAGCCACCAGGCTTTGGCGTGATAGATCCGGCCCAGACGGCCCTCGTCAATCATGCGTTTGAGCGCCTGCACGTCCCCGCGCTCGCGGTGGTTGAACGTGACGGTCAGGGCGCGTTTCACCCGTTCCGCCGTCGCCACCATCTGCTCGGCGTCGGCCAGGGTGCTGGCGAGCGGTTTTTCGCACAGGACGTGCTTGCCGCTCTCCAGCGCGGCGATCGTCACCGGGGCGTGCAACGCGTTGGGTGTGCAGACGTTGACGATGTCCAGGTCGTCGCGGTCCACCAATGGGCGATAGTCCGCGTAGAGATACGGCACACCGTTGGCCGCGCCGAACTCTTGCAGGCGCTCCGGGTTCGCGTCGGCGGCTGCCACGACCTCGACGCCGGGGATTTTCAGGTACGACAACAGGTGATGTTTCCCGACTCCCAGCCCGACGACGCCAACGCGCAGGAGATTCTGATCGCCGGCCATAGTCTACGCGCCCTCGACTTTCTCAAGCGGTTCGGGGCGATGCCCGAACGTGACCGCCGGCCTGACGACGGGAGCGGCCCACCGGGTGGCGTTGACAATCACGCGCTGGATTTCCGGTTGGTGGAAGATCGGGTACGTCTCGTGGCCGGGGCTGAAATAGAAAATCTTGCCCGCGCCGCGCCGGTAGCAGCAGCCGCTGCGGAACACGTCCCCGCCCTGGAACCAGCTGATGAAAACCAGCGTGTCGGGCGTCGGGATATCGAAGCGTTCGCCGTACATCTCGCTGTGCGGGACCTCGAAGAATTCGGGCAGGCCCGCGGCGATGGGGTGGCTCGGCTCGATCACGTAGAGGCGCTCCTTCTCCCCGATCTCGCGCCACTTCAGGTTGCACGACGTGCCCATCAGGCGTTTGAAAATCTTGGAGAAGTGCCCCGAATGCAACACCACCAGACCCATTCCTGCCAGTACGCGCGCCTGGATGCGATCCACGACGGCGTCGCTCACCTCGTGGTGCGCCATGTGCCCCCACCAGACCAGGACGTCGGTGTCGGCCAGCGCCGCCTCGGTCAGACCGTGCTCCGGGTCATCGAGCGTCGCCGTGCGGACGTCGAACCCGTGCGCGCCCAAGAAACGCGCGATGACCATGTGCATCCCATCGGGATAGATGTCTTGTACCTCTTTGTGGGACTTCTCGTGCCGAAATTCATTCCAAACTGTCACTCGTGTGGTCATTTGCTTAACTCCTTTACTAGAATTTTGGTGCGGAGAGCGGGAAACGGGTTTCCTAGCTCCCGACGTTGGCGTCCAATAAATGTGCACGCACTCTGGCAATGTGGGTGTCCAGGTAAGGCCACCCTGCCATACAATCACACTGGATTTCCGTCAGGTCCAGCGCGTTTTGTGTTTCGTTTGTGTTCTCGTAGAGAATGCGAATCACCCAATCGGCCAGATCCTCCAGATTGCGGCGATAGAAATAGAAGCCAAAAACCTCGGCATGCAGGGGCGTTTGCCCACCACGATCCCGGTATTCCCGCAGGAAATCGGTGAAATCTGCGTTTTTCGTGAACATGAACAAGTCGTGCTCCGGCGGGGCCAGTCTCACGCCTTCCCAATCGAGGACGTACAACTCGCCCGCGGGGTTGAGCAACAGGTTCATCGCGTGAATGTCGGTGTGGCAAAGAACCTGCGGGGGATTCAACGTGCGCGCCCGGTCGGCCAGGGCGTGCAGGCGATCCAACCGGTGCAGGATGGCGGGTGTGTGGGGCAACAGCAGATCGCGCAGGGCACATTTCCCCGGGCCATCCGCCGGCGTCAACGCGGGCAACGTTGCAAGCCCGTCGCGCAAACCCGACTCGAAGGGGGCGTCAAAAATCTCCGGCGGCAGATTCCCATCGGTAGGAGCAGGGCTGCGGTGCAGATGCGCCACCAGCGCGGCCAGTTGTGTCCAAAGCGTGGGAGTGTGCAGGATTTGTTCGGAAGGGATTTCGCCCCCCACAAACTCAAACAGCACCAGGATTTTCCGGTCAAACGTGGCGTAAAGTGCGCCGTCGCGCGTTGGGATGGGGCGGGGGAGTCGCTCGAATCCGGCTTTGTCGTACAACCACACCATCGCCGGCAGGTAGAAATCCAGCCGGGCCGCGCTCAGGCGGGCCAGGCGGGTGTCATCAAGCACTTTGAGGTAATACCGCGCCGGTTTCGCGGAGCCCACCTTCCCGCCTGATGCCACGTAGCTGAAAGCAACTTCCCCGTAGGGAATGAATGTGAGTTGGTCAACAGCGAGGTTGTAGGCCCGGTTTAGCGCAGCGATCAACGCGCTTTTGTCAAAATCAGGTTCTATTCGCATCGAACTGTCAGTATAGCATCATTTTGCAGTGATTAAATGGGCCATTCTCCCCGTATAATGAGTGTAGAATGGCAGGAAAGCTGGTTGAGGCATTTTCAATGAAGATCGGACACATTGCTACAATAATCCGCTTTGGATTGTTCTTCCTGACTCTCTCCTTTATTCTTTGGGGGTGGGTGGAGCCGCGTGTGTCTTCTGAGGATTTGCCTTTCATCTTTGAGCCGGGACGCCTTTTCCGCCCGCGCAGCCGCACTTTGGCTTACTATCGCCCAACGGTGCTGACCCGTCCGCTGCGGTTGCCGGGCGGTGTCGCGCGCAAACCGCGCGAGACAGGGCTCAAGGATCGGG
Organism: Anaerolineae bacterium; assembly: GCA_034429675.1. Lineage (GTDB taxonomy): Bacteria > Chloroflexota > Anaerolineae > B4-G1 > SLSP01 > JAKQHY01. The sequence continues at coordinate 3,358 of DAOUFX010000446.1, read as the reverse complement.
ATTTGCCCCGCACCGCGCCCCCTGTGGCGGCGCCGGTCGTGGCCGAAGCGGTGGACAGGATTGGCGCGGATGAGTATCGTGGTTACACTATTTGGCGGCCGGACGTCAAGGTCGCCGTCATTGACGACGGTTTTGCCGGATGGCAATCGCGGATTGCCGCCGGCGAACTCCCGGACACGGTGGTGACGCGACAGTTTTTCGTAAACGGCCGTCAGACGCGCAAGCTGTCGTCGTTGCGCGGTTCGCACGGGGCCGACTGCGCCGAAATCATCCACGACATTGCGCCCGAAGCACAAATTTACCTGATCCAGGTCGAGAGCTTCGTCGGCACACTGGCGCCGGTGTTGGCGTATTTGCGCGACGAGGGCGTGCAGATTGTTTCGATTTCAATGTCGGCCTTTCCGCAGGGGCGCGGCGACGGACGAGGGAATCTGGGTGTGCCACCGGTTCCCGTCTACGATTTGCTGGCCCAGGCGCGCCGCGATGGCATGCTGATCGTCAAGAGTGCCGGCAATTACGGCCAACGCCATTACGGCGGCGGCTTTAGCGACCGGGACGGCGACGGGTGGCACGAATTCGACGACGCCGGCGACGAGACATTGGCGCTCCGCGTCTACCGCAACGCCGATTTCCAGGTTTACTTCAGCTGGGACGGCGCGGCGGATTACAGTCTGCGCCTTTTCGATCTTTTTGGCGAGGAAGTCGGGCGCAGCGCGACGATGGCGGTGGATGCAGGCTACACCGCCGCCGGGCTGACCGTCTCCGACCTTACGCCGGGCCTTTACCGGATCAAAATCAACGGCGCCGGTTCGGATGCGCGCCTCAGCCTTTTTGTTATCGGCGAAGGCGTGATGATGCTGGAGCACCGCGTCGCGCAGGGAAGCCTTGGCTCGCCTGCCGATAGCCCCGACGTGCTCACCGTCGCTGCTGCCAATGTGTTCAACGATGCACTCGTCGCGTCCGGCTCGCAGGGCCCCACCGCCGACGGGCGGATCAAGCCTGACATAACCGGCTACACCAACCTCTCGGTGTCCGACCCCGAAGCCGGTTGGCGCCGCTTCTACGGGACCTCGCCCGCCGCTCCTGCTGTTGCCGGGGTGGCGGCGTTGATTGCGGGAACGCCGGGCAATGCCGGCATCGGGCCGGATGCGTTGCGGGAGAAACTCTTGAACTTCGCCGCCGATAAAGGCGTACCCGGCCCTGATCCTGTGTGGGGCGCAGGCCTCGTGCGGCTTCTTCCGTACGATTTCACCGTCAGTTATTCTGCCACCCTGGAGGCCTCGACCGTGGGCAGAATCTACATACCCTTCCGCGTCGCCCGGTCAGATGATACGCCTCTGCGCGGGCTCACCCGTGCGGATTTCAGCGCCATCGTGGGCGGGCAGACCGCCAGAGTGGTCACGGTGCGCGACATGGACGATTACTACATCCTCGAAATCTTGCCGTTCAACGCGTGGAATTCTTTGACGGTGAAGGCGCTGGGCAAGTCTCGCAACATCTACCTTCAGCCTCTCAAGCCGGGGCGGGGTCTGGTTCCCACTTTGCATGCGGCCGTCGCCGGCGCCCCCTCGCTCACCGGGGACGCTATCCGGCTCCTGGCCAGCCTGTCGGACAGCGCGCCGGTTGCCGGGGCGCGCGTTCTTGCGCAGGTACGGCGCCCGGATCACCAGCGCGACACGTTCGCGCTCTTCGACGACGGCATGCACGGCGATGGCCTTGCCGGCGACGGCGTCTACGGGGGCGCTTACCGGCGCACCACCGTCGCCGGGCGTTACCGGCTGGAGGTCTCCGCCGAGGTGACGCCCACCGCTGCGACCGCTTTCGATGTTCTGATTTCCCTCAGTCCCGACGACCGCGACGGCGACGACCTGCCGGACAACTGGGAGCGCGCCGTCGGCCTGCAGGACAACCGTCACGAAGGCTATCAAGACCCTGACGGCGACGGTCTTACCAACCGAGGGGAGTATTTGCTGGGGACGGACCCGTTTGGATTTTAGATTATGATAGACACTCACGCTATGATCGAACGCTGGCAGGGGGGCGACGAACGCGCCGCCGGGCTGCTCTATGACTATTTCTGCGCGCCGACGTTCCGGCTGGCTTACGGGCTGTTGGGGAACGCGCAAGATGCCGAGGAAGCGGCTCAAGATGCGTTAGCCTACGCCCTGAGCCACATCGCGCACTACGATCCGGCGCGGGCCGAATTCACGACGTGGCTGCACACGATTACGGTCAGCCGTTGCCGGGATCGCCAGCGGCGCAAGCGTCTGCCGTTGATCGCGCTGGCCGAGTGGTTGGGGCTGGGTCACGACATCCCTGCGCCCGCTCCTGGCCCGGAGCAGCAGGCCGTTTTGAATGAGCGCGACAATGCGGTATGGGCGGCCGTGCAGTCGTTGAGCCCGCTTTTGCGTGAGGCCATCCTGCTGCGTTACTGGGCCGATCACACTTTCCGCGAAATGGCCGAGATCCTGGACTGCCCGGTGCCGACGGCGCAATCCAGAGTGCGGCTGGCTTACCAGCATTTGCAGCGAGTATTGAGCGACGCCGGGTTGCCGGCGTTTCGAGAGGAAGAACGCTGATGGACACACATTTGAATGAAGACCAACTGCTGGGGTACGTCCAGCTCACCCTGACCGACGACGAGCGCGAGGCTCTGTCGCAGCACCTGGCGCGATGCCCGGAGTGCCGCGCCCGGTTGGAAGATCAAGAGAACTTCGCGCGCCGTCTGCGCCACGACTTGCGCGCGGCGCTGCAATCGCGCGTCCCGCCGGCGACGATGCGTTTTGCGCCGCATTCCGCGTCGCGCCGCGCGTCATTGCGCCCGGCGGGCGTTTCCGACCTCTGGCGGCAGGGCGCTGCGGCGGCGCTGGCGCTGGCCGGATTGGCGTTGGCCTGGGGCGCGCTCTGGCTCAGCGCGGATTTTGCGGCGGGCACGCTGACGCCGGCTGCGCCGCACGTCCTTCCGGCGCTGGCCTGTTTCCTGTTCGGCATCCCGGTCGCGACGCAAACGCGGAGCGCCCCCGTTGCTCGCCGGCGCAACCGTTTGTTGGGATTGTTGGTGGGGGCGCTCTGGCTCGGCACGGCGGCCGTGGGGTTGTACGAAATTTTCCTGCTGCGCGAAGTGATCCTGCAACTTTGTGCGCGCCTGGGCAGCGGCTATTGGCCGGCCGTGGCCGTTGGCAATTGGAGTGCCATATTGTTGGGGGCCGTCTGGATTGTGGTCTTTATCGGCGGGGGCGAATATCATTACCGCCATTTCGACCGGCGCGCCTCGTGGCGGTTGTTTGGCCGGACGATTCTGGGTGAAATTGCCATTTTGCTCCTGGCAATGATCATTTAAAAGGGTTTTTTGCGGGCG
>DAOUFX010000445.1:0-4748 GCA_034429675.1 Anaerolineae bacterium | reverse complement strand
CGCAGCAAGCCCGCCTGCAATTGCGCCAATATGCGTCTGACGCACGGGGGCAAGCTGTGGCGCAGGTTGTCAGGCTCAAAAACTGCTCCTGGTTTATCAGAAGTGGGAGCTGATGTGTTGTGAAGAGTATGAAATGTCATAACTGCGCGATCCAACGCGGGCAATCGAATCGGAGGTGCCCCATAAGCTAAATCCCAAACCCTCATTCTGCACTAGAAGACACACTCAAAAAGTCCACATCTACCCCAGATCTGGCAAACGTTTGCCGGGCATTCAGTAAAGGAGGTATCCAATGAGTCTCACTATTCAGTGGCCGGTGCGCCGTGATGCGTGGATTTCCCAACAATTCGGGGAAAACCCGGATATTTACAAGAAATTTAACTTACCTGGTCACGAAGGCATTGACTGGGCCATCCCCATCGGCACCGAAATTTACGCCGTCGCCGATGGTGTGGTCAGCGACATTCAATATGTTGGCCAAACGACGTCAGCCTATGGTACACACATCCGTATCCAACATCAGGGCGGAGCTTATCAGACGCTTTACGCCCACCTCTCACAAGTGATTGTGGCAAAGGAGCAGTCGGTGCAAGCCGGGCAGGTGATCGCCCTGAGCGGCAACACCGGAAACTCAACCGGCCCACATCTGCATTTCACGCTGAAAAAGCGTGGCGCGTCCTATGGCGAGACGGCTTACCGCGACGACATCGTTAACCCGAGCCCTTATCTGGCGGCTACGGACGCGCCGCGCCCCACCCCTCCGGCGCAAACCACGCTCGATGTACAGGTGAATGCCGGAGATGGGCTGAACTTGCGCGACGCGCCGGCGGTGGGCGCTGTGCTCACTGTCCTGCCTTGCGGAACCATCGTGGGAGCGCTCGAAGCCGAGGATGTGACGCGCCGCAAGCTGGGGCAGGACAACCAGTGGCTGTGGGTGCGCACGTCCGCCGGGCAGGTGGGCCACGTGGCGGCGCTATATGTCAATCTTCCTGGCGCGGCAGCCGGCGGCGCCCAATCTGGCGTGGCCGGCGGCGAAATGTACCGCGTGCAGGTCAATATTCCGGGGGACACGTTGAATTTCCGCCCGGCTCCCAGCACCGACCCCGTTCTGGATCAACTGCCTCACGGAATGTTGCTGGATTCACTCGAAACGCCGGACGCGACCCTGTCCAAGGTGGGTGAGTACGGCGAGTGGCTGCACGTGCGTACCCCGGCCGGGAAGGAGGGCTATGTGGCCGCCTGGTGTCTATGTCTGCCGTCGGAATCGGGCGCGGCCGGGCCGGGGGCGCTGTCCTTCGGATTGGACGCAGAGGCGCCGGGAGAACTGCGTCCGTTGGGCTTTGATGACCTGGAGCGGATCAAGGGTATCGGCCCGAAGATTGCGGCGCTGCTCGTGTCGGTGGGGATTGGCACATTCCGACAGCTGGCCGCCCTCACCCCCACACAACTGAAGGCTGTGCTGGCCGAAACGGGGCTGCGGGGCAGCCATGTTGAGACGTGGTCGGAGCAAGCCCGCGCAATTAGCGAAGTGTAGTAAAAGCAAGTTGACTGTGGGAAAGTTAATGGAGGGGATTCCCCTATTAAATTCTAATCCGCATTGATCAGGGAGGGTATGATGACGAAGAAAATCTTGAGTGTACCTTACGTATCGCGCTACGTTGGCGAGAGCAAAGAACGGCTCGATAGTGGCGCGTGTTGTGTGGCGATGTTGTTGGGAGCAATGACGCAGCCCACATCAGCCCAAGACGTTGTCGCCGCCAGTGAAGGGAGGAAGAAACAACTCTCGCCGGCCGCGCTTATTCGCGGCGCGCAGGCTTTGGGTTTGACCATGTTCAAAGACAAAGGGCGGACCCTCGCCGATCTCAAACGCCTGATTGACGACGGCCAACCGCCTATCGTGCTGCTCAAGTATGGCGACATCCCCGACCGGCTGGAGCGTCAACGTACCGGCGCGCACTATGTGGTGGTGGTCGGCTACGATGACCGCGAGGGGGTGGTGTTCATCAACGATCCGCACTACCCTGAAGCCGACGAAGCGGACAACGGTGGCTACCGGCGAGCTTACGCCTACCAAACGTTTTGGGATGCGTGGGGCGGCGCTGGTTTTAGCCTGCTCGTCCCCGTGCCGATGGCCCCACCGCCCCCGCCGCCAGACGGCGCGTTTTCGTTTGGCGTGGTTGCCACTCAGGGTGATGTGTGGGTCATCGCTCCCATCGGCCTGCGACTGCGCGCCCAACCCGCAGTCTCCGCCGGATCGGTGGCGGACGGCGTGCCGTTTGGGCAACACCTGGCCGCGCTCAGCCCAGAATCCGGCCCGGACGCCAATGGTTACTTCTGGCAACAAATCCTGACCGACCAGGGGATCACTGCCTGGGTGGCAGCCGGCGCCGGCGGAGAGCGTTACCTTTCCCCCACGCCGCCGGTCACGCCGGCCACAGTTTATGTGCTGGACACTCAACCGGTGCGCGCTGCCGGCGGCCTGGGCCTGCGAGAGAGCCGTGACGTGACGCTGACGCCGACAGAGCGCGTTTCCATCGGCAGCCCGTTGGTGGTTTACCAGCGCGTGACGGAATCCGACAGCACACCGTGGCTGTGGGTCAAGACTCCTAGCGAAACCTTTGGCTGGGGCCGTGAAAAGGCGGAAGGCGTGACGTTGGTCGGCTCGATTCCCTCGCCAGCGGTCACCCCGGTGACGCCGCCCCCGGCAGCCGTCAGCGGCTTTTTGAGCGATCAACCCGACGTGCGCGAGTTGCCGCTGGCTCCGGCTACGCCGCTGATCCTGCCATCCGGCGCTTCAGTGAATATGGGGATGGCAGCCAGGATCTGGAACGCTTACGGAGGGTTGCTTGGGCCGCTGGCCGCCCGGCTGGGGACTGACCCGGCTGTAGCCGTAGCCGTCGTCGCCGCTGAATCGGGCGGGCGCAGTTCCGGGCCAGATGGACGCATGATCATCCGCTTTGAAAACCACATCTTCTGGAGCAACTGGGGCAAATACCACCCCGACACATTTAACACGCTCTTCCAGTTCAGCGCAAACCGCTCGTGGGAAGGGCATCTCTACCGTCCCAGCCCCGATGCGGCCTGGCGAGAGTTTCACGGCAACCCAATCGAAGAGTGGAATGTGCTAGGCGTAGCGCAGCGACTGGATGACGCCGCAGCCAAGCTCTCGATTAGCATGGGCCTGGTGCAAATTATGGGCTTTAACTATACCATGATTGGCTACCCCACCATACAAGCCATGTTCAAGGCTTTTAGCGCGGATATACGTATGCAACTGCTGGGTTTCTTCGACTTCGTCAAAAGCCGGGGCGCTATACCTGCGATGCAGACCAGGGATTTTGTGAGATTTGCCCTGCTTTACAATGGTCAGGGACAAGAAGTAACCTATGGCGCCATCATCCAGCGCTACTATGATGCATTCCAGGCGCTCAAATCCTGCCAATAAACTCACGTTAAGTTAACCTTCCCGGAAGCTAACCATTTGTAAGAATTAGCTTCCGGGAAGGGGTACATCAGATACTTTCAATCCCTGATGAGGCGCAATGATGCCTGAGTCTACGCCCCCAGTGAGTTTTGCCTCTTGACAAGACGAGTAAAACACTATAAAATATAAATATCTTTGTAATACAAAGATATTTATATAACAAAGGGGGCGCTAAAATGTCAATGCAACTCAATCTTAAAGAAATCGAACGGAAGGCGTTCCGTGCCACCTACCAGGATGGGCTGTGGGATATGTACCTCGGTCTGGTGGTGGTGAGCATGGCCATCTTCGTCTACCGCCCAGAAAGCGGCTACAGCCCGCTTAACATCATCCTGGCTGTGCTGTTGATCGCACTAGACTATAGTCTCTTCCGTGCCGGCAAGAAATACATCACCCAGCCGCGCCTGGGACAGGTGCAGTTCGGAGCGGTGCGCAAACAGAAGAAGCAAACGCTGGCGATCATCCTGGGGGTGTTCGTCCTGATCCAGGTGGGATTAGTCGGCCTGACGGCATTTGCAGCAGCCAATCCCGAGATAGGCGCAGCGGTGAGCAATTCCATCAATAACCGCAGTTTGGAATTGCTGATCGTCTCTGCCATCGGATCGCTTATCGTCGGGACGAGCATGATTGTGATGGCGTACTTTTCGGATTTTCCGCGCGGCTACTATATTGCCACGATGATGGCGCTGGGGACGTTCCTGATGATCTACCTCAACCACCCCGTGTACCCCATCGTCATCGGTGGATTGATCGTTCTTCCGGGGTTGGCGCTCTTCGTAAACTTTCTGAAGAGATATCCGCTGCGCCGGACGGATACCGCCAATGAATAAGATTCCCGACGAACTCGACCTTGGCAGATTGGCCGATCTGGACCGGCTGGTGCACGAACCGGCAAGGCTGGCGGTGATGGCGCTGCTCTACGTCGTCGAAAGCGCCGATTTCACTTTTCTGATGAACCAGACCGGCCTCACCTGGGGCAATCTCTCGACCCATATGAGCAAATTAGAGCAGGCCGGGTACCTCGAAGTGGAAAAGACCTTCAAGGGTAAGCGTCCCAACACCACCCTACGGCTGACGCCAAAGGGACGGGCAACGTTTCAGGAATACGCCCAGAAGATGAAGCAAGTCTTTCAGGATTTCCCTGCCTGATCATAAGCGCATCCATTGCTGGATGACTTAGAACCTACCCGAAAATTATTGAAGCCACAATTCCACGACCTGCGGCTAGAGCCGTTCTTAATGGGAGGTTTTTCATTTGCGGGCT
>DAOUFX010000444.1:0-17721 GCA_034429675.1 Anaerolineae bacterium | reverse complement strand
ACCCTCACTTCTCCCCTTTTTATTGAGATGATACCAATAATCCTTAAAAACTTTGCGCCCTTTGCGTGCTTTGCGGTGAAATCTTCGGTGGTGGTAGTATAGAACGGATTTGCTAGAGCGCAACAGCACGTTTTGAACAGGGTGGGCGTCAAAGTTTCGCATGGGTCTGTTCGCCGCTCACGCGCGGGCGTCAACGCCCTCGCTACGGAATCACGCCCGCTGAAGCGGGCTTCCGGAAGCCCCGTTTACGGGGCGTGTCTCCGTAGCCCGGCGGTTGACCGCCGGGCGAATGACGCGGGCGACTTGGGCTTTGCGAAACTTTGACGGGCACCCTGTTGAACACGGACAACGCGGACTTTACAGATAGGAAACAGTGTTCAACCCACAAAAAAAGCCCCGGGAGGGACATCCCAGGGCTTTTTGAGAGAAATACGGCGCTCGTCGAATTAGAACGGTATGAAAAGGAACAATGAGGCAAACGCCAGCCAACCCAAAATGAACAAGACCACATCTACCACGATTCTGTGCTTCATGATTTTCCTCCTGACTGTCCAGCGTTCCTGTGCTGCTTCTCGAACCCTGTCGGGGGTTCGCCAATAAAGGTAACACCAACACCTTTATAGTAACCCCAAGTCATTTGGAAAGGGTTTGTATTTTGTGGCAACTTTGTGGCAATTTTGTCGCAGATTTTATAGCGCTCGTTCCAGGATTCCGCGCAGTTCGGCCTCCGTCAGGCGGATGGGATTGCCCTTCATGCTGCTGGCCTGTGTTGCCTTCTCGACGATCGCGGGGAAGTCCTGCGCCGTGACGCCGTAGCTGCCCAGCCCCGGAATTTTCAGGTCTTTGTTCAACGTCTGCACCCACGTGACGGCGTCGCCGGCGTCCACGTCCCACTCGCCGCTGAGGATCACGGCGATTTCGTCGTAGCGCTCCAGGGCCGGATTCTTCGGCTCGCGCTTGCGCAGGGCGCGCACGTTGGCGTCCATCACGCAGGGCAGCAGCCGCCCGCAGAGCGCGCCGTGGGGCGCTCCCGACATCCCGCCCAGCACCCCGGCCAGACCGTGAACCGCGCCCAGTTTGGCGTTCGCCAGCGCCAGCCCGCCGAAGAGGCTCACCAGCGCCATGTCCTCGCGGGCTTCGGCGTCGTCGCCGTGGGCGTATGCCTGCCGCAGCGCCGACGATACCCGCATCAGCCCCTCCCGGCAGAGCGAATCGGTGATGGGATTGGCGCCCAGGCTGACGTAGGGCTCCATCACCTGCGCGAAAGCGTCCATCCCGGTCGCCGCCGTGATTGCCGGCGGCATCGAGTACGTGAGCTCCGGGTCCACCACGGCCAGCCGTGGCAGCATCAGCGAGCTGCGCAGGCTCACCTTGACGCGCTTTTCCTCGGAGGCCAGCACCGCGTTGCGGGTGACTTCCGCGCCGGTGCCCGCCGTGGTTGGGATGGCGATGAAGGGCGCAGAAGGCCGGGTGAGCGCCTGCCCGCGCCCGATTACTTCCAGGTAATCCAGCAGATCGCCGGGGTTGGTGAGCATGGCGGCGATGGCCTTGCCCGCGTCAATCACGCTGCCGCCGCCCAGCCCGATCACGAGTGTGCAGCCGGCCTCGCGGGCCAGCGCCACGCCGTCGCGGATCAGTGCGTCGGTCGGTTCGCCGGGCACGCTGAATGTCGTCGTTTCGACGCCGTTAGCCGCCAGCGCTTCCGATAGCGCCTTCGCCCGCGCCGCGGTCTTCCCGGTGATGAGCAGGGCGCGCCCGTCGCCCTTTAACGTTGCCGCCAGCGGCGCGACCTGCTTGATCGCGCCGGGGCCGAAGATGATTTGGGTGGCTGTGGCGAATTCGAAGTTCATCAGGATCGCCTCTTTCGCGGGCGCAGCCATTGCCGGATCCACAGCAGGATCACGGCCAGCGCCATGGCGGTTGCCAACAAGGTCACGCGCTTGCGGCGCTCCTGGTCGAAATCCCAGCCGGCGGCGATCCGTTGCGCGTTGGCCTGCGCAGTGAGAGTCCTGCTCAATCCCTCGCGCAGCGGGCGCGGCGTCCAACCGAGTTCGCGCCGGGCTTTGTCGGCCGTGGCGGCGTAGGAGGCGCCGAGAACGATAACGGAATCGCGGCAGAACAGCGACGGCAGCGGTATCACCTTCTCCAGCGCCCCGATGGCCGGCGCGAGCGGGCGCAGCCACGCCGAGGGAACGCCGATCTGCGGCGCGCTCTTGCCGAGCACCTCGGCGGCCAGGGTGAGCCATTCGATCATGGTGAGATTCGGCCCGGTGAGGATGTAGCTCTCGCCCGGCTTGCCCTTGTCCGCCGCCAGAATGTGACCGTCGGCGATGTCCTCCACGTCGGTGTAGCCCAGCACCGTCTCCGGGCCGGGTACCACCGGCAGCCAACCGCGCCGGAACCACGACAGCGTTTCGCCGACGAGGCTGTGATCGCCGGGGCCGAAGACCGCGCCGGGCATCACGATGACGATCGGCGCGCCCTTCTCGATGAGCGGCAGCGCTACCTCGTAGTGCGCGCGCCACTTTGCGCGGTCGTAGTCGGTGAGGAAGGGCGCGCCCTGGCGGAAACTCTCGTCCACGATTTGCCCGTGGGTGTCGCCGTTTACCGCCAGGCTGCTGGTGTAGATGATCTTCGGCACGCCGGCATCGAAGGCCGTCTGTAACACGTTTTGCGTGCCCCCGACGTTGACGTGATACATCTTCTCCGGGTCGTTGCCGCCCAGCTTATACCACGCCGCGATGTGGAACACCACGTCGCAGCCCTGCATCGCGGCGCGCAGCACCGCCAGGTCGTCGAGGTCGCCGCGCACGCCGTGCGCGCCCAGCGCCTCGACCGCCTCGATGCCGTCCGCGGAGCGCGCCAGCGCGATTACCTCGTCGCCGCGCGCGACCAGCTTCTTCAAAACATGGCTGCCGATGAAACCGGTTCCTCCGGTTATGAAAACTTTCATGAATTTACCTCCGCTGAAAATAGTTAATGAGTGATTGGGGGATTAGGGGATTAGGGATTGGGAAGAATGCCCCCAATCCCTAATCCCCTGGTCACTAATCCCTGCCTCGGTTACGCAGTTTCTCCCTTAGCCGCTATCGTCTCTTCTGCCACTTGCGGGCGCTCAGGATGGAATAGCCCAGGCTGAGCAGGAAGAAGGCGCCGGCGCCGAGCATCCAGCGGGAAAGCAGAACTTCCCCGTGGCTGTAGGCCAGGTAGCCGATGCCGCCGAAGAACATGACGAACAGTCCGTAAAGCAACTGGTGTCCCAGGGCGTAAATCAGGTTGACGTTTTCGTTGAACCCTTTGACTTTCAATTCCAGGTCGCCGTGGTTGGTTTTGGTGAGGAGCGTCTGGATGTTCGCCGGGATGGTGATGGCCGACAGGGCAATGTCCTTCACGGCGGTTTCGATCAGTTTGATCCAGTTCTTGTCCTTGCCCAGGACAAATTCTTCGATGTACGGCTGGATGGTTTTCATCGGGTTCATCGTGGGGCTGAGATGAGTGCATAGGCCCAGCAGCAGCACCAGGGTGCGCGGCAACAATACCAAATCCCTGGGTATCTGGAACGCCGCCATAATCTCGCGAAGGGAGATGTCCATTTTCGACATATCTATCATCGTTTCCAGTTTGTCGCTCATCTCAACGTGGATATCGGACAAGTTCCAGGAATCCACGGTCATTTGCTTCAAGAAACGGTTATAGATGTAGTCAATGAGCTTTTCAACGTCCCGGCTGTCTTCGCGCAGCGCGATCAGCCCTATCTGTTGCAGCGCAGCGGAAATCTGGGAGTTGTCGCGTTTCAGGACCCCTTCGACAAAATGGAGGATGCCTTCTTTCATCTCCGGCGACAGTTTGGCGACCGCCCCGAAGTCTATGAAAACGATGCCGCCATCCGCTTGGACGAGGATGTTTCCCGGATGCGGGTCGGCGTGGTAGATGCCGTCCACGAAAATCATCTGGCAATAGGCGGCGACCACGCGCTCCGCCAGAGCCTGCCGGTCAAGGCCGAGCTTTTCCAGGCTTTCCAGATCCGCGATGTTGACCCCTTGCATAAACTCTGTCGTCAGCACCCGTTCTGTGGACAGTTCGTGAACCACGTTGGGGAAAAGCACCTGCGGGTTGCCGGCAAAGTTGGCCGCAATCGTTTCGATGTGCTGCGCTTCGAGGCGGAAGTCCAGTTCTTCCTGGATCATCTGGCTAAACTGTTCGTGAATATTTCCCAAACCCTTGATTCGGAAGAAGAAGCCGTAAAACGACAGCAATCCCTTGATCGTTCGCAGGTCTTCCCGGGTGTTGCTTTCAATATCCAGATATTGGATTTTGACCGCCACCTGGCGACCGTCGTGGAGCCGGGCGCGATGCACCTGCGCCAGGGAGGCGCTGGCGATGGGGGTGGGGTCGAATTCGGCGAAGATCTGGTCGGCATCTTTTCCCAGCTCTCTACGAATGCGCCCGGTCATTTCGCCGAGCGGGCGCGGAGGGATTTTGTCTTGCAGGTCTTCCAACTCTTTGCGGAAGTAATCCGGCAGGAAATTGCTCATGATGCTGATCATCTGGCCCGCTTTGATGAAGATGCCCTGCATCATCAACAGGAAGTTTTTCAGTTTGCGGGCATTCTTGCCGTAGACCGCCGGCATCCGGGCGGCCTCCCATTCCGATCCGAGGAGCTTCCCCAGAAGGTGAAAGAGGCTGATGTCGAGCGCGATTCCAAGCGTCACGCTAAAAGCGCGCAGGAAGCGGAACCGGACGGGGCGGCTTTTGGCGACATCGCTTGGGTTTTCAGGATTGTTATGAGTGATAGGTATTATTTTTGTCATTGTGCATTCACACCATCAGCGCCAGAAAGTGATCGAGGTCGTAGTATGAAGCCTGCGCAGCCGGCGCCCACTGCGGTGATGCCATGTCGAAGGCATGGTCTGCTTGGGGAAACACAACGCATACCGAAGGAACCCCCACCGCACGCAGTTTTTCATCCAGGCTGCGCGCTGCTGCCGGGGGAACGAGAAAATCATCGCCTCCGTACAATAGCAATGTCGCCGGGCAATCTGCTTGAATGTATTCGATAGGTGAAAACAGCGTGTACCACTCCGGCGCTTCGTCCGGCGCGCCGGGAAATAGATGTAACATCGTAGATAGCCCTTTTTCGAAATTCATTTGCTCGGCAGTGATGTCCTTGGGCTTCATGCTTTGGAGGAGGGGGCTATGGCTGACTTTCTCGATGATGCTTCCCGGGCTTGTCAGGCGCCCCCAGTCGCTGTGATGGTAAAAAGCCCGCAAGTCGGTCGGGCCATAATAGGAGAACACTGCCCGCACAGAAATATCCGCCCTGGCGACATCTTCCGGAGTCAGGGCGGGAAAATGCGGCGTATATCCGGCCAGCAGAGCGATGTGTCCCCCGGCTGAACCTCCGCCCAAAACGATGCGCTCAAGGTTTATTCCATACTCGGCAGCGTGGGTTTTCAACCATGCCACGGCGCGTTTGACGTCTCCGACCATGCCCGCCATATCGGTCTCGGGCGCCAGGCGATAGGCCACGTCCATCACGAAATGGCCTTGTGCGCAAAGGTGTTTGAAGAAAGGTCTCGTTCCGGCGTCTTTGTCCAACAAACACCAGCCGCTGCCATGCATATAGATCACCGCCAGGTGCGAGGTCTGCGCCGTGCTCAAGGGGAACCAGAGATCGCACAGCAACTTGCGCTCTGTGCCGGGGACGGTCGCAAAGACGACGTCGCGTTCCCAACGCGGTTGCGGCGCGTCGGGCCGGTAGATGGGCCAGCGCCGTTGGGGCAGTTGCCCGTGCAATTCCGGCTCTATCCGGTCGCGCCAATCGGCGCCAAACGCCGTTTCAAATCCGGTGTGTGGGGCGACGCTTCTCGCGATATAGCGGACGGACAAAAATGCGGCGACTCCCCCCAGCAGCAGATTCAACCCAACGAGGAACAATGAGCCGGAAAAGAGTCCCAGGCCACAGGCTACCAGGCCAAGCGGTGCGACCCAAGCTGCTCTGGACGCGGCCGTCAATTTCGGCAGCAGCAGGAAGGACTTCATCCCCTTGAGCCCGGTTACGGCCAGGAGGCTCGCTCCCAACGTGATGAGGCTCATCACGAGCGCAACGGCGGCAAGAATGGTCATTGTAGCCTCTCCTTGGGTGAGTTCTGACCCCAGAAGATGAGAGAGGCCAATGTTGCCCGCGCTGCCGAGCGACCCGCTAAATGCGCGCAGGAAGCGGTATGAGTCATGGTTGTATCTTTCAGCTATCGCTATCGTTTAGCGTCGTCCAGAATGAGGCTGATAAGGTTGAGCAGGTCTGGGTGAGGATCAAGGCAGATATCCAGATAAGCTCCCAAGATATATTTTTCCCAATCTTCTTTGGAATAGTGGATTGGGAATCGTTCACGCAACAGGTCCAGGACGTATTTCCCAGAGACTACTTCTTCCCATTTCGAGATGGACTGTGTTTGAAGTTGGGTCAATTGTCTTTGGTACAGACTGTTCAAGTCCACTGATATTCCCATTTGCGTTTGGATGTCGTGGAAGTCACCGGCAACTTTGCGGGGATCAGATATGGCTTGAGGATGTTTTTTATATACTTTGAGCTTTCCTGGTAACGCCTTGAAGGCCGCGTAGTTTTCCTCCCGCGCTTGCTGCAAAGTCCAATTGTAGGCTGAGAGAGGTAGACACTCCCGGTAAAGATTGCCGATAGTCAGTGCAATTTCCCCTTTATCGTTCCATCCGGGTGTGGGGTTTTTGGCGGCGTAGGGTCGAAAATATGCGGCCCAACAATTCGGGTCTAACAGATAGTTTTCTAAGGTGTACCGAGGGGTGCGCAAGATACCGTCTGGCGACAGCGGTGGGTAGATCGTCGCTGGGGCAAAATCACGATCTACAATACCATAGACTCGTTTGGGGCTAAGGAGACGGCGCAATTCGATGACTGCGTCTTCCACTTTGTCGCAACCATCTTGTGGAAAGAACTGCACGTGTGCTGCCAGGTAGTCAAACCAATGGCGATAGAAAAAAGGATCTTTGGCTTCTGTTTCACCTTCGACAATTACACACACTGCTGTGGGTGCTAACCATTTGAGGATTTCGGTTGGCGTCTGGTATGTGGTCATGCCTGTTCCTTCTCATTTTCAGCTTCCAACACAGGCACGTCAAAGCGATTCTCAGGATAATCCAGATTGATGAATGCTCCTCCTGTTGCCGTACTGATGATTTCTCTTGAGTGGGTTGTGACAATCACTTGAGCATCCCATTCTTGCGCTAAGCGTCGCAGGTTCCACATAACCAGCCGTTGTAGCGTAGGGTGTAGACTGTTTTCTATTTCATCAATCATCACAACTGCCCCTGGGCGCATCCGGCGAGCCAGTTCGCCGAAAAGCAGGAGCACCTGTTGTTCGCCGGAGGGAAGTTGGTCAAGACGCACCAGGGGCCGTTCCTTGCCCGGTTCCTGCCAGCCTACCGGCACATAGACCCGGCCTTTCGAAATGGTTATCTGGCGATTTTCTCCGAGGATGTATTCCACGCCTTTTACAAATGGAGCAAGGTAGGATCTGTTTTGAGTATCTTGTTCCAAATCAAGGTAGTTTCGCCAAACCCACAATTCTTCAAGGCTTCCTCGCCACTCATCTTTTGATTGGAGGTGAAAAAACCATTCGTGCTCTATCTCGCTTGAGGGTTCGCTAATTGTTCCTCCTTTGATAACAGCCAAACGTCGTTCGCTAGGAAAGGATAAAATTCCGCCATACAAATCCACTCCTTCGCCTTCGTTAGTTATTCCGGCTATCATTTGCGAAACGCTCTCGCGCCACTTTTCAAGCCTTGGCGTTACTTTTCTCTCACTCGTGCGTAGAACACCGTCGAAGTTGTTGTTTAGTGGATTCTTTCCCGCATACAATGACATTGTTTGGAATATCTCATCATAGAAATCAAGGCTTCCCAGAACATCTTTTTCGGAAATTTCTATTGTCAGGGAAATAGCTCCGTCTTCTTGTACTTCCTTTAACAGCTCTTGTGATATAAAAGGCACTTCTAACGAAGACTTAGCATGAAAAAAACGTAACACTGCCTCAATCGCGTCAAGCACTGTAGTCTTCCCGCATCCGTTAGCGCCCGCCAGCACGGTCACCGGGCGCACTGTATCAGTTACCGGGTCCACGAACGAGATGCGCCGTTCTCCACGGAACGAGCGGAAATCTTGAAATACAATCTCACGGATTTTCATGGCGTCTTCCCCTGTTTGCTGTCTACTTTCTACCGGCTACTTTCCCCATTCTACTTCAATGCCTCCTGCCCGGCAAACGCCCGGTAGGGCGAAAGCTCTTCGAGGATGGCCCGATCTGCCGCCGTGATGGTTTGTGTGACCATGCGCGCCAGCAGTTCGCCCAGCCCGGGGCCGAGCATGAAGCCCTGCCCGCACATCCCGATCGCCATCAGGTATCCCTCAATCTCGCGCGCCCAGCCGACGATGGGCGCGCCGTCCGGCGTCATCGGATAGATGCCGCGCCAGGTGCGCCGCACGCGGATGGCGGCCAGCCGCGGCGCCAGGTCTACCATGCGCGGCGCCACCAGCGGCAGGAAGTCGCTGGTTTCGCGGCGATCGCAGCCCGGAATGACCGGCTCCGGCGAGAGGCAGAAGACGACTTGCCCGCTGCGCAACTGGAAGAAGTAGTAGTTCTTGGAGCCGGCAGCGGTGCGGATGTCCACCAGCATCGGGTTGAGGAAGGGCTGCACCGGCTCGGTGATGCCACCTTCGTGCGCTTCGGGCAGGATGGGGTGGTTCAGCCCCAACCGGCGACCTATCTCCCCGGCCCAGGCGCCCGCCGCGTTGACGACGACCGGCGCGCGATACTCGCCGCGGTCGGTGCGGATGCCGGTGACGCGGCGATGCGCCCCCGTGACCTGGGGCTCAGCCAGGATTTCTTGTACTGTTTCATTGAAGCGGAAGGTGGCGCCGGCCCCTTTAGCCGCATCGTAGAAGGCGTGCCCGGCCAGCAGGGTGGAGCAGTGCCCGTCCCCCGGCGAATAGGTGCCGCCGCGCAGTCCTTCGGGGTTGAGCGCCGGCGCGATGGCCAGCAGCGCGTCCCTGTCATGCCAGGCGATGTTCAAGCCGTAGCGCTGCTGCACCGCCAGCAAATTCTTGAGCGTGGTTTCTTCCTCCGGGCGGTAGGCCACGAAGCAGTACCCGCCGGTTTTCCACTCGATGTTGTGCCCGTGCGTTTCCTCCCACGTCGAGAAAATCTCCAGGCTGCGCAGGCACAACTGAATCTTGGCCGGGTCGGAGTGGGTGGCGCGCACCCCGCCGATGGCCGCTTTGTTGGAGCCCTGTCCCTGGCTGGCCGCGCCGTCCACCACCAGCACGTTCACTCCCGCTTGCGCCAGCGCCAGCGCCGCCGGCGTCCCCACGCTGCCCGCGCCGACGATGATGGCGTCGTAGGATTTTGGATTTTGGATTTTGGATTTTGGATGGTGGAGGGTGGAGGGTGGATTTTGGATGGTGGATTGAAACGTGAAACGTGAAACGTGATCGCCGCCATCCGTCATTCGTGTATTCGTCTCCCCTTCGTGGATGGCCCCCGATGACTCGCTTTCTCGCTGACTCGCTGACTCGCCATCTGCCATTCGTGTATTCGTGTCCCCTTCGTGGACGGCCCCCGCTGACTCGCTTTCTCGCTGACTCGCCGATTCGTGTATTCGTGTCCCATTCGTGGATGGCCCTCCCGCAAACGCCCCCAACGGCGTCTCGACGAACAGCGGGCGCTTGACGTTGGCGGTGATTTCGTCCGGCGGCACGCCTTGTTCGCGGAAAATCCGCATGATCAGGGCGGTGCAGGTTTTGCTGCCGCACGCGCCCATCCCGGCGCGGGTCACGGCCTTGATCTCGTTCATGTCGCGGTAACCCTTGCGAATGAGGTCACGGAGTGCGCCGGCGGTCACGCGCTCGCAGCGGCAGACGATCTCGTCGTCGGCGACGCGCGGCGCGGCGGCTTCGATGGTGGTGTGTTCCCACGTCAGCGTCGGGGGCCGAATCCCTGCGATGCGCCGGGCGATAGCCTGCGGCGCGCGCACCTTGACCAGAGCGGTGTGGTCGTTGCGCTTGATCTGGTTCACCCGCGTCACCTCCACCTCGCCCAGGAGGTTGCCGTCGGTGTCCAGCGCCGCGACGGAGTCGCCGGGTTGCAGGCTTCGCCCCCGATCGGCTTCTGTCTGGAATTCGTAGGCCAGCGTCACGGTGGGCAACGCGGCGTCCTGGCGGGCGTCTACCAGCGTGATCGCCAACCCGGGGCAGATGGCGACGCAGCGATCGCAGCCCAGGCAGCTCTTGCCGACGTGCGGCCCGAGGAATTCCGGCAGCGCCCGGATGTCGGCGGGGTCAATGTGGATCAGCTGTTGCGGGCAGACGGAGGTGCAGGGGTTGCAGGGAATTTCCTGCGAGCAGTGGAACACCGGCGTCACGCCTTCGACCGCTGCGGGGAGTCGCTCACCCACGACGGCGCCGGGGCGTGACTTGAGCACTTCGACGGTGTGGCGCCAGCCGTCGGGGACGGCCTCCGTTGCGGCTCCCAGCCTTTGCGCAATTTCCCGCCCGCGAATCTTGCCGGAGAAGATGGCCGCGGACGCCTCGGCGATCTCGGCGGCGTCCCCGGCGTCGAAGACGGCCATGCCGTATTCCCGCGCCTTCTCCGTGAACTCGTTCACCGGATCGAGCCCCACGGCGATGAGGAGTGTGTCGCAGGCGAAGGTTCGCTCGCTGCCGGGGATGGAACGGAATTTCTCGTCCACCTGCGCGATGGTGACGCTTTCCACCTGATCGTTGCCGTTGGCGCTGAGGACGGTGTGCGAAGTGTAGATCGGCACGCCCAGGCGCGCCAGCTTGTCCTTGTGAACCTTGTACCCGCCGCACGCCGGCAGCGCTTCCACCAGCCCGACCACCTCAATCCCGGCCTGCAGCGCGTGATACCCGGCGATCAGACCCACGTTGCCGCCGCCCACGATGAACAATCGCTCCGCCGCCCGCACCCGGTCGCGGTTCACCAACGTCTGGAACGCCCCCGCGCCGTAGACCCCCGGCAGCGTATTCCCGCGAAACACCAGCGACTTCTCGCGCGCCCCGGTGGCGACGAGGAGGATTTGCGGCTGGATGAGGCAATACGCTTCGAGGGATTTTAGATTTTGGATTTTAGATTTTGGATTGGAGGGGGAGTAGGGAGTAGGGAGTAGGGAGTAGGGGCCCCGCTGAACCGCTGACTCGCTTTCTTTCCGCTTCTCCGATTCATGATTCATGATTCGCGTATTCGCGTCCCCTTCGTGGATGGCTTCCCCGCTCCTCAACACCCCCACCACGCCGTCGCTGAACACCGCCAGCGCCGTGCTGTTGAGCCAGACGGTGATCTCTTCCCTCTCGCCGATCTCTTTTTCCATCCGCGCGGCGATGTCAATGCCGCGTGTCCCGGCGTAGACCGCGTTGATGTCGCCGAAGAAGCGGTGGGTCTGCAAAATCAGCTTGCCGCCCAAACGCGCCTTGTCGTCTACCAGCAGCGACCGCACCCCGCAGTGCGCCAGCTCCAGCGCCGCCGACATCCCCGCAGGGCCGCCGCCGAGGATGAGGACGGGGACTTCGATTTTGGATTTTGGATTTTGGATTTTGGATTGGGGGTCTGAAGCGTGAAACGTGAAACGTGATTCGTAATCCGTAATCCGTAATCCGTAATCCGCAGGCTCGCTCACCCGCTCGCCCGTTGACCCGCCGTCCGCCATTCGTGTATTCGCGTCCCCTTCGTGGACGGCCTCCGGCAGTTCCGGCAACCCGTTCAGCGGTTCGACGTGCAGGCCCGGCGTGACCGGCGTCATGCACGCTTTCACCGGGCGCCCGCCGGCGATGACCATGCACTGCGCGCATTGCCCGTTGGCGCAGAAGATACCCTGCGGCGCGCCATCGCGATGGTGGTGGCCGAAGGTGCGGACGCCGTGGGCGAACAACGCTGCGGCGATCGTCTCGCCGGGCTGCGCCGTCAACGGCTGCCCTTGCCAGGTGAATTCGATGGATGCTTGCGGTTCGATCTCCAAAATGGGATGGGATGTGATGCGGTATTCGGTCATGTCGCCTCCTTGAACATAGCCTTTCGCTGTTCGTTGAATGAAAAAGGGGATTTTGTGAGCGGCGCGCCGTTCACGAAATCCCCTCTTTGTTTTTTTTGCCGACGTTTAGTGTTTGCGGTTGTCCATCATGGCAGTCCCCAATAAATAACCGGCCCGCGGCATCAGCCTGGCTTCGTTGAGGATCGCGCCGGTTTGGGTGATGATGTCTGCCGGCAGACGCACTCCCGCGTGAAGCATCGGCGCCGGCATGTCAGGCGCTGCCGGGCCGTAGGCCATCCAGTGATCCAGCGCTTTGTTGGCGTTGGCGTAGAGGTTGCCGTGCGGCAGGGGGGACACCAGTTTTGCCATCGCGTAGAACACCCCCGAAAGGTTTTCCGAATGCTTTTGCGCCTGGTCGAGATAGAAGGCCGGTGGATGACCGTCCCCGGACGTCCCGGAAAGCTCCCGTGTCCGCTCCTTATCGCTGCCGATCTCCAGCAGCGTGATGACGGATTTCAACTCCGCCGGAAAGCTGTTGGCGGTGCTCAGCAGCCAGCCGTGATACGGCCCGCCGGATTCGCGTAGCCATTGCGCGTACTCGCCCTCGGCGCCGCGCACCAGCACCATGCCACTTTGGCCCCGGTCGCTCAGCGGCACGCGATCCGCGCCGCTGGTGTCTTTGACCATCATCAAGTTTTCGTAGCGCGCCGCCAGCCCGGCGACCAGCTCCGGCGACATCTCGTTCTGGGTGATCTGCGGCAGTTGGTAGAGCGCCACCGGCGCGCCCAGATCGAGCACCGCTGCCAGCGCGACCCGCATCTGTTCCTGGGTCAGGTCCGCGCCGCGCGGCGGGCAGACGGCAAAGCCGCACACGTTGGCGCGCACCAGGGCGGAGAGCGTATCCGTCTCTCCGCTGCGCGTCTTGAGCATCTCTACGACGCGCAGGATCGCTTCGACCATCGCGCCGGCTTCTGTGCGCAGGATACCGATGAGCAGGCGCGGCCCGGCGCCGGCGCACAGATCCAGCGCCGCTGTCAGCAATGTTTCAACTTCTTCCGGTGTCATTTCCCACCCGTCGCCGGTGGAGCCGGGCACCAACATGCCGCCCACGTAAGGTTGCAGCGTGCGCCAGTGCGCGGCCATACGGGCCGTGTCAATTGCGCCGGTATCCGTGTAATGCGTAATCGGCGGGCACCACAGGCGCGGAACCTGCGCTCCGATCAAGCGCCAAATAAAGTCATGTCGTGTGAGGGGTGGCATTGTTCTCCTCTGAAAATAGCGGAAGTCAAAAGTTAAAAAGTCGAAAGTCCGTAGTCACCTCTGATGGCCAGGGTAAAGGGGGGTATTTTTTTGCACACGGTACTCCGTGTGCAAAAAATACCTTCCATAATCTCTGACGTGTAGACTGTGATTTCCATCCAACCGTTATAGTAAAGGGCAATGGGCAATACGTAAAGGGTAAAGCGTCACCTGAAAGGCGTGACGGGAAATCGAAACCCGGGCGACTCGGCGGGGCAGCGAGTCAGCGGATTCCCTCTTCCCCTGTCTACCGTCTACCGTCTACCGTCTACCGTCTTGCCCGGCACTATCTTCTCCGCGTCATCCAATTTTCCGGGTTTTCCAGCGGCACGAAGCCGGATTGGCGGTAGAGGCCGTGGGCGTCGCGGGTGGCCAGGAGGAGGCGTTTGATGGTGGGGAGATGGGTATCGCAATAAGCCACGACACATTCCATCAGCCATTTGCCCAGGCCGCGCCCGCGGTGAGATTCGGCGATAAATACGTCGGCGATCCATGCGAACGTCGCCTGATCGCTGACCAACCGCGCCAACCCTATCTGCTGCGCGCCGTCGTAAACGCCGAAGCAGATCGAGTTGGCGATGGAAGTCTCGACGACTTCGCGCGAACGTCCCTGTCCCCAATACGAGACGGTGGAAAGCCAGGTGTGGATGAAGTCAACGTCCAGTTTGCCTGGGTCGGTGCTGATGAGGAAGGAATCTCGCTGATATTCTACGCTTATCTGAACCATTTCCAGATTTTACCCGGTAGCTCATTGTTTGACAAACAAAGAATATTCGATAAAATGTTATCACTGATAACAAAGTGATTATTGATCAAAATCAGAGATATAAAGGGAGTTTTTCGCGGGCGGGGGTACCAGCCCGCGAAAAACCTTCCTTTAGTTCCCCCGCTTTAGCGGGCTATTTTCAAGGGAGCTTTCTATGACCAAAACCCGCCGTGAAGCCTACCATGACACGACCGTTGCGGAGATCAAGGCGCTGGCCTGGGAACAGATGACTGCGAACGGCCCGGCGACGCTCTCGCTGCGCGCCGTCGCCCGCGACATGCGGGTGAGCTCGGCAGCGATTTTCCGCTACTATGCCAGCCGCGACGCGCTGCTGACGGCGCTCAGCGACGACGCTTACCACGCGCAAATAGCGGCGCTGGAGTCGTCCGGCGCGGATTTGCCGGCAGACGATTATGCCGGACGCATCGCCGCTGCCGTTGCGGCTTACCGCGACTGGGCGCTGGCAAACCCGGTGCAGTTTGCCTTGATTTACGGGACGCCGGTACCCGGCTACCGTCCGGCATGGGAGGCGCTGCTTCCGGCGGCGCGACGCGGCCTGGATTTCTTCGCGGCGCTGGCCGAGGCGGCGTTGCGGGCCGGCGTCATCCCCACGCTCGCCGATTCCCATTTCACGCCGGCTTTGCAACAACAGCTTGAGGACATCATCGCGGCGCACTCTGCGCCGGTCTCGCTCACGGCGATGTACTGGACGCTGGTGGGCTGGACCCGCGTCCACGGGTTGGTTTCGCTGGAGTTGATCGGCCAGCTCGGCCCGCTGGTGGGCGACTGCGCGGAGCTGTTTCGCTTTGAGGTGCGGCAATTCCTGTCCGCGATGGGATTTGTGGAGTGAGGGGATTTTTTACCACGGAGGCGCGGAGGCCACGGAGATTCTTAAAAAAATCTCTCCGTGCTGATTTTTGAAGGAGTACCATGCAAACAATGACTCGTCGTACATTTCTGAAGACGGCCGGCGCTGCGGCGCTGGCTTTGGTGACCGGTGGGGGCGCATGGCGCGTTGTGGATCAGGGCGTCTTTGCGCCGGGCGCGGGATCGGCCTACGATCCGTGGGCTGCCTGGAAGGGATTGCCAGATGAAGGGGCCTTAACCTTTGTGCGCGCCGCGATCCTTGCCGCCAACCCCGACAACTCGCAGCCGTGGTTGTTTCAGGTGGCCGGGTCACAGGTGGATGTTTTCGCCGATCCGTCGCGCCAATTGCCGGCGGTGGATCCCTTCGGGCGCAACGTGGCGATTGCCCTGGGCTGCGCCGTCGAAAATATGGTGGTGGCGGCGCGGGCGCATGGGTTTGCGCCGGCCGTGACCTTGCTGCCGGATTCGGCGAACCCGCTCCACATGGCGCGAGTTGCGTGGGGTGGTGCGTCTGCGGATAGCGTCGGGCCATCCGTTCTCGACCTGTACGAGGCGATTCCCCGGCGTCACATGAACCGCGCCGCTTACGATACCTCCCGCCTGCCGGAGACGTCCACGTTGGACGCACTTGCGGCGCTGGGCGCGGAGATGGCGGACGTGCGCGTTTTCTGGTTCACCGGGGCCGATGCGCGGCGGCGTGTGGATGATCTCATCCTGCAGGCGACCGAGGCCGTCATCGGGGACGCGGAGCAGTCCGCCGACGTGGCCGCCTGGACCCGCAACTCGCGCGAGGAGATCGAGCGGCGGCGCGACGGCATCACACTGGACGCTGCCGGACTCCCGCCGCTGATTTTGGCGCTGGCGAAGCTGCTCCCGCCGATGTCGCCGGAGCAGAATCAGCGCGAGTGGCTGAAGACTACACGCACGACGCACGTTCCCACCGCAGGCGCTTTCGGGATTGTGGCGGTGCGCGACAAAAACGACCGGGCGCAGCAGCTCCAGACCGGACGCCTGTGGCAGCGGATGCATCTCTGGGGAACTGTTGCCGGACTGGGGATGCACATCATGCACCAGATGCCCGATCGCGCCGGACGCGAGGAGGCTTTGGGGATCGCGCCAAAGTTTGGCGAGGCGTTGCAGACATTGATCAATGCGCCTGACTGGCAACCGTTGAGCATGTTCCGCCTGGGCTACCCGACGCGGGCGGCGTTACCCAGCCCGCGCCGGGCCATCGAAGGCGTGCTGCTGTAACCGTCAGGATCGAACCGCCAGGATGCGCGCCCAATGCGCCGGAATGGCATCCACGTGCGCTTTGCCGTCGCCGCCCCAGAAAACTTCACCGGGATTGAGCCAGTCCACCAACTGCCGCCCGGCAATCTCCGGCGCCTCGAAAGAAACCAGCGCCGGTTTCTCGGCGGCGTTTACCACTACGATCACCTGCTCGTCCGGCGTCTGCCGGATGAACGCCAGTTGTTCGTGGCTGACGTAGAGCTGGCGGTATCCGCCGTACTTGAGCGCAGGCGATTGCCGGCGAATCGTGGCCAGCCGTTCCAGCGCGCGGGCAAGATCGGGGTGGGGCGCGGTTCGCACCGCTGCCATATCGAGCTGCGGGCGCAGCGGACGGTCGGTGTAGCTGTCCTTTTGTCCGGCGAGTCCCCACTCGCTGCCGTAGTAGAGCGATGGCACGCCCGGCATCGTGAAGAGCAGGCAGTAGAGCGGGTACAGGTGCGCCGGATCGGTGAGCATGCTGGCGACGCGGCTCACGTCGTGGTTGTCGGCGAAGTTGTACAACGGCAGGCCCTCGTACAAGCCGCCCGCGCCGAATTGCCGGTTGAGCGAGTAGGCGATCTCGAAGTAATTCTTGTCCACGTGGCTTGAGTATAACCCTTTGTAGCACTCGTAATTGGTCACCGAATGAAGCATGTCCGGGTTGACCCACTGCCGGTAGTCCCCGTGAACCACCTCGCCCATCAGCCAGAAATCGGGGCGGCGGGCGCTGCAAAATGCGCGCAGCTCGCGCATAAAATCCATGTCCAGGCAGTCGGCCACGTCCAGCCGCAACCCGTCAATGTCGAAGTCGTGTATCCACGTCTCGACGGCCTGGAGCAGGTGCATTCTGACCTCGGTATGGCGCAAGTTGAGTTTGGCCAGGCTGCAATGCCCGTTCCAACCTTCGTAGGAGAACGGATCCCCATAAGGGCTTGGCCGCTCGAAGGTGAGCCCCTGGAACCAGTCGCGGTAGGGCGAGTTTTGCAGATTTTGCTGTACATCGCGAAACGCCCAGAAGTCGCGCCCCACGTGATTGAAGACTCCATCCAAAATGACGCGGATGTCGTTGTTGTGCAGCGCCGCGACCAGGCGCGCCAGCGTGGCGTTGTCCCCCAGCCGGCGATCCACCCAGAAGTAGTCGGCAGTGTCGTAGCCGTGCGCGGTGGACTCGAAGAGCGGCCCCAGATACAGCGCATTGACGCCCAACCGGCGCAAGTGCGGAATCCAGTCATACAGTTGCTCCAGGCGCGGCGCGGCGGGCGACTGAAAATCGTTGCGCTCCGGCGCTCCGCAAAGCCCCAGCGGGTAGATGTGATAGAAAATCGAATCATAAGCCCAGTGGTGTGTCATCGTGATCTCCTTTGAAAATAGCTGTTAGCCTTTAGCTGTTAGCCCGGAATTACCGCTGAACGCGGATGGGTTAAAAGGGGTGTTTGAGCGGGCGGGGG